>JAHAAN010000042.1 GCA_018376855.1 Clostridiales bacterium | reverse complement strand
CAAAGAAAGCAGCACGCCCGCAGCTACCGCAGAACCGATAACTCCCGCTACATTAGGCCCCATTGCATGCATCAGCAAGAAATTCTTCGGGTTTGCCTCCTGCCCCACCTTCTGCGCCACGCGCGCCGCCATCGGCACAGCGGAAACGCCGGCAGCGCCGATCAGCGGATTGATCTTACCGTGCGTCATCTTGCACATCAGCTTTCCGAGCAAAACACCGCAGGCTGTCGCAAAACTGAACGCAACCAACCCCAACAAAATAATACTGAGTGTCTGCAGAGAAAGAAAGTTTGTCGCTTCCGCGGTGGCTCCAACCGAAACGCCCAGAAGGATCGTTACAATATTGCACAGCTCATTCTGCACAGTCTTGCTCAAGCGATCGGCAACCCCGCACTCTCTTAAAAGGTTTCCGAACATCAGGCAGCCAATCAGCGGCGCTGTGGACGGCAGCAGCAAAATAATGATAATCGCTACCGCTACCGGGAAAATAATTTTCTCCGTTTTAGAAACAGGCCGCAGCTGTTCCATCACTATGGAACGTTCCTCTTTTGTTGTAAGCAGTTTCATAATAGGCGGCTGAATAACCGGAACAAGCGCCATATACGAGTATGCAGCAACTGCAATCGCAGACATCAAATGCGGCGCTAATTTACCCGTAAGAAAAATTGCAGTCGGTCCGTCAGCTCCGCCGATGATACCGATGCTTGCAGCCTCTGCCAATGTAAAATTAAAGAACCCGCGCGCCAAAATAAACGTCAGAAAAATCCCGCCCTGCGCAGCCGCGCCAAGCAGCAAGCTTTTCGGATTTGCAATCAACGGCCCAAAATCAGACATCGCTCCCACCGCAATAAAGATCAAGCACGGATATATTCCCAATGAAACACCTTCGTGCAAATAGTACAGCAAACCGCCGTTTGTTGTCTTCATTGCATTATACTGGCTGATAAAATCAAGCCCCGTTACCTGTGCTTCGTCCAAATAATACACTGGAGCATCATAAACGCCGGAGAGCGGCAGATTCGCAAGCAGCATTCCAAACGCAATCGGAATTAACAGCAACGGTTCAAACTTTTTCGCAATTGCAAGATAAAGCAGAACACACGCAACTGCGATCATGGCAAAATAACGCCAATCCAAATTTGCAAAGCCCGTATCCTGCAAAAGCTTTGTAATTGCATCGCCGATATTGATTCCCTGTTCTGACGCTGCATTCAGTAATGAAAACATAGTCTCAGATACCTCCCTGCATTACTTAAAGGAAGCCAGAACATCCCCTGAACCGACCGTCGCACCCTTTTGCACGGCAACCGATGCAATTACACCGTCATGCGGTGCAAGAATTTCATTTTCCATTTTCATAGCTTCAAGAATCATCAGAATCTGACCGCTCTTAACGTTGTCTCCCGCAGCAACCTTTACATCTAAAATATTTCCCGGAAGCGGCGCATTAATCGTTTCCCCGCCAGACACAGCCGCCTTGGGCGCTTCTGCCTGAACCGCAGGCGCAGATGGCGCGGCCTCCGCGCGCGCCGCAACAGGCTGCTGCGGCTGCGCCGGCACATAACCTGCTCCAATCTCCTCGATTTCCACTTCATAGCTTTTTCCGTTTACTTTAACATCAAACTTACGCATCATATATTTCCTCCTATTAAATTACAGAACGCCAAGACGACTCTTTTTTTCTGCGTATCCCCCGCAGCACAAACTGCTTTTCACTCATGCCGCTGCACATAGCCACTGCGCTTACGATTGCCGCAATCTCCGCCTCGTCCGGCTCCTCATCCGTTTTCACATTAACTTGCTCCTGCGAAACTATCGCTGTCTGTACAGGCACAGCCTTCTTGCTTTTTTTATTTTCCCTTTTAGAAAGCTCCAGCACTTTATGAAAAGCCTCTATAAACAGCACCAAAATGAACAGCATAATAAACACAACCGCAACGCCGAATACCGTTACCAAAAGGCTTTCTACAAAGCGATTGCCCATATTGGGAAAATCAAAGTCCATTCCCGCCTCAGCCAAAACAAACCTCATTGCTATCCCTCCGATTATAACGGCAGCACAGCGTTCTTTTTAAAAGACTGCTGCTCACGTTTATTATAAAGCGCCTCCAATGCCGCCGCAAGATACATGCGCGTATACGCGGGTTCGATCGGTTCGTCAATATATCCAAGCTTCGCCGCTTCCAGCGCGTTCATGCTTTCCTCTGCATAGGATTTTGCAAGCTCTGCGCGCTGCGCGATCGGATCGGCGCTTGCCTTGAGCGCTTCCCCCTTCAATAACGCAACAGCCTGTGCGGGCCTAAGCAGACCAATAGCTGCATCAGCCCATGCATACGCGACATCTGCCCCTATGCTCTTGCTTCCCATGGCAATATATGCGCTTCCGATAGCCTCCGAAAGAACGACGGTAATCACCGGAACTTTAGCCTGCGCCAACATAAACGGCAGTTTTGCAGCAGCACCGGCCATTCCGCCAAGCTCCGCTTCTTTTTCAGAAGCAAAGCCTTCGCTGTCGCACAGCAAAATTAAAGGAATTCCCAAGCTGTCGCACAAATTCACAAAACGCGCAGCCTTCTTTGCCGCGTTTGCGGTAATTTTCCCTCCGTTTACTTTATGCTGATTTGCCGCAATTCCCACGCTTTGCCCGCCAATGGCCGCAAAAGCAGTAACCATTTCGGGCGCATATTCGCTGTAAAGCTCTAAAAACAGTCCGGCATCAGCAACAGCTTTGATAATATCTTTTACATCATAGGCCGTATCTGCCAGCGCATTCAGCTCCGGGCAAAGACGGTTAATGTCGTCAGCCGTGTCAACATACTCCGAAGCCGTAAGATTATTATCCGGCAGATATTGAAGCGCGCTGCGAACGAACGCATCGGCCTGCTGCGCATTTCCCGCCGCATAGGCCGCAACGCCTGCCGCAGCAGCCTCCTGAGCGCTAAGCTGTGCGCCGGATGCAGTCGCCACACTGTAGCTGCTGCCTTCATTAGCCACAACGATATCTGCGCACTGCGCATATAATGCCATTGCGCCCACTGCCGGCCCGTCTACGACTAAAATATGCGGAATGACGCCCGATGCTTTTGCAGCAGCCGTGATAATCCTGCCGTAACCAGCCGCAGCATGCAAACCATCGCCTAACTGCGCACCGTCAGAGCTGAGGATTCCCACCACCGGGGTGCCCGTTTGCAGCGCGCGATTCAGTAAACCGCAGATTTTTTCAGCCTGCTGTTCATCAAACGCGCCATGCAGCGATTCCGTTTCATGCGCATATACAAACACCGAACGGCCTGCTATAACCGCATAGCCGGTTACAACGCCGCTGCCGGTTCGTTCAACCCCCTGAAAAGCATTGAATTCCACAAAACTGCCGGCATCCACCAACTGTTCAATTCGTTTCAACGCATTCTGAGCCTTATCACGGCGCAATTTTACAAATTGCTCAAGCCTGTCATTATAGCTCATACGATACCTCCATCTACTTATAAATAAAAATTCATCCATAATAATTATACTGCAAATTGCGACTTGTGGCAATTTATTTCTATCAAAATTCCACACCATTTTGCCATATAAAACAAGGCATTTTTCTGTAAATACTTTGAAAATTAAGTATGTATATCATAATGCTTCTGCCCATGTTCTGCATCATGATCGTTTAGCCCTGCAATATTGTTCTCATTTTCTTTGCGCGCCGATAGTATCAACAATTATATCTTTCATAGTGTCCCACAAAGCTGCCTGCCCGACCAACGGAACTCCCTCGGGCGTAAGATATTTCTGCATATTTAAATTCATCGCACAATCCCATGCATACTCCCAAATTTCCCAAACAGCGCCTGCCGCGACGGCAAAACAAAATGCAAACAAGCCGACAAAAACAGGGCTGAGCTGAACACGCGCAAAATTCGACTTGTTCAGCCAATCAACCACAACAAATCCCAATGCGCCGAGCATAAGGCCGCTAAAGGTATGCAGAATGGTATCCCAATGGGGAACCGTATTGTAAAAGCTGCGCACCTCGCCCAAATAGATCGCGCAATAAAGAAACATAAAATATAAGCTGACCATAAATGACGGAATTTGAATCTTCCATTTCTTTTCAAGCAGCATCGGCACAAAAATGACCAGCAGCCCCGCCACACATTGCAGCAGCATCAGTTTATAATCTCTTTGCGCTTTGGATTCATCCCCCCATGTCTGAACAAGCCGAATACAAACGAAAACGACACTTCCCAGCATGGAAAGAAAAAGCACCCAAAAGATCAATTTTTCTATTCCGAATTTCTTTTTTGCAAACAAATTTTCTTTTTGCAACCTTCCTTTTGCCACGGCAGCATCCCTCTCCTTTAAAAATAATCGTATATATACATTAAGACAGGCACCCAGCCTGTCTTAAGCAATATTCCTTCCAGCCTTAATATATTACTTCCGTATCATAAAGCGGATAACGAATCGTCATTTTTTCCACTTCAGCACGCACCGACGCCACCGCCGTATAACCCTCATGCAAAATTTTGGAAATATGCTCCGCAATCGATTTCATTTCCGCTTCTTTCATTCCTCTTGAGGTTGCTGCCGGCGTGCCTACGCGAATGCCGCTGGTAACAAACGGTTTTTCCGGATCAAACGGAATGGCGTTCTTGTTCACGGTGATATTCGCGCACCCCAGCATCGCTTCAAGCTGCTTACCGGTAACGCCGGTACCTCTCAAATCAAGCAGCATTAAATGATTATCCGTTCCTCCCGAAACCATATTGATTCCATTTTCCCTGAAACCCTCCGCCAAAGCCGCTGCATTCTTAACGACCTGCCTGCCGTAATCTTTATACTCCTGCGTCATCGCTTCCTTCAGGCAAACCGCCTTTGCAGCAATCACATGCATAAGCGGACCTCCCTGCGTGCCGGGAAAAATGGCTTTATCAATGCTCTTTGCATATTGCTCCCTGCACAGGATCATGCCGCCGCGGGGGCCACGCAGCGTTTTATGGGTCGTTGTTGTTACAACGTCCGCATACGGAACCGGATTCATATGCTCGCCCGTTGCTACCAAGCCCGCAATATGAGCCATATCCACCATCAGAAGCGCGCCGACTTCATCGGCTATGCGCCGAAACGCCTGAAAATCAAGCGCCCGGGGATACGCACTTGCCCCTGCAACGATCATTCTCGGCTTTGTTTCCTTTGCAATGCGTAGTACCTCATCGTAATCGATCATGCCCGTTTCTTCCTGCACTCCGTAAGAAACAAAATTAAAATATTTGCCCGACATATTTACGGGGCTTCCATGTGTTAAATGGCCCCCGTGAGCAAGGCTCATGCCCAAAATCGTATCGCCCGGATTTAAGAGTGCAAAGTATACCGCAAGATTGGCCTGCGCGCCGGAATGCGGCTGAACGTTTACATGCTCAGCACCAAACAGCTGCTTTGCGCGGCTGATCGCAATATCCTCCACGATATCCACGAACTCGCATCCGCCGTAATAACGTTTTCCCGAATAGCCTTCAGCATATTTATTGGTCAAATGCGACCCCATCGCCGCCATAACGCGCGCTGAAACAAAATTTTCCGATGCGATCAATTCAATATGGTTATTTTGCCGTCTCAACTCGAGCAGCATCGCATCCGCCACTTCCGGATCAAATTCACGGATCATTTTCAAATCAATCATTTGTACATCCTCCTAAATTCCTCTTAAAGATTCTCATTCAATAAAGCTTCCAGCTGCGTTTTGCTCCGAACCCCCGAAACCGTTTCGCATACTTGGCCGTTTTTAAACACAATTAAAACCGGCAGCTGCTTAATGCTGTACCGCTGAGATGTTCCTATATTTTTATCAGTGTCAATCTTTGCAATTAAAAATCGACCGCGGTACTGCAAAGCCAGTTCTTCCAAGGCAGAAAGCACCTGTCCGCACGGCGCAGACCAATCCGCCCCAAACTCCACTAAAACCGGCATTGACGAATTCAGAACCTCACTGTTAAATGAATCGTCAGAAACTTCAACTACCTGTGACATGAAACACTCTCCTTATACTCGCCGCCGATACTCTTTCTTCGCCGCCTTTAGAACACCAAACGACAAAATACACCATTATATTTTTATTATACCATATAATAGCGCAATTATGTCAACCGATTTCGGCGGCATTATAGCTATCGGCAAAACACGAACACTTACAGATTTTTATTCTTTCCGGCGCACAATTTCAATCCCCAGCTCCTGAAGCTGTTTTTCATCAACCGTGTTAGGCGCTTCCGTCATCAAACAGCAGGCGTTTTGCATTTTGGGAAAAGCAATTACATCCTTAATGTTATCCGTTTTGCACAAAAGCATAATAAGCCGGTCAAAGCCGATCGCCATACCGCCATGCGGCGGCGCTCCGTATTTGAACGCATTGACCAAAAAGCCAAATCTGCGCTGAATCTCCTCTTCATTAAATCCCAATTCCTTAAAGATTTCCGTTTGGATCTCTTCGCTGTGAATTCGTATGCTTCCGCCGCCAAGCTCATAACCGTTGAGCACGATATCATAAGCCTTTGCACGCACCCTTCCGTTATCCTTCCCCAGCAGCGGCAGATCCTCGTCCATCGGCGCTGTAAAAGGATGATGCATGGCATAATATCTGCCGTCCTCTTCGCTGTATTCAAACATCGGAAATTCCGTGATCCAAACAAATCGGTATTCATTGGGATCCGCCAAAGAAAATTTTCTTGAAAGCTCCAAGCGCAGCTGCCCCAAGGCTTCAAGCGCCACCTGATCGCGATCCGCCACAAAAAAGAGCGCGTCCCCCTTCTCGCCGTGCATTGCTTCGATCAGCGCCTGCAGCTCCTGCTCGCTCATGAATTTTGCAAAGGAGCTTTTAATTCCTTCATCGGTGATATTCACCCACGCAAGGCCTTTGGCGCGATAGGTCTTGACTACTTCCCCCAGCGCGTCGATCTCCTTTCTGGAAAGCCTGCTTCCTAAGCCTTTGGCGTTAATGCCCCGCACGCTGCCGCCGTTCGCCACAGCCGAAGCAAAGACGCTAAACCCGCAGCCCGCAACAGTACCGGAAACATTTTGGATCGTAAGCCCAAAGCGCAGATCGGGTTTATCGGAACCGTATTGATCCATCGCCTCCCGCCATGTCATACGCTGAATCGGCGACGGAATATCATAATTCACAATTTTTTTAAAGACACGCCGAAGCAGCCCTTCCCCGACTGCCATAACATCCTCCTGTTCAACGAAAGACATCTCCAAATCAATCTGCGTAAATTCCGGCTGACGGTCTGCGCGCAGGTCTTCATCGCGGAAACACTTTACAATTTGAAAATATCTGTCAAAACCGCTGACCATAAGAAGCTGCTTAAACAGCTGCGGCGATTGCGGCAGCGCATAAAAGCTGCCGTTGTGAACCCTACTCGGCACTAAATAGTCTCTTGCGCCTTCAGGCGTGCTTTTCGTAAGCACAGGCGTTTCTATCTCCAAAAAACCGTTTTCATTCATATAATTACGGGTTTCAATAGCAGCGCTGCTCCGCATTGTAAGAATATTCTGCAGTTTTGCCCGCCGAAGATCCAAATACCGATAGGTGTAGCGGAGCGTGTCGTTTGCGTTCACATCATCGTCAATGGCAAAGGGCGGAGTCGCCGCTCCCGAAAGCAGCTTCAGTTCCGAAACCGCAACCTCGATCTCTCCCGTTTTAAGGCTCGGATTGATATTAGAAACTTCTCTTACAATAACAGTTCCCTTTACTGCAATCACGAATTCAGACCTAATCTGTGAAGCTTTATCAAACAGCTCCTGATTTTGCGCCGCATCAAAAACCACCTGCACAATTCCGCTGCGATCGCGCAGCCACACAAAGATCAGCTTTCCTAAATCACGCCTGCGCTGCACCCATCCCATCAGCGTAACCTGCTTATTCAAATCCTTTTTTTCAATTTCCGCACACATAAAGGTACGTTTCCAGTCCTGCAATAATTCTCCCATTTTTCATTTCCTCCGAATGATTTAACCTGCAAGAAAGCGAAGCAGCTGCTCTTTGGGAAGCTCCATCTGTTCTCCGCTCTCCATATTTTTAAGCTTATATTTTCCCGCATTGATTTCATCTTCACCAATCACAACCACATAATGCGCACGGAGTTTATCCGCATATTTAAGTTGGGCTTTAAAGCTCTTTCCGGTGTGATTAGCTTCTGCTTTGATCTGCCTTGCACGCAGCTCCTGCGCTAAGCTAAGCGCCTCAAGCGCCGCTTCTGCCCCCATGCTGGCAATATAAACCTCATACCGCATCGTTTCGCAAAATTCCGCCTGCTGCTCCTGCATCACCATCAGCAAACGCTCCAAGCCCATTCCAAAGCCCGCGCTGGCCACCTCGACATCCCCGATCTGCTTAGACAGGCTATCATACCGCCCGCCGCCGCAAACCGTCAGCTTCTCGCCGGCAGCATTGGTATATATAACTTCAAACACCGTTTTCACATAATAATCCAACCCCCGAACAATGCGCGGATCAACAGAGTAAACAATATTCAGTTTTGTGAGCGCCGCTTTCAGCGTTTCAAAATGCGCACTGCAATCCTCGCACAAATAATCAGTAATTTTAGGCGCATTTTTGGTGATCTCCCCGCAGGACGGCACCTTGCAGTCCAGCACGCGCAGCGCATTGCGATCCAGCCTATCGCGGCAGGTCTCGCACAAATTTGCCTTATTATCGGCCAAAAAAGCCTTCAGCGCTTCGTTATACTGTTTGCGGCATTTCGGGCACCCGATGCTGTTGATATTGACACTGAGTCCTTGAATTTTAAGGCTTGCAAGAAGATCCAGCACAAACGCGATCAGCTCTGCATCCAAGGTTGCCTCCGGCGCGCCGAACACCTCAACGCCAAACTGATGGTGCTCCCGAAGCCTGCCCGCCTGCGGACGCTCATAGCGAAATACAGGGGTGATATAATAAGTCTTCAGCGGCAAGGGCTGATTATAAAGGCCATGCTCAAGAAAGGCTCTTACAGTTGAAGCCGTTCCCTCCGGCTTGAGCGTAATGCTTCTGTTTCCTTTATCCTCAAAAGTATACATTTCTTTTTGCACCACGTCCGTCGTATCGCCCACGCTACGCAAAAAAAGCTCCGTATGCTCAAAGGTAGGGGTTCTAAATTCCCTGTAACCGTAATACTCTGCCCTTTCGCGCAGGATTTTTTCCACCGCATGCCATTTATATACTTCATCCGGCAAAACGTCTTTTGTGCCTTTAGGCGCCTGAGTCAGCATAACTATAACCCTCCTTAAAAATAAAAAAGCACCGATCAAGGGACGGATAAGACCGTGGTGCCACCCTATTTCTTGTGCCAAAACACAACTTACAGAAACGATAACGCATCTCACGCGGGCTTTCGCCGCTCCGAGGCTGTCCCCGCAAATTCTGCCGCTGCGAAGCTCACACCCGCCTTCGCTCGCTTAAAGCGCATTGAATTTGACTTTTCCTCTTCATTGTTTTAAACTTTTGCTGTTATTCTAACGGATATACGGATATTTTGCAAGCGCTTTCGCATAAATTTCAATCTGCAAACAGCTTTTTCTTGCGTTCAATCATTTCTTCAATGCGGGCGATATAATCATAGATGCTTTTGCAGTTCGGCGCGCGCTCAATTCGGTGCTCGGCGCCAAACACGCGCTTAGAAATCGCTCCCGCCCCCAACGCGCAAATGCTGGTGGTTTCCTCCATCATATCAATATTATAAATGCCGACATGACCCTCCTTCGCATAACCGACATTTTCCAAGTTACCGCTCTGATACTTCTGCCGATAAAGGTAATACGGCAAAAAGTCCTGCTGCTGCAAAACAGCGTTCGCTCCCTCCACCATGGCTTTAACTTCTTCCTCCGGCGGCATGAAAAAGCCGTCTTTCCCCTCTGCCAAGCGCGAGCCCTTCTTAACGGAAAGCGTATGCACCGTGATATTTTCCGGCGCTAAAGCGATTACCTCGTGAAGCGACTGCACAAACATCTCTTCGTTTTCACCGGGCAGACCGGCAATCAAATCTGCGTTGATCGTTTCAAAGCCGATCTGCCTTGCCATTGCAAAGCATGCAACGATCTCCTGCGCGCTGTGATGCCTTCCGATCAGTTCCAATGTGCAGTCGTTCAT
Source organism: Clostridiales bacterium (assembly GCA_018376855.1). Lineage (GTDB taxonomy): Bacteria > Bacillota > Clostridia > Christensenellales > QALW01 > JAHAAN01. Next base: position 7,208 of record JAHAAN010000042.1, on the reverse strand, counting down.
TGTCTGCGGATTGATGCTGATTCTTCGCACGCCCGCCGCTTTTGCCGCCAACAATTTTTCACGGCTGATGGTATCAGGCCGCCCTGCCTCAACCGTAAATTCCAAAGAAGGCGCAAGCTGCTCGGCACACGCCTGCATAAGCCGGGAAAATTCCGCCTCCGGCAGCGCGGTGGGCGTTCCGCCGCCGATATACAGGCAGCGAATTCTTTTGCCCATATTCTTCAAAAGCTGCGCCGTCTGCTTGATCTCCCACAGCAATGCATCCATATATTGCGGAATGAGAAAATGCTTCGTTGCATCCAATGTCGCAAACGAACAGTACACGCATCTTGTAGCGCAAAACGGAATCCCTACATAAATATCAACCTCATCTTCTGCCGGCTGAATAAACGGCGCTTGAACCTCTATAATCCTGCTGAGCAGTTTAATTTTGCTGACATCAACACCGAAAACCTCATGAAGCTCCCTCTCGATCTCTCCCTTGGGCATTTTCTCCCGCTCGTAGATCAGTCTTGTAGGGCGAATCCCTGTGAGCGAACCCCACGGAAGCTGCTTGCCCGTATGTTCCCGCAGCAGATAAAACACCGAAAGCTTGGCGCTTCTTTTTCGGCTGCGTTTCACCGCAAGAGCGCCTGCGCCCAGCGGCATCCGAACCGTCTGTTCGCCCTTTGCCGTTCCGTGCCGCATCAACACCGCCTTGCTGACAGCATAACCGCCGCAAAGCTCCATTGTGTGCAAAATCCCGTCATCATCAGAATTCGGAAGCTCCGTCATTTCCAATTCCGCTTCAGGATAAAATGCTCGTATACTTTCGGAAAGATCGTTAAAAAATTCCGGTGTTTGCGTACAAATAAACATAGTAAACTTCCTTTATTCTCCGCTTCCGACAAACGGATTTTCTATCTTTTCACGCAAAAGCGTCGTTGCGCTCCCATGGCCGGGAAAAACTTCAAAATAGCCCTGTAAAGCAAACAGCTTCTCCCGAATAGATTGATACAAGGCCTGCTGATCGCCTCCCGGAAAATCCGTTCGTCCTACCGATGAATAAAACAGCGTATCTCCCGAAAAAATGCGTTCACCGCAAATATAGCAAACGCCGCCCGGCGTATGCCCCGGAGTCGCTATTACATGAAACCGCGCAACGGGCGTTTCCACCGTATCGCCGTCATGAAGAAGGCAGTCGGCACGGCAGGCACGAACCGGTGTCCCAAAGCTTACCGAAAGATTCAGCTTCGGATCTGAAAGCATCCTTTCATCCTCCGCACCGATGCAAACACAGGCGCCCGTTTTCTCTTTAAGCTCAGCTGCTGCGCCGATATGATCAAAATGCCCGTGCGTCAGCAAAATATGCGTCAACGTCAACCCTTTTTCTTCCAAGCAAGCCATAAGCTCCGCTGCGTCATCACCCGGGTCAATCAGCACCGCCTGTTCGTTTTTCCATAATAAGTATGTATTTACCTGCATCGCTCCCGTTTGCGCACACAAAATTTCCATATAGCACCACCTGATTCTAAAATGCTTTTTTGCTGTCTAAAAGAATCGTAACCGGTCCGTCATTGACCAGCATCAGCTTCATGTCTACGCCAAACTCCCCGCACTGCACAGAAATTCCCTTTTGCCTCAACCGCTGCACAGCCGTTTCGTAAAACTGCCTTGCCTGCACAGAAGACGCCGCCTGCATATAATCCGGCCTTCTGCCCTTTCTGGCATCTCCGCAGAGCGTAAACTGAGAAACAAGCAGAAGCTCCCCCTGCACTTGAAGAAGATCAAGATTCATCTTCCCGTTCTCATCCTCAAAAATTCTCAATGTTGCCAGCTTTTCAACAATATACCGTACATCCTCTTCACTATCGTCTTTCTCAACACCCAGCAGCACTGCCATACCTGCGCCAATACTGCTGATTTCTTTTCCCTCAACCGTCACACTTGCCTTCAAACAACGCTGAACGACTGCTCTCATAACACTTACTTATTAGCGCGGTACACGCCGGTAACTCCTTCTATTTTTTTCAGCTGCCGAATAAGCTGGCTTAGCTGATCTGTATTTTTAATCTCCACCGTCAGATCCAGCACCGCAATTCCGTTCTTCGCCTGCGCATTGATCGACGGAAGCGCTAATCCCATTTGATAGATCGCATTGGAAACATCCAAGATCACGCCGTTACGGTCATAAGCCTCCAGCTGTATGCAAGCGGTGTAGGATGTGTTGCCTTCATCAGACCACGCAACAGAAATTTCCCTTTCCGGTTCAAAATCCGAAAGGTTATTGCAGTCTCTTCGATGGATCGACACTCCTCGCCCGCGCGTAATATACCCCACGATATCATCTCCCGGCACGGGATTGCAGCAGCGCGCAAAACGCACCAGCATATCCGGCTCTCCCTTCACCACAACGTCATTACCGGCCTTATGCTGCTGCTTGGCTCTGACCTTCTGCTGTTCCTCCGCCTTGGGCAAACGGTTTGCCTTGCGGTATTCCTCTACGAGACGCGGCAATATCTGATTGCACGAAAGCCCTCCGTACCCGACCGAAGCATATAAATCGTCCAAGCTCGCCAATTTATATTTATCAAAAATCGGCTCCAGCCAGTCTGTCTTCATAAGGGCAGGCAGCGTATAGCCCTGACGTTTGGCTTCTTTATCCAGCATGTCCTTGCCCTTGACAATGTTTTCTTCTCTTAACTCCTTTTTAAACCACTGCCGGATTTTGCTTTTCGCCTCATTGGTCTTAACGATATTCAGCCAGTCCCTACTGGGGCCGTGCGGCGCAGAAGTCGTTAATATCTCAACAATATCGCCCGTATTAAGGCGCGCATCCAAATGAACGATACGCCCGTTAATTTTAGCCCCGATACATTTATGTCCAATTGCGGAATGAATCGAATAAGCAAAATCCAACGGCGTAGCGCCCGCTGGGAGATCAATAACATCACCGCGCGGCGTAAAAACAAAGACTTCATCATCAAACAGATCTGTACGAACCGATTCCACAAATTCCTTGGAATCATGCGCTTCATGGTCATACTCAAGCATCTTTCTCAGCCATGATATCTTTGCATCCAGATCGTTTTTTCTGCCGCCCTCTTTATATTTCCAATGAGCTGCAATACCGTACTCTGCCGTTTCATGCATTTCACGGGTACGGATCTGTATTTCAAACGGAGTTCCGTTCGGGCCGATCACCGTTGTATGCAGCGATTGATACATGTTTGCCTTCGGCATGGCAATATAATCCTTAAATCTGCCCGGCATAGGCTTAAACATCGTATGCACGATTCCCAATACGCCGTAACAGTCTCGAACGCTTTCAACAATAATGCGCAGCGCAGTCAGATCGTAAATCTGATCGATTTCCACACCGTGTGCAATCATTTTTTTATAAATGCTGTAAAAATGCTTAGGACGCCCGTAGATTTCCGCATAAATGCCCACCTCTTCTAATTTCGGACGCACCATGGCAATCACTTTATCTATATACGCCTGCCTTTCCGTTCGCTTTTGGTTAATGTACTCATTGATCTTGGCATAGACGTCGGGTTTAAGATATCTCAGGCAATCGTCCTCAAGCTCCCATTTGATCTGGTAGATACCCAAGCGGTTTGCAAGCGGCGCATAAATCTCCAGAGTTTCCTTTGCGATAGCCACCTGACGGTCATGCGGCAAATTGGATAGCGTGCGAATATTATGAAGGCGATCGGCCAGCTTAACAAAAATCACCCGCACGTCCTTTGCGGTTGCAAGAAACATTTTTCGCAGACTTTCCACCTGCTGCTCTTCCCTGCTCTGAAAATTCATGCGTGAAAGCTTGGTAACGCCGTCAACGATATCCGCTACCTCCTGCCCGAACAGCCGCTTAATATCGCCATATTCATACGGCGTGTCCTCCACAACGTCATGCAGCAAAGCGGCCTGCACTGTAGGCGCATCCATCGACATTTCGACCAGAATCTGAGCCACCATATTAGGATGCACGATATACGGTTCACCGGAAGCGCGCAGCTGCCCCTCATGCGCTTGAGCCGCAAACGCATAAGCGCGCTTGATTTCCGCTAAATCATGTTCGCCATATCTTCCCTCAGCCTTTCCGACCAATGCCTCCATAATCCTTCACCCTTTAGAATTTAATAATCGTCTCCACATGATAAGCCGCCAAATTTTTGATACCGTCCAACATTGTATTTTCCATTGCAAACAGAACTGCCGTCACTTCTCCGCCCAATTTTTCAACCAAACGGCAAGCAGCAAGCGCAGTGCTGCCGGTGCCTAAAAGATCGTCAACCACTACGACCTTCTGCCCCGGCTTGATCGCGTCCTTATGCATTTCAAGCGTTTCTACACTATGCCCGTAGGAAAAATCGCATTTGACCGTCTCGCACGGCAAGCGGTTCGGCTTTCGCGCAGGAACGAAACCGGCGTGAACAGCATAAGCCAATGTAGCGCCTAAAACAAATCCCCGCGCTTCCGGCCCGACCACTATATCAACCTCTATACCCTCCAGTTTTTGCTTCATCCGCTCAATCAATTCCGCAAATCCGTCAGCATCCTGAAATAAAGTGGTTACGTCTAAAAATCTTATCCCCTGCTTGGGATAATCCGGCACGACTCTGATTTTCTCCTTTAAGCTCATAAACATTCCCTTTCTGCCGTACTGCGGCCACATATTTTATACAGAAATACAATCCGCCATATTCCTGTAAAACTCACTCTGCGTTAAAGGTGTCGGGCGCATATTTTCAGCAAGCCGCAGCCCGATCTTATCCTCCTGCTCCACAATTTTAATGAATCCTAACTGCACAAACACAGGAATCGCTACATGAAGCAACGCCCGGTTCAATGTCATCCGCTCCTTGCATAATGCGTCCTCCAGAGCTACCATATCCGAATAAATCCCGCCTTTTAAGCAATGTGCCCGCACTGCTTTATATATTTCGGCAAACGTTTGTCTTGAAATATCCGCATACCCCTTCGGCAATGCCGAAAGCAGCGCCTGCATATCGTTTTGCAGCAGCAGAATTTCCGCATGGGGCGCACGCTCCGCCAAAGCGTTTACAACATGCGAGCCTACAGCATCGCACAGCAAAATATTTCTGCAAGCTCCCAAATTCACCGTTTCAATGTCGGCTCCTATCAGAAGGGTATTATACCCGTTATCACAGTTTACCGTATCAAAAAAGGCAATATCCGTGCGGGGTGAATTCTCAAAAATAAAGGCCGCTATTCTTTTCGCCGCTGCCGGATGCGAACACAAAATAAATGTTCCCGCTACATCCTCCATCAGCAAAGACAGCATTTCATCCATAAACTCTTCTTCGTCATCAAAAACATTGCCGCTGCAAACGTCTTCCCCGCCGTACATCAGCTGTTCCAAAAAGGTACCGGTAAGGCGTTCGTCCAGCAAATCAATCTTTTCACACAGCTTTTTCAGATCCCTGACCTGACGCACCGCATCGAGCTTCAATGAAACGCTCGTAACATGATTAAATGTGCTGACCATCGGCACGCCTATCACGTTATATGAAAAGCCGTCCCGAACATCTATCCCCATGCTTTCATAGCGAAATGCCAAGCCTTCAATCGACGCTGCACAATCACAAAAGCCGATTTTCAAATGGTCGCCGCGCTTCCCGATCACATGCCGGTTAGATGCTAACAGCCCATCCAAGCGAAACTTCGGCGCAGGATTTCCCAAACCGCACGGCTCAAGAAGCCGCAGCTGTTCGCACAGTTTTACGTTGATCTCCGAAACGCAGGCTCTGGCATCATACCGAACGATCGGAAAAAAGCATTTTTCATCAGCCGTTTGTTTGATCGTCTCATCAAGATTATCCAATAAAAGCGGCAAATTGTCAATAGGAAGGGTCATACCTGCGGCCATCTCATGGCCGCCGAATTTTATAAACAGCTCCGCATTTTGCTGAAGCAGTTCAAATATATTGATTCCCGTTATGCTGCGCGCAGATCCTGTGGCCGTTTGCCCCTCTATGGAAAAAACAATACAGGGGCGATGAAACCGTTCCACTAAGCGGGAGGCTACAATTCCGATCACGCCTTTATCCCAGCCCTCTCCGGCTAAGATCAAAATTTTCCGTTCTCTTACCTGACCGGAAGAAATCGCCATCTGTATCGCTTCCGCGGCGATTTGAGCTTCAATCGTCTGTCTTTTTTGATTGACTGCAACCAGCTCGGCCGCCCGCTGTTCAATGTCGCCGATGCCAAGCAGCAGCTCCAAAGCCCTCTGCGCAGTCTCTAATCTGCCCGCCGCATTGATGCAGGGCGCAATTTTAAAAGCAATATTGGAAGCTTGGATCTCTCCCGGCACCAGCTCCGCAGCACGGATCAACGCTAATAATCCGGGCCGTGTTTTTCGGTTAATATGCTCCAGCCCCATCTTAACAACAGTTCTGTTTTCGCCTTCCAGCGGAACCATATCCGCAATCGTAGCAATCGCCGCAAGATCCGCCAGCTCCAGCGCCGCCTGCCCTAACAAACAGGTTGCCAGCTTGAAAGCCACTCCAGCGCCGCAAAGCTCCGTAAACGGATATTGCTGATCCTGCAATTTAGGGTTAATAATACAGCATTGCGGCAGCTCCGGCGGCAGACTGTGATGATCCGTCACAATGATCTTACCTCCTGCCTCCTGAACCGCGCGAACCTCCTCCTTGGAGGAAATCCCGCAATCCACCGTAATAATCAGCTCATACTGCCGCACAAGCTCCTGCGCCGCTGCCATGTTCAAGCCATAGCCTTCTTCCTTGCGGGAAGGAATATAATAGGAAACCTCCGCCCCCATCGCATGCAAAGCCAAAAATAAAATTGCTGTTGCGCAAACACCGTCCACATCATAATCTCCGTAAACGACGATCTTTTCGCCTGTCTCCACCGCCTTCCGAATGCACGCTGCCGCCTCGCTCATACCGCGCAGCAATTCAGGCTCATGAAGCGGATCCGTTTCAAATAAAAAGCGCCGCGCACTGTCCGGATCTGTAAATCCGCGCGTATACATAATCTCTGCCAACGGCCGAACAATATGAAGCTCCGCAGCTATCTGTGCAATCCGATTCACATCCAGCTCAGAGCTTTTAACATTAGGCTGCAATACAACAGGCATACAAAACCTCCGGAATATGATGAAATCCCTTCAACGCTCTCGCCATTGAAGGGATCATGGAAACTATCAAAGCGCTCAAGCTTTTTTCTTAGCAGATTTT
>JAHAAN010000041.1 GCA_018376855.1 Clostridiales bacterium | reverse complement strand
CCCCTTACCTGTACCAAAAAGTGTTGCCAAAACACTGCTTTCCGGCTGTGCTGCCATGAACGGCTCAAAAACGTTGTCGACCAAAATGCCGCCCAAAAAATAACCGACAGGGATCGTAAAAAATTGCAGCGTATTTCTGGCGGAATATACCCTTCCCTGCATTTCAACGGGAATATAGCTGCGAAACAGCACATCCATATTGGCATTCATAACGGGAATGCCAATCCACCCCAGCACAGCGCCGACGCACCAAACAGGAACCGATCTGCCGAACGCCAGCAAAAAATTCTCTGTGCTCATGGAGATCAGCAGCGTATTACAGATCACCCTGACACGACTTTTCGGCGCGGGCATTACAGAGGCGATCACGCTCCCTGCCAGCAGCGCAATTCCTGTAACGGCATTCACTGCGCCAAGCGCCGCATCTCCGCCGCCTTCTCTTGAAAGCAGCATCGCCGGAAAGGCCGCCTGATATACAGACGCCGTAAAATTGATTGCGGCAAGAAACAGAATTAAATCTAAAATCCCCCGATGCCGCTTTAAATAACACAAGCCTGCTTTTGCAGCCTGCAAAACCGATTCCTTTCTGCCGGCCTCTCTTCTCGGCTGCGGAATTCTGACAAAGCACAAAAGCGACACGAACGCGGCGAAAAAGGTTGCCAAATCAAAAAGAATAACGGCTTCTATCCCCCACAGCGCAAGCGCTGCCGACGCGGCGACCGGCGTGAGGATACTGACCAGTGAATTGGAAAAGGATCGCATACCGCTGACCTTTTGGTAATGCTTCGGCGGGATCAGCAGGCTGATCGCCACATCCGCCGCCGGCTGCTGAACGGTATTCATCAGTCCATTCACGGCATTAAGGCAATACAGGTGCCAGATCTCCAGCCGCTCCGCATAAAACAGCAGCAGAATCGCAACCGTACACAGCGCCGCAACGCTGTCACTGACAAGCATTGTGATCTTTTTATTCCACTTATCGCTGAATGCACCGGCAAAAATGCTCATTAAAACATAGGGTGCATAGGAACAAACAGACAATAATGCTGTGGTAAGTGCAGAGCCCTGCTGCCTGTACGACCATACGATCAGCGCAAAGCTTGTCATGGAGCTGCCTAAGGCAGAAAGAGACTGTGTTGACCATAAAATCAAAAAGCCCGAAAGCTCTTGGAATAAATTTTGTAATTTTTTCATCGACCTTGCTCCTTTAATCTATTTTATCAGATCAAAATGCAAGGCCTGTCCGGATGATCTATCTTCCTCCATGCGGGTTCATCCGCAGCAAACCTTGCATGGAGCCTTTACAATGCAGAGTCTCAATTTAATCTCCATTCCTTGTTGAATTTGTTACGCTTTCGGCTCACAAGCCGAAATTGCCGCCGCCTTTTGCGGCAAAGGAGCAAATTCCGGCGTGAAAAATAAAATTTTTCACGCTATAATTCTCTCCTATCACCCAACTTTTCTAACTGTTTTATTCTCCGATATAAACAATATCGCTGCATTTTCTTCCGCCCTTATACGGCTGGTTATACACCTTGCCGTTATACATCATCATGCTGGTTTGACCGCCGTCAAGATTATATGCGGTTTGACAGCCCAGATCATACATGAGCTTAGAAAGCTCCTCCATTGTCATGCCGCGCGAATAACCGATATCCGCCTGCCTTCCGTCCACCGTTACAAAGCAATAGTGCCCCGGCTCAATATAACCAATTGCCGTACGCGGATTTTGCTTAAGCACCTTGCTGTTAAACTCCGTCATAGGTTTTCCGTCTTCAAGCAGCATGGGCCCGAACGCCCATGCCTGATACGCGCCGTTTTCCATGCACTCCTGCGCATTAAACTGCGAAGGCGAATAGGTTTTCATCGTTCCGTCGCCATACAGAACGCATACGTCCATAAATTTTACATCGCGGTAAAGCTTTCCGTTGCGGATCACAACACCCTTGTCGCGCGCGCCGTAATAATCTCCATTCACTGCTAAAATCGCACCCGCCTCCTGATACATATCAAGCTGATCATCGCGCACGCCCTCTCCGAATTTATCATGAGCCAGCTTGGCGCGCAAATAAGAAAGGCTGCGCAAATAAATATCCGAAACAAAATAGGTAATATTACGCTCCTCATCACGCACTTTTGTCACGGTAATATGGATATTTTCACTCTGATACTCTGTGTCCGTATAAACGATCTGCCCATCGGTGCGGAACTGCTCCGCAAAGCGTTCGCCCCACATATCGGCCGGAAAATCCGTCGACACGGGAGAAGGCGTTGCCGTCGGTCGCCGCGTAGGTGTTGACGTAGGCTTTTGGGTAGGTGTAGGCGTCGGCGTTGGGCTTGCCGTCGGCTCCGGCGTTGCGCTTAAGGTAGGCTCCGGAGAAGCGGTAGCATCTGCCGAAGGAGAAGCCGTAGGTACCTGCGTCGGAAATGCCGAAGGATGTTCTGAATTTTCGGGCGTTTCCGTTTGCGTAGCCGCAGGCTGCATACTGTTTTGCTGCCGCGCCGTTTCGCACCCGCACAAAAGAATCAGCCCGGCAAGCATCCAGCCTGCCAACGCTTTTAAAAATATTTTTCGTTTGCTCATAACCCATTCCTCTCCATGAAAATAAAAGGCTCGAAATATGCGAGCCTTTTTTGCTTATTCCCCGATATAAATCATGTCGCTGCACTTGCGGCCCCCGTCGCCAGCCGGCACATTGACAAGCTTTCCGTCAAAGAACAGCATGGAGGTTGCGCCGCCGTCCATATTATAGGCCTCCTTGCAGCCCAGATCATACATGAGCTTAGAAAGCTCCGCAGTCGTCATACCGCGCCCCTCGCCTTTAGGCGGCTCCCCTCTTCTGCCCGCAACGGCCACAAAACAGTAGTGCCCCGGCTCATAGTATCCAAGCACCGAGCGCGGATTGCGCGAATTGATCGAGCAGTCAAACTCCGTCATCGGCTGCCCGTCCTTCAACAGCATCGGCCCGAAGCCCCACGCCTGATAAGCCCCGTCCCGAACAGCATCATCCATATTGAACTCGCTCTTGCTGAAACACTTCATCGTGCCGTCATAATAGAGCACGCATACATCCTTGAATGCCTTTTCGCGGTACACCACTCCGTTGCGAATCGCGATCCCCTGATCCCGCGCACCGTAATAATCGCCGTTGATCGCTAAAATCGCACCGGTTTCGGCCACCATATCCTCCTGCGCATCGCGGGTGCCCTGCGCAAACGTATCATGCGCCAGCTTGCTCTTGATATAATCAATATCGCGCAGATAAATATCGCAGACATAATACACCATGTCGTCTTCCGGAATAGCCACGCGCTCCACCGTAATGTTGATATTCTTGCTTTTATAACTGTTTTCCGTGCGCGTTACCGTTCCGTCCCACGCAAATTTATCGGGAAAATTACGCCCCCATGTGCCCCAATCCGGTTCAGGCGTTGCGTTAACGTCTACCGTCGCGCTCGGATTAAGCGTAGCGCTCGGATCAACCGTTTCCGTCGGCCGCTGCGTGGGCGTTGGCCTTTCTATCACACGGGTCGGCTCCGGCCCTCTGAGCTGAATCGGGTTAACATGATGAAAATAGGCAAAGGTTACAAGGCACACGGCAAACACCAGTATGTCGATCATAACAACCTTCCAAACCGCCATATTTTTGCCGTGCGCAGCCTTCCTGCCCGTGCCTCCGTTATTCTTTGAAAAACTGCTGTATTTCAAATTATACGCTTCCTTTCCCGTACCTGTTAAGATCTCATTTATTATAAACCAAGACCTTCCGATTGACAAGCCGATAAAATCTATTTAATTTTGACATTTTCCTCACCGAAGATTGCCTGCACCGCTTTAACCGCCTCAGCCGCAAGCGAAACGCGCTGCTTCAGCTCCAGCTTGCCGTTTTTGTCCTGAAAATAAACCACCACTGCCGCGCTGCCCGCGAAACGCCGCAGCGCCTCGGCGAGCTTTTCCTCCGGATAGCTCTGCGTAGTCGTGCGGATATACAGCTTTGCGTTTTTTGCAAGCAGCAGCTCGTCAGCCGAACGGAACTCATCGGCGATCAGCTTGGGCTGCTCGTCCTCCCGCACGGAAAGCCTGCCGCGCACCACCACAGCGCTCTCTCCCTTCAAAAGCGCGGAATATCTTCCATACACAGCCGGAAAAACCAATGCCTCCACCGTGCCGTAAAGATCCTCCAGCTCGGCAAACGCCATCATATTGCTGCTCTTCGTTACTTTGGTTTTTATGCTGTTGACCATTGCAAGCAGGCGAACCTCTTTGCCGTCAAGCGCCATCAGCGCGCCCGGATCCTCCTCGTCCTGCGCAAGCGCGGAGGTGTTAAACGCCATTCCCTCCGCCAGCTGCTTATACTGCTCTAACGGATGCCCTGAAATATACACGCCCAGCATCTCCTTTTCCATAGAGAGCAGCGGACCGTGCGCAAACTCCTCCAGCTGCGGGATCTCCGTTTCCTGCGCCTGATCCATCTCCTGCTCCATCTCCAGCGAAAAGAAGGAAAGCTGGTTTTCGTCGAACTGGCGGCTGCTTTGCTGCACCCTGTCAATGATCTGCTCATACACCGCAAGCATAGCCCTGCGCGAATAGCCCGCATAATCGAACGCGCCGGCTTTAATCAAGCTCTCCACAGCGCGCTTATTCAGCTCGCTGCTGTTCATGCAGCGCCTTGCAAAATCGTAAAGCCCGCTGAACCTTCCGCCTTCCTCCCGCCGCCGCACGATCGCGGACACCGCGTTGACGCCAACATTTTTCACCGCGCCCAAGCCAAACCGAATCGCGCCGGCTTCTACCGTGAAATGCACGCCGCTCCTGTTAATATCCGGCGGCAGAACCTGAATGTCATGCTCCGTGCAGAAGCGGACATACTGCGCGGCCTTTGCGCCGTCTCCTAAAAAGCTGTTGAGCATAGCGGCCATAAATTCCGCCGGATAATAATATTTCAGGTAAGCCGTCTGATAAGCCACCACCGCATAGCACGCCGCATGCGCCTTGTTAAAGGCATACTGCGCAAATGTGCGGATCTGCTCAAACATCGCCTCGGCGCATTCGCGGCTGACGCCGCTGCGCACCGCCCCCTTGACGACAACGCGCCCTTCCTCCTCAAGGCCGTTGATAAAGATCTCCTGCTCTTTATCCATGGCCTTTTTATCCTTTTTGCTCATTGCCCTGCGCATCAGGTCGCTGCGCCCAAGCGAATAGCCGGCAACATCGCGCACCACCTGCATCACCTGCTCCTGATACACCATGCAGCCATAGGTTACGTTCAGCACGTTTTCCAAAATCGGATGCAGATACTGCACGCTTTCCGGGTGCTTTTTGCCCTCGATATATTTAGGGATGCTCTGCATCGGACCCGGCCGGTACAGGGCAATGCCTGCGATGATATCTTCAAAACAGGAAGGGCAAAGCTCCTTCATAAAGGAGCGCATTCCCGAGCTTTCCAGCTGAAAAACGCCGTCTGTATCCCCCTGCGACAGCATGCGGTACACGTTAGGGTCATCATAATCCATTTTATACACGTCAGGGGCCTGTCCGTGCGTACCGCGCACCAGCTCCACAGCGTCATGAACCACACTGAGCGTGCGAAGCCCCAGAAAATCCATCTTCAAAAGCCCCAGCTGCTCCAGCGTTTTCATGGTAAACTGCGTAACGGGGCTGTTTTCGCTCAGCGCCAACGGCACATAGCAGTCTACCGGCCTGCGCGTGATGACCACGCCCGCCGCATGGGTGGAGCTGTGCCTCGGCAAGCCCTCCAGCCGCAGGCAGTATCCGATCAGCTCTCGGATCTTTTCATCCTGCTCCATGGCCGCCCGCAGCTCCGGATTTTCCTTGATCGCATCCTCCAAGGTTATGTTTAACTCGTGCGGCACCATCTTGGCAATGCGGTCGCACTCGCCGTAAGGAATATTCATCGCGCGCCCAACATCACGCACCACACCGCGCGCGCCGAGCGTACCGAATGTAATGATCTGCGCTACGTTTTCACTGCCGTATTTTTCGGAAACGTAGCGAATCACGTCGCCGCGTCCCTCCGGCGCAAAGTCAACGTCAAAATCCGGCATGCTCACGCGCTCGGGATTCAGAAACCGCTCAAAAAGCAGCTGGTAGCGAATCGGATCAATTGTCGTAATGTCCATTGCATAGGCCACGATGCTTGCCGCGCCGCTTCCGCGCCCCGGCCCTACCATCACGCCATGCGTCTTCGCATAATGCACATAATCCCACACAATGAGATAATACTCCACATAGCCCATCTGTTCGATCATGGAAAGCTCATATTCAAAACGCTCCCTCACCTCATCGGTGATTACGTCGTATTTTTCACGAAGGCCTTTTTCCGCGATCTGCCGCATATACTGCGGCGCAGTCAAGCCGCCCGGAACCTCATAATACGGAAGCTTCAACTCCCCGAACACGAAATCAAAATTGCATGCCTCCGCAATCTTCTGCGTGTTTTCCAGTGCGTCCGGCACATAAGAAAACAGCTGCTCCATCTCCTCCGGACTCTTTAAATAAAACTCCGAATTGGCAAAACGCATACGGGACTCATCCTGAAGCGTCTTGCCCGTTTGGATGCACAGCAGAATATCGTGCGCCTGCGAATCCTCCTTGCGGAGATAATGCGCGTCGTTGGTGCAGATCAGCCCAACGCCGATGCGCCGCGCGATCTCGATCAACTGCGGATTTGTCTGCCTCTGCTCGGGCAGGCCGTGATCCTGAAGCTCGATATAAAAATTCTCCGCGCCGAACATGTCCCTCAAGCGCACCGCAAGCGCTTCCGCAGCCTCCGTTTCTCCGCGAAGCAGCAGCTGCGGAATGTCCCCGCCGATGCATGCCGAAGTGCAGATCAGCCCCTCGCTGTACTGCGAAAGCAGGTCGTAATCAATGCGCGGTTTATAGTAAAACCCCTGCGTAAAGCCGAGAGAAACCAATTTAATGAGGTTTTGGTATCCTGCTTCGTTTTTCACCAACAGAATCAAGTGCGCATATTCCTTATCGGCGCGGCCCTCTTTATCGAATCTGCTTCTGGGCGCGACATAAACCTCGCAGCCGAGAATCGGCTTGATCCCCTGCTTTTTGGCTTCCTTATAGAATTCTACCACGCCGTACATCGCGCCGTGATCAGTGATGGCAAGGCTGTCCATCCCCAGCTCCTTAGCGCGCGCCACCAACTCGCCGATGCGGCACGCGCCGTCAAGCAGCGAATATTCACTGTGCACATGCAAATGCGTAAATGCCATAAGTCCCTCCCGTATCACAAATTCCGAAGCTGCTCTGCAAGCTCCGCAAGCTTCCGCAGCCGGTTGTTCATGGCAGAACGGCTGATGCACAGCTCGTCCGCCAGCTCCTGAAGCGTCGCATCCGGCATACTGAGCCGAAGCTCCGCCGCCTCCTTAAGCGCCTGCGAAAGCCGAAGCTGCTTCCCCTCTGCAAGCAGCAAGCGAATATCCTCCTGCTGCCTAAGCGAAGCATTGACTGTTTTATCAATATTCGCGCTGTCGCAGTTGTTGCGGCGGTTAATATTGTTGCGCACATCCTTAATCACCCGTACATTTTCCATCTCCAGCAGCATTTTGTGCGCTCCCATGCTGCCTAAAAGAGAGATGATGCTTTCGCTGTCCTTTAAATAAATCACTTCCCGTTCTGCACGGGTCGCCCACTTGCTCTCAATTCCTGCCTTTGCCAGCAGCGCGCTGATACTGTCCGCCGTGCTCTCGCTGTACAGCACAAATTCCAGCCGGTACTGCTTATGCGGGTCAGCAAGCATGCCACAGCCCAAAAATGCGCCCCTAAGTGCCGAGATCACGCAGCACTCCCGCTGCGAAAGCTGCTCCAGCGTCGGCGCAGTCTCATCAAAAGTAAGGCCAAGCTCCCGCAGCATTTTCTGCTCTGCGTCTCCTGCCGCCAGCTCCAGCTGATAAATGCTGCTCCTTCGCGGCTGCGTCTTTTGCAGCAGCAGCATATCCGGCGTCAGGCCGTACAACTCGCGGCAGAGGCTCATGATCCGGCTTGCCGCTGCTTCAAGCTCCGTAGCAAACGTCAGGCTGAATTTTCCTCCGCCGGCAAAATTCAAAGACGCGCAGGTTTTTGCCAATGCCGCCAGCTCCGCCATGCGGCAGCAGCGCTTCTGCACGCTCACATGCGCCAGCTCGTTTTTTAATTCCACCGTATAGGACATGCCCTGTTTCTCCGCCCGTTCTCAGTCGATCGGCTGATATTTGATACCGATCTTTTCATTCTCCAAATCTCTGTGCTCCACAAACACGCTGACGCCTTCCGCGCGGAAAGCCTCTGCAAGCCATTCCACCACAGCCACCGAACGGTGCATTCCGCCCGTGCAGCCCACCGCTACCACAAGATCCTTTTTCGCGGAACGCGGGTACAGCGGCAGCATAAACGCAATCAGCTCATGCAAGCGCCTGCAAAATTCGCGGCTTTCCTCATGGCGCATGATATAGTCCTTTACACGCTCATTAAGCCCCGTATAAGCTCTGAGCGCAGGCTCATGATACGGATTGGGCAGAAAGCGCGCGTCAAACACCATATCAGTATCCGAAGGGATCCCGCGCTTGAACCCAAAGGAGAGGATCGTAAGGCGCATTTGATCCTCCTGAATATCCGTTCCGTAATAACGCATCAATACATCGCCGAGCTGCTTAGGCTGCAAATGCGTAGTATCAATCTCAAGCGTAGCGCGCGCCTTAAGGTCGCTGAGCATACCCGCCTCCTTACGGATCCCTTCCACCAGCCGGCCGCCGACCGCCAGCGGATGCGCGCGGCGCGTAAAGTTATAGCGGTTGACCAGCACGTCCTCATCCGCATGAAGGAACATAACCTCAAAGCGGTAGCCCTTGTCCTCCATATATTCCAGCGCCTGCAGCAGCCCGGAAAAAAATTCACGGCCCCGAATATCGATGACCGCCGCTACACGGTCGATCGCCGAATTTCCCTGAAAGCACAGATCCGCAAATTTTTCAAGCAGCACCACAGGAAGATTGTCCACACAGAAAAAGCCCATATCCTCCATATATTTCAGCGCGTTTGTCTTGCCCGAACCGGATAACCCCGTTATAATCACGAATCTCATCGCTGTTTAAACCACCTTCCGCAGCGGCTGCTGCCGCCGTTTTCTTTTGTACGCCAAAAAGCCGGTTAGGAATCCTCACCTAAAATGCGCACCTCCGGCTGGAGCACGATTCCCGAATCGGCAAGCACCGCCAGCTTTACATATTCCACAAGCTGCAGCATCTCCTTTGCGGTCGCGCCGCCGCGATTGATAAAAAAGCCTGCATGCTTCTGCGAAACCTGCGCAGCTCCGACACAGACGCCCTTCATATGCGCCTGATCGATCAGCGCTGCGGCATAAGCGCCCTCCGGACGCTTAAACATGCTCCCCGCGCTGGGGTATGCAAGCGGCTGACGCTCCCTGCGGCGGCGGGAATAATCCTGAATGCCTGCCATAATCTGCGCGGGATCGCCCTTTTCCAGCTCCAAAACCGCCTCAAGCACGGCAACGGCACGCCCCGTTACGGCGCTGTGCCGGTAAGAAAAATTCATCTGCTCGCGGGTAAGCGTTTCAAGCTCCCCCTGCTCGTTGAGAATTGTAACACTTTTCACAAGATTCCCAACCTCTCCGTTATAGGCGCCGGCGTTCATATAGATCCCGCCGCCGAGGCAGCCGGGGATCCCGCTGGCAAACTCAAAGCCCGCCAGCCCCTCGGAGGCCAGCCGAAGCGCAAGCGCCCCCATCGTGATGCCGGCCTGCGCGCGAACCGTACAGCCCTCCACCGAAACACGGCTCATTCCCGACCGAATCAGAATAACGATCCCGCGAATGCCGCCGTCCTTCACCAAAATATTAGAACCGTTCCCGATTATATAAAACGGAATCCCGTTCTCCTTTGCCGTGCGTACCAGCGCAGCAACCTCCTCCGCCGATTCAGGCTTTGCCAGCAGATCCGCCGCGCCGCCGATGCGAAAGGTCGTATATTCCGCCATAACGGCGTTGCAGCAAAGCCTCTGCATAGGCACCGCTTGTGCAAACAGCGATAACATTGCGTTTTCCGACATTCTATTCCCCCAAACCGATATGATATTATTGTACACTAAAACCCCAACTTCTTCAACCTGTTTTGTCGCTATATTTCAAAAGCACCTCTTGGTTTTTTCCGGAAATCAAATACTGTATCAACGCGTCCCTGTCTGCCGCTCTGTCCTTCGCCTTCACAAAAACATCAGGGATCACCGGATCGCTTTGGCGAACCGCACGAAACAGCGTATCTAACATCTCGTTGTCATAATGCGCGTTCTCCGCTGCCGCCAAGCTTGCAGGAAACATCCCGATATCCGTCAGGCTTGCCTGCACGTCCGTGGAAAGCAGATATTCAAGCACTGCGTATATGATCTTCAATTCCTTTTCATTGTCGTTTTTAAGCACGCTGATGCACTGCACCAGATCCGTATAGCCCGGAAGCGGCAGCATAAGCGACGCGCGTGCCTTTTCCCTTGACGCCGCCGTTTCCAGCCTGCACAAATCTCTCTGTGTTCCCAGCAGCATGCAAATCTCCTTGGAATAATTATACGCTTCCCACAGCGTTTCGGACGAGCCATTTGCGCGCAGCGAGAATTCGCTGCCTGCGCTGCCGCCCGCAAGCAGCTTTGCAGCCGCCGCAGAAGGCACAAGCCCGTTTTCGGGAATGCCCAGCGCAAACACATCTCTTGTTGTTTTTCCGTATTTCGTTACTCCGCCAAGCTTGGAGAGCAGCAGCGGCAGCGTCTCAGCGTTCAAGGCTCCATCCGCATGCTTCGCAACGAGCGCCTGATCCGCTAAAATGCAATAGGCCCCGTAGCACCACGGCAAAGCATAACCCGCGCCTGCCGCTGCCAGCTTAGGCGGCACCGTGGCAAGCAGCTCCTGCGGAAGCTGCATGAACAAATCGGTATTTTCAAACATCCCGCTGCCGTAGCTGATCAGATCCGGAAGCGTAGAGCCTGAAGCAAGCGCCGCCTTCGCTTTTTCGGGCGTCATTGTTTTAACAGCCACAAAGATCCCCTCATTGCGGCGTTCGATTGCGGAAAGGCGGGCGTTGAGCCACGCCGTGCGGCTGCCCTTGCCGCCTTCAAAATTATCGATATGCCACAGCGTGATCACGCCGTGATAGGTCTGCTGCTTTTTCTGATCGATCTGATCGCCCCACACATCCCGATTCAACACCGAAAAAAGGCGCGGCGGCGCCTGCCAAAGAAACAGGCAAAGCATTAAAAATAAAGAAAGAACAACGAGCTTTTTGCGTCTGCGCTTCCGCTTTATGCCCGTTGTTTCCGTTACCTGAACCATATAAGCCTCCGTTCTGCCGCATTGCGGCGGAAAATAAGAGGCTATTTTTCAAAAAATTTTTATACAGCACGCCTCTCCCTAAAAAGGTATGAAGCGCGGCGTGCGTTTATACCTCCAGAAGCGCGGCGCCCACGATCCCCGCGTCCGTTCCCATCTGCGCACCCACGATCCTCGCATGAGGAAGCGTTTTGTTCAGCACCAGCTCATCCACTCTTCTGCGCA
This sequence comes from Clostridiales bacterium, assembly GCA_018376855.1. Lineage (GTDB taxonomy): Bacteria > Bacillota > Clostridia > Christensenellales > QALW01 > JAHAAN01. The sequence continues at coordinate 2,236 of JAHAAN010000041.1, read as the reverse complement.
GCGGCTCGAAAAGGAAATCTCCCGCTTTGCTGACGCCGCCGCCAAGCGCGATTACCTCCGGCGCAAGCAGATTAATAATGCTTGCCAGCAAATGCGCTAAGTGGTTCACATAGCCTGAAAAAATCTCCGAAGCAAACGCATCCCCCGCCTTCGCGCCGTCTATCACAGCCTTCGCATCAAGCTTTTCCGATTCGTTTAAGCAGCTCTCCGGATGGCTGCCCAGCCCCTCCTGCGCTATTTTAATCAGCGCCGTAGCGGAGCAATAAGCCTCTGCGCAGCCATGCTTCCCGCAGCCGCACACACGCCCGTCCGCCACCAGCGTTACATGCCCAAGCTCTCCCCCGCCCGACATTCCGCCGCTGAACAGCTTGCCGCCAAGCACGATGCCGCCGCCCACGCCCGTTCCCAGTGTTACGGTTACACAGCTTTTACTGCCCGCTCCCGCGCCCATGCAGTATTCCGCCCATCCGGCAGCGTCGGCGTCATTCGCAATAGCAATCGGAAGCGCGATCCGTTTATAAAGCTCTGTGCGCAGCGGCGCGTCATGCCAATCAAAGTTTGCGGAATACACAATGTTGCCCGTTTCTTCATCCGAAATTCCGGGGGAGCCGATCCCAACGCTTACGCAATCCGCAACCGTTACGCCGTTTTTTGTCAGCAGCTCCTCGATCGTATCGGCAATAACGCCGACAGTTTTAAGAAATTCCCGATCAGCAGGCGTATCGCTATACACGGTGTCAAGCAGCTTTCCTGCCTCATCAACCAAGCCTGCGCCGATATGCGAGCCGCCCAAATCAATTCCGATCCTGTATTTCATGCTGTTTTATCTCCTTTAAACAAATCTTTCAGTTATCATACATAGCCGTTTTCTGGCGCTCCAAAAGCTCCTCAAACGCACTGTAGCCCATATTTTTCAGGCGCAGATTTCTTGCCGCCACCTCTATGATAATGGCCAGATTTCTTCCGGGACGCACCGGCACAACCAATTTCGGAATCTTGACCTCCAGCAATTCCTTCGTATCGTTATCCGTTCCGAAACGGTCATATTCCTTGCTTTCGTCCCAAAATTCCATTTGGATAATCAAATCTATGCTTTTCGACGCAATGACAGCGCTTACTCCGTACATATGCTCGATATTGATGATTCCAACGCCGCGAATCTCCATTAAATGTCTCAGAATATCCGGCGCTTCTCCCACCAGCCGATTTTCTCCGATCCGCCGGATCGTTACCGCGTCGTCCGCCACCAGCCGATGCCCGCGCTTAACAAGCTCCAGCGCCGTTTCGCTCTTGCCGATCCCCGATTCACCCATCAGCAATATGCCCACGCCGTATATATCCATCAGCACGCCGTGGCAAGTCATCGAAGGCGCCAGCTCATTGTTCAAATAATTGATCAGCGCCTGCTCCACGCGGCTTGTAACCATCGTTTCACTTTTCAAAAGAATACGCCCATACTTGCGCGCCGCTTCAAAAACCGTATCATCCAGCTGGCAATGATGCGAAAACACCGCACACGGAATATTATAAGAAAACACAGGCATTTTTAAACAGTGACAGGCTTGAAGAAATCCTGGAGAAAAACGGTTGGACGCTTGAATTTAAGCTTCATCCGATATTTGCGCCTTATAAAGAATGTTTCCTGCTGAAATCGGACAGAGTGAAATTTGCCGACGGCAGGGCTTCCGATGAATATAAAATCTGCATTACGGACTATTCGTCATTTGTTTTTGATTTTGTATATCTCAACCGTGCGATTATATATTTCATGCCCGATTTTAAGGAGTTCAAGGCAGGCATGAACGATTACAGGGAGCTTGATATTCCGTTTAAAAAGGGCTTTGGAGAGTTCACACAGAATGAAGCGGAGCTTTGCACGGCTTTGCAGAGGATTATGGAAAATTCCGGCGAGCCGATAAGTCCGTACAAAGAAAAAAACGCAGACTTCTTCTTCGATAAAGAAAAAGACGCCTGCGACAGGATTTATAAATTTATTGCGGAATGACATGTGATGTTGATTTCGATTGTAAAAAACCACCGGAACTAACCGGTGGCTTTTTTAACCGTTCTGTTTTGCATATGCCTCGGCGACCGCCCTGGCGAGCTGATCCGGACAGGATGTATTCTTGAAGCCGCAGGTGATTCCGCTCAGCTTCTTTTCGATATCACCGACCTTCATTCCGTCAACTATTGCGGAAATTCCCTTGAGGTTTCCGTTACAGCCTCCCGTGAATTT
>JAHAAN010000040.1 GCA_018376855.1 Clostridiales bacterium | reverse complement strand
GTCTTTGTACAGCTTATCCGGAAAGGAAATAAATGCGCGCAGATCCGCTTTTGTCCGGACTTCTCTAACTTCGATCATGGTAAAACCTCCGAGAATAAAATAAAAAATAAATAATTCCTTATCTATTTTATAACAATATGAACAAATTGTAAAGATATGTTGTCGAAAAAATGCAAAATTAAGATAGAAATGAGGCAGTCCGCCCGTCGTTTTTTAAGCCGAAACCGAAAAGCAGATTTTAGAAACACGGAGCTTCGGTTCTGCACCGATAAAAAACGCCGCATGGATTTTCTGCGGCGATTCGGATATTATGAATATGTGCGCATTTGGTCAGTTTGTTTCTTTGGCTTTTTTTGCGGCGCGTGCGCAGACCAAAATGAGTGCAACAAGAATGCAGGCGATTACCAGCGTGATCTGAAGCCAGTTCTGATTGGCGGCGGCAAGGATCTTATCTTGCGCTTCGGCGGCGGAAAGCTCGCCGGCTGTGAGCGCCTCCAACGCCGAAACCGTTTTAGAGGAGATCTTCTGCAAGCGTTCGCTGATGAAAAATCCGCTCCATACGGCGCCTGCGTCCACGAATAGGAAAGGAACAGCCGCAAAGAAGCCTTTCAGGCTGCGGGTATTCTGCGGAGAGATACGTTTGGAAATCACCAGCCCTACAATGAAGACGGCAGCGCAAACGGCGGTTACGATTGCCACGGAAGGCCAGTTTGCCGTGGAGATGCCGGTAATGTCAAACTCTCCGGTTTCGGGGTTTTGTAAAACTGCGGCCATCTCTTTGACGTCCCAGATCACGGCAAAGGCCAGCGCAGTTTTGGCAATGCCGGAAAACAGTACGGCGAGGTCGGGGAGAGCGGCCTGTTTTTCGCTGCGCGCAATGCTTGCTCCGCGGAAATCAAGCACGCGGGAAAGGTAATAAGCGCCTACGGCGGTGATAATGGTCTCCGGAATCATGTAAGTGCCGTTGTATGCGATGGAATACAGCAGCGCATCCGTTGTGGGAATGGAAAGGCCTGCCCAAACCGTGCAGCCCGAAACGATATGGAACACATAGCGCAGAAGCCCCACGGCGACGCTTGCCCAGATCAGCGCGCTGCTTTGGCTACGCATTTTGCGAAACAGACCTGCAAGGCCGAGAACGGCAAATGCGCCGAGATAATCCAGCACAATGATGGCGGCTGCGGCCAGCGCGCTGGTGGCGTAGGAAAGATTGTTGATGCCCAGCAGCATTTGCAGCAGACCGTAGACAAAGCCTGTCAGCAGCCCCCAAGGCGTGCCGTGGCGGTACGCAATGATCAAAATGGGCAGCATACTGCACGCCGTGATGCTGCCTCCGTAGGGAAGATCGACCAGCTTGACAAGGCTCAGCACAGTGGCGAATGCAAGCATGACAGCGCTTTCCGTTAAGCGCGCGGCAAAGTTCTTTTTCATGTTGACGACTCCTTTTTTAGTAGATTCAGCGGAGAGACGCAAAAGATAAAAGCTCTTTTCCGAAAGACGGAAGAGAGCTTTTGCATTTCAAAACAGCAGGCGCGTGCGTGCGAACCCGTTTTATGAAAACATCCCTCCGCCGGCATTATCCGGATCAGGTTAAGGGTTTAGAGCGCGCACGCTCATTCTCAGCCGGGCCGATTCCCAGCACCCCTTGTTTGCTTTTATTGCTTGCTGCGGAGCTTTTCCGCTGCGGCTTTTACTATACAGCAGCGTGCGGGATTTGTCAACAAATTTGGAGAAAAAAGGCGGAGAAATGCTTGTCAAGCAAAAGCGGGAAGTGGTATGATAAGAAAAAAGGGGAGGCGTGAGAAAATATGAACCATTTTTTTGCCTATATGGCGCGTATGAAATATATTAAACGCTGGGGTTTGATGAAAAATACGCAGGAAGAAAATATTCAGGAGCATTCCCTGCAAGTGGCGATGATCGCTCATGCGCTGGCGGTAATCAAAAACACGCTGTTCGGCGGCTGCGCGGATGCAAACCGCGTTGCCGTTATGGCTATGTATCATGAGGCAGGCGAGGTGCTTACGGGCGATCTGCCTACGCCGATCAAATACTATAACGCGGATATCAAGGATTCGTATAAAAAGATTGAGGCGGTTGCGGAGGAGCAGATTTTTTCCATGCTGCCGCAGGAGCTTCAGCCGGCATACCGGCCTTATCTTTTGCAGGAGACGGACGCGGGCGAACGGAGCATCGTCAAGGCGGCGGATAAAATCTGCGCCTATCTGAAATGTGTGGAGGAAACAAGCGCGGGAAACAAGGAATTTGAAATCGCCAAAAAGACGCTGCTTGCTTCCGTTACGGAAAACGCCGCGCCGGAAACGATTTATTTTATGGAGCATTTTGTGCCGAGCTTCAGCCTGACGCTGGACGAAATGGGCACGGTGCTGTAACAAATTCGTTCTTCTTAATATGAATATTACATGAAAAGGAAGGATATAATGGCGATGCAGCTGGGAATTTCAACGGCGTCTTTAAACGGAAAAATGAACACGGAGGATGCGCTTGCATGGATCGGCCGCAGCGGCGTGGACTGCGCCGAGGTGTTTTTGACCACGTTTTGCGAATACCGGGAACCGTTTGCCCGTGTGCTTGCCGATGTGCAGCGCGAAACAGGGGTGCGCGTTAGCTCTATGCATACGCTTAACACACAGTATGAGGGGCAGCTTTTTTCCTTTTCGCAGCGCCAGCGGGACGATGCGTTTGCCCTTTTAGAGTCGGCGCTGCGGGTAGGAAGCGCGGTGGGGGCGCAGTGTTATGTGCTGCACGGCCCCGCGCAGATCAAATATATGAAGTATCATACCAATTACGAAAATTTTGCGCGCCGCAGCGAGCAGATTGCCGAACTGTGCGGGCAATACGGCATGAAGCTGACATGGGAGACCGTGCACTGGGCGCATTATAATCATCCGGATTTTATTGACCGCCTTGCGCAGCATACGGACCGGCCGCTTTATACCACGCTGGATATTAAGCAGGCCATGCAGTCCGGCTGCGATTATATGGAGTATTTGCGTCATATGGCGGGTGGACGGCTGCAAAATGTGCATATCTGCGATTTTGATGAGGAGGGCTCGCTGTGCCTGCCGTTAAAAGGGCAGGTGGATTTTGCGTTCCTGTTTGAGCAGCTGCGCCGGATCGGTTATGACGGCGCTGTAATGCTGGAGGTCTATGACCATTGTTTTCGGCATCCCGATGAGCTGCTGGAAAGCTATCATGCCCTGAAGCAGTTGATGGCAGAAGTGAATGCTAAATAAAAAAGGCTTGAAACCGATAAAAACAAAAGAAACATTTTTTATTTAACCGCAACGGGGCGACTTTCGCGCCCGAACCGCCTCCTTCCGCGGCGGTTCGTTCTCCTTCCGACGCCCTGTCAGCGGCAAATGTTGTTGCGTTTTTCAGCCTTTTTGCTCATATTATTTTAAAATGTCTTTCTGTTATGTAAAAAGCGTGGAATGAATTTTACGATAGATCCAATGTTGTCCAGCCGTGAGCGTTCAGCCGCTTCTGAACGGAATAAAACAGCGCGAATTCTTTTGCGTGAAAATTCCAGCCGAACGCTTTGGATAGCAGCTTTTTTATTTTGCTTGTTCGCAGTTCGAGAAAAAGGCGCGTATGTTCGGCGTCATAGAGTTCGTAATAAGCCTGTTCGCCGAATGACCGCTCTCCGACGGATCTCAGCTCTCCCGACTTGACCGTGATGCCGCATTCTTTTTCGTGCCTCTCCGCACACAGAGCCAGCTCGATAAAAGCAGAGCCGCCCGTTTCGTTACGGTAGATGAGTCTGCTGTCAGTAATGTCAAGAATATCGCAAATCGCTATTTTGTTCACAGCTTTTTTCCTTTCCGGATTTAATACGCAGCGTTCAATGTTTCTGCGGTCATGATTTTGCCGGCGCCCATATGACCTTAAAAATGGCCGTTTCCTGTTTGTCGTTATTTTTAATTATACCATAGGCATGTCGTTTTTTTCAAGATAACATGGCGCGGTGTTTCGGTCCGTAAAAAAGCGTGCTTTCTGCCGAAAGATCGGTATTCATTTTCTATTCACAGAAAATTCTTTAAATATTCTGCATTTATAGTTGACAAATGTTTGTTGTAGTGCTATCCTTTCAATAAAGTTAGCACTCGATGAAAGAGAGTGCTAATAAGAGCCGGGTGATTTGAAAGTTTCCGCGCAGGATGAAAGGCACGGTGATGAACGGTGGAGCTTTCCGAGCGCAAAAAGAAAATTCTGCGCACGATCATTGACGATTATATTTCAACCGCTATGCCGGTAGGCTCTAAGACCATTGCGGATCATATGGGCGTTAAGATCAGTCCGGCCACGATACGCAACGAAATGAACGAGCTGGAGAATATGGGGTATTTGGAGCAGCCGCATACCTCGGCGGGGCGCATTCCTTCGGATAAAGCCTTTCGCCTGTATGTGGACAGCCTGATGGAGCTGACTTCGCTTTCGGAGGGCGAGCTGGATTATGTCTGCCATTATTACGACCGTAAAATGGTGCAGACGGAGAGCATTCTCCGCGCGGCGGCACGGGCGATCAGCAACGCCACGGAATATGTTTCGCTGGTGATGGCGCCGCAGCTGCATGCGGTTACGATTCGTTATATCCAGCTGGTGCCGATCACGCCGGGCAGCGCGCTGGCGGTCATCATTACGGATGCGGGCATCATTAAAGATACGCCCATTGCGCTGGAGGGTAATCCCAGTCCCGATGAGCTGAACGATCTTTCCAAGGTGCTCAACCGCTTATTTGCGGGGCGCTATATTACGCAGGCGGAGCTGGGGCTTGAGCGCGAGATCGTTGAAGAAATGAAAGGGCAGCGCGCACTGTTCCACCAGATCGTGGAGATCCTGCGCGCGCATCTGTGCGCGGATACCGCGCCGGAGATTCAGGTGGAGGGGGCGGCACGGCTGCTGAGCCACCCTGAATATAACGATGTGGAACGCGCCAAGGACGTGCTTTCGCTGTTGGAGGCGAAGGATCGCATGGGCAGCCTGCTGCTGGAATCCTCCGATGTGGAGCTTAAAGTTCGCATCGGCGCTGAAAACGGCGAAAGCGGCATGAAGGATTGCAGCCTTGTTACGGCCACCTATAAAATCGGCGATGAGAACATGGGTACGATCGGCGTGATCGGACCGGTGCGCATGAAGTATGATAAAGTAATCAAAGTGTTAAACTATATGTCGGGTTCGCTTTCCGAGGTGCTGACACAGCTCAGCCGGGGCGCGGGTCTGCGGGAAGGGCAGGAAGAAGAACATGAGCAAGAAGAAAAATGAGGCGGAGCAGGAGACGGCTAAGGAGCAGGCCGCGCAGCAGGAGCAGGAAGCGCAGAGTGATTATGCGGATGCTCCTCAGGTGTAACTATTACATCAATGTTGCCAAACAGGTGCAGGCGGATTTCGATAATTACAGAAAACGCAGTGCCAATGTGTATGCGGATGCGCTTTCCGACGGCAAGGCTGAGGCCATTAAAGCCTTTTTGCCTGTGATTGATAATATCGACAGAGCCATTGCCAGCTGTAAGGAGCAAAACGCGGTGCTGGAGGGGCTTAAGCTGGTCAGAAAGCAGGCCGACGAGGCGCTTAAAAAGCTGGGCGTTGAAGAAGTCGGCGCGGAAGGGGAGGCGTTTGATCCCAACCTACATAACGCTGTGGTGCAGGAGCCGGCGCAGGAAGGCCAAAAGTCCGGCGAGATCACCGAGGTGCTGATGAAGGGCTATCGCATCGGCGAGAAAATGCTTCGCTATACGATGGTCAAAGTGGCGGAATGACGAAACCGGCCTGCGGGCCGTTTCATATAAATGAAAATCAATCAAGAATATTTTTTCAGGAGGCTTTATTATGGGAAAAATTATCGGTATAGATTTGGGCACAACAAACTCTTGTGTGGCGGTCATGGAAGGCGGAGAGCCGATCGTGATCCCTAACTCGGAAGGCAACAGAACGACGCCGAGCGTCGTGGCCTTGAATAAAGAAGGCGAGCGCTTGGTCGGCGCGATCGCAAAGCGTCAGGCGGTTACAAACGCGGAGAATACCGTGATCTCCATCAAACGCGAAATGGGAACCAACTATAAGGCAAAGCTGGGCGGCAAGGAGTATACGCCGCAGGAAATTTCCGCAATGATCCTGCAAAAGCTGAAGGCGGATGCGGAAAGCTATTTAGGGCAGCCGGTTACGCAGGCGGTTATTACGGTTCCGGCATATTTCTCTGATTCGCAGCGTCAGTCCACAAAGGATGCGGGCAAGATTGCCGGCCTTGAGGTGCTCAGAATCATTAACGAGCCGACGGCGGCTTCCTTGGCTTACGGCTTGGATAAGGACGGCAACCATAAAATATTGGTATACGATCTCGGCGGCGGTACGTTCGACGTTTCCATTTTGGAGATCGGGGACGGCGTGTTCGAGGTGCTGGCTACCAACGGCAATACCCGTTTGGGCGGCGACGACTTTGACAACCGCATTATTGATTGGATGGTTCAGGAATTCAAAAAATCCAACGGCGCGGATCTTTCCAAGGATAAAAAGGCGATGCAGCGCCTGAAGGAAGCGGCGGAGAAGGCGAAGATCGATCTTTCCGGCGTAATGAGCACGAACATCAGCCTGCCGTATATCTCCTTTGTGGACGGCGAGCCGGTTCACCTTGAAATGACGCTGACCCGCGCACGCTTTGACGAGATGACGCGCGATCTGGTGCAGGCCACGATCGACCCTGTGAACAAAGCGCTTAAGGATTCCGGCTTAACGCTCAATCAGATCGACCGCGTGATTCTGGTGGGCGGTTCCACCCGTATCCCCGCGGTGCAGGCGGCCGTAAAGGATGCTACCGGCAAGGAGCCTTATAAGGGCATCAATCCGGATGAATGCGTTGCAGTCGGTGCGGCGATTCAGGCCGGTGTTCTCGGCGGAGAGGTGCACGACGTGCTGCTGCTTGACGTTACGCCGCTCTCTTTGGGCATTGAAACGCTGGGCGGGGTGTTTACAAAGCTGATCGAACGCAATACGACGATCCCGACCAAGAAGAGCCAGGTGTTCTCCACTGCGGCGGACGGCCAAACGGCGGTGGGCATCCATGTGCTTCAGGGCGAGCGTGAAATGGCGGCCTATAATAAAACGTTGGGCAACTTTACGCTTGACGGGATTCCCGCTGCGCCCAGAGGCGTTCCGCAGATCGAAGTTACCTTTGATATCGACGCGAACGGCATCGTTCACGTTTCGGCAAAGGATCTGGGCACAGGCAAGGAGCAGAAGATCACGATCACTGCCAGCACTAACCTTTCCGACAGCGAGATCGAAAAGGCGGTAAAAGAAGCGGAGCAATTCGCCGCAGAGGATAAAAAGAAGAAGGAAGCCATTGAGGAGCGCAATAAAGCGGATTCGCTGGTGTATCAGACAGAGCATACGCTTAAAGAGCTTGGCGATAAGATTCCGGCAGAGGATTCCGCAAAGGTGCAGACCGAGCTTGACGCACTCAAGAAAGCGCTGGAGGGCACGGACGACGATGCCATTAAAGCGGCTTCGGAAAAGCTGACGAACGTTTCCTATGAGGTGTTCGGCAAGGTGTATCAGCAGGCGCAGCAAGCGCAGGGCGATGCGGGTCAGCAGCAACAGCAGGCCGGCGGTGAAGGCGCCTCTGCGGACAGCAAGGTTTACGATGCGGATTACGAGGTTGTTGACGACGACGATAAGAAATAATCAATTCCCGCTGTAAAGAGCGCGCGTAAGGCAGACGCAAGTCTGCCTTCGCGCTGTTTTCACGGTGAAGCGGGCGGCGGCGCGGCAGGAGGAGCCGTGCGGCTGCATCCGAGGAAAGGATGTAGGGGAAAGTGGCAGAAAAAAGAGATTACTATGAGGTGCTGGGCGTTTCTAAGACTGCGAGCGCCGACGAGATCAAGAGCGCATACCGCAAGTTGGCGAAAAAGTATCATCCGGATATGAATCCGGATAATCCGGAGGCAGAGGTCAAATTTAAGGAAGCCAACGAAGCTTATGAAGTGCTAAGCGACGATCAAAAGCGCGCGCGCTACGATCAGTTCGGGCATGAGGATCCCTCGCAGGGCGGCTTTGGCGGCGGCAGCGGCTTCGGCGGTGGCTTTAGCGGCAGCGGCGGCTTTGAGGATATCTTCGGCAGCATTTTTGGGGACGGCGGCATCTTCGGAGGAGGTCGGCGTGGTTCAAACGGGCCGGTGCGCGGCAACGATCTTCGCTATGATATTGATATTACCTTTGAGGAAGCAGCCTTCGGTGTAAAAAAGGAAATTAACATCGTGCGGGAGGAGGCCTGCGACGCCTGCAAGGGCACAGGGGCGGAACCGGGTACGAGCGCGGAGACCTGTTCTGTCTGCAAAGGTACGGGGCAGATTCGCACCACGCAGAACACGATGTTCGGCAGCTTTGCTTCCACACAGCCGTGCAGCGCTTGCCACGGAACGGGGAAGATCATTAAATCGCCCTGCAAACGGTGCACTGGGCGCGGGCGCATTCGCCGTGCCAGAAAGCTGAATGTGAGTATTCCGGCTGGCATTGATAACGGGCAGGCGATCACGCTGCGCGGCGAGGGCGAGCATGGAAAGCGCGGAGGAGCGACGGGCGATTTGTATGTTTATGTAACGGTGAAGCCTCATAAGCTGTTTAAGCGCGTAGGCGCCGATCTGTACATGAATTACAAAACCGGCTTTGCTTCCGCAGCGCTTGGCGCGGAGGTGGAGGTTCCCACGCTGGAGGAGAATATCAAGTATAAAATTCCGGAGGGAACGCAGCCGGGAACGATTTTCCGCATTCGCGGCAAGGGCATTCAAAAGCTTCAGAGTAAGGATAAAGGCGACCTGTACATCACTGTGGACGTAGAGGTGCCGAAGCGACTGACAGCGAAGCAAAAGGAGCTGCTCAAGGCGTTTGACGATAACCTCCGCGGCGTGGAAGGCGGCGAAAAGAAAAAAGGCTTGTTCCGTTGAATCCGAGCAGTCGGTCATAGAATATAAGGAATCCCGCTGAGAAGTCATTTCATTTTCAGCGGGTGTTTTTTTGCGGAGCAAAGCGAATTAATCATATTGTTTATAAGGGGGCGCCAAACAAAAGCGCGTTGCGCTATTGTTCCGCAGTGCGCCCCCTTAGTTTGAGCGCGAAAGAATCGGCTTCTTTTCTTACAATAGCGTCGGGGCGACTTCAGAACCCAAGCGCAATGATTGCGCTTGGGTTTGCCGCCTTATTGCAGCTGTTGTGCAGCACCAAACTTTTTGTTTGTCGATTATTGTCGGTAAAATTTTTTGTTCAAAACTTTCTTTCCCACTGCATTAAAAGCGGCCGCGGTATAGTGGCCGCTGCAAGGGGCGCGTGCGCCTGCGCCCCCTCGGTTTAAGCGCGAAAAGCTTGGCTTTTTTTTTTTTGCACTGCCAAACTAAAACAACTACAAAAACAACTTTCCTACTCAAAATCTTCTTTTCCCACCGTACCAAACAGGCGCTTCAAGGGGTTATGGGGGATCGTTAAGGGGGCGTAAGGGGGAATTTGCATTCTGCAATTGGCAATCCCCCTCGCCCCCTTGACATGAAAAAGAAATGATTTTATAAAAACATACATAGTAGCCGAAAAGAAGTTGAACAGAAAAAGCGGCCGCAGTATAGTGGCCGCAATGAGGGGCGCCAAACAAAAGCGCGCTGCGCTATTGTTCCGCAGTGCGCCACCCTTAGTTTGAGCGCGAAAAGCCTGGCTTCTTTGACGCGATCCAATCGGGCGACTTCCGCACAAGGAACGCCTACTGCCTGCACTCCGTTCCGGCGCGGCGTACCCCGTTCCTTCCGCCGCCCTATTTCAGCTGAGCAGCGCCAAACTTTCTGCTTGTCGATTCCTGTCGTTAAAGCTTTCCTACTCAAAACTTTCTATCCCCACTGCACCAAACAGGCGCTTCAAGGGGTTACGGGGGATCGTTAAGGGGGCGCAAGGGGGAAATCGCAATCCCCCTCGCCCCCTTGACAGAGAGAAAAAAGGTTTTGGTAGCTGCAAATAACATTTTTGTTCAAAACCTTCTATTCCCACCGTACCCAAACAGGCGGTTCAAGGATCTGTGAGGGGTGTTAAAAGGCGTAGGGGGGATTTTGCATTCTGCAACCGGAATTTCTCTTGTTTCTTTAAGCAAATGTCAAATGTGTGTTCAAAGTTGCAAATTTTGCTGAAAAATATCGTGCCGTCAGTATGTCGTCAAATTAAATTTTCCACATTATTCCTTGCTATAATAGACTTATCAAATTAAAGTCGTTATAGGGGCGATATTTCTTGAAATATAAATTGGTTAAATTCACTTTAAGAATAGATGCGGAAACATTATATAAATTCCACTATGTTGCCGAATATAATGTACGTTCTGCCAACAAAGAATTAGAAGTGGTCATCAAAAAACATATTGCCGAACATGAAAAACAATATGGAAAAATAGAATCGGATTATTAATTTTAGTTCCATCGAAGTATTATCCTACTAACGGCATATAAAGGGGAAACGTTTATGTTTGATTCAGTCAGACCCATAGACAATCTTGGACGAGCTTGTATTCCTAAAGAAATCAGAGAACATTTGGAGCTGGAAAAGGGGAGTCTCGTGCGAATCTTTTATGTTGACAGAGGCATCAGAATAGAGCCTTATAAAGGCGCGTGTTTTTTCTGCGGCACGTCTGAAAATCTAAGAGAAATAAACGGAAAAATCCTTTGTCTCAGCTGCAAACGGCGGTTGAAAAAAGACTTGTTAGAGGAAGACGACGATTCTTTGCTTTGAAAAATTTAATTGCGCTTTTTGTGTGCAGTGAAAATGGAAACTTTTGTTCTGAAGTCGCCTGATTGCAGCACACTGAATAAACTAACTTTATAACTATAGAACTTACGCGGGCGCCGGAGCTATTTTGCTTCGGCGCCTGTACTTTTGCTAAATTGTAAACAATTATGCCGAATTATGAATAAACTTCAAATTTACATATAACGCGATTGACAGGAACGGAAAAAACGGATAGTATTGAGAATACTTGAATATCTCAACCATTTTGGATATTCAGAAGGGAGGAATCCATGCTTAAAGAGGAAAGTAAAGCGGAAAGCATGATGAAGATGATGGCGCGCTTTTCCGGAATTATGCACAGCCGCAGGCCGTTCGGAGATATGCCCAGAGCAGAATTCTGCGTGCTTAACCTGCTTTACGACTATAAAGAAAAGGAAGAAGTTACAGTCGGCAGGATCGCGGGCGAGCTGGAGGTCAGCCTTTCGGCGGCGTCAAAGCTGCTGCATGTGCTGGAGGAAAAAGGGTACATAGAGCGCGCGTGCAGCCGGGAGGATCGCCGCGTTGTTTTGGTTTCGCTTTCTCGGGAGGGGAGCGTGCTGATTCAGGATGCCAGAGAAAAGGGCAAGGAGCTGATTGAACGGATTCTTCGGAAAATGGGCGCGGAGGAAAGCGACGCTTTTCTTTCGCAGTTAGAGAGGCTCTTGAAGATTTTAAGCCGGGAGGTTCAAGTGAGTCAAAAGGAAAACATGATACAGGGCGGAGAAGGGAGACAACTGAATTTATGAAACTGATGTTAAAATATCTTAAGCCTTATGTGATTCCGGTGCTGCTGTGCGTGGCGCTGCTGTTTGGGCAGGCGGTTTGCGAGCTTATGCTTCCAAACCTGATGAGCGACATTGTCAACACCGGGGTGCAGCAGGGAGGAATTGAGCAGGGCGCGCCGCAGGTAATCAGCGCGCAGGGCAAGCAGCTGTTAGCGTATTTTATGACGCCGCAGCAGCAGGAGGCGTTTGAGCAGGCGTATATGCCTAAAGCAGAGGCGGGGGAGCAAAAGCGCTTTCCTGCGCTGAAGCCGGCGGACTTTGTGCTGAAGGAGAAGAGTGGGGAGGCCGACGAGGCTTATCAGACGGCGGGCTATGCGTTTTTGCTGTATATGCAGCAGCTGGCGCAGAGCAGCGGCGCGAACGCCGGCATGGATATCACCGAAGGCGGGCTGGATCAGTTCGAGCTTTCTCAGCTTTATGAGCTGCTGCCGATGCTGGCGGCGCAGCCTGAGGGGGCGTTTTCACAGGTGATGCAGCAGTCCGCCAATGCGGACGGCATGATCCGCCAGCAGGTCAGCGCCGTAATCAACCGCCTGTTCTATCAGGAAGCGGGCGCAGATCTGAATGCGTTTCAGCAGGATTATATCCTGCGCGTGGGGCTGGAGATGCTGGCGGTGGCGCTGGCAACGGCTGCTGCCGCGGTGGCGATCGGCTTTATCGCCGCGCGTGTTTCCACAGCTGTGTCAAGGAATATGCGGCGGGATCTGTTTGAAAAGGTCAGCCATTTTTCGGGCAATGAGTTCGACCGTTTTTCGACAGCTTCTTTGATTACCCGAACCACCAATGACATTCAGCAGGTGCAGATGCTGATTGTTATGGGCATCAGAATGGTGCTTTATGCGCCGATACTGGGTGTCGGCGGCGTAATTATGGCGCTTGGGAAGAGTCCCTCGCTCAGCTGGATCATCGCGCTGGCGGTTGCGGTTCTTTTGGGAATCATTTTGATTTTGTTGGCTGTGGCTATGCCGAAATTCAAGGCCATGCAGAAGCTGGTGGATCGCCTGAATCTGGTCAGCAGGGAAAGTCTTTCGGGCATTATGGTCATTCGCGCCTTTGGCAATGAGCAGCATGAGGAGCAGCGCTTTGAGAAAGCCAATACGGATTTGACCGATACCACGCGCTTTGTGCAGCGCAGCATGGCCACGATGATGCCGGCGATGACCTTTATTATGAATGCGGTCTCCCTGCTGATCGTGTGGGTGGGCGCGCATGAGATCGCTGCTTCTACGCTGCAGGTTGGCGATATGATGGCGTTTATTCAATATGCGATGCAGATTATTATGTCCTTCCTGATGATCGCAATGATGTTTATTATGGTGCCGCGCGCAATGGTTTCGGCTTCGAGAATCGCCGAGGCGCTTGACTGCACGCCTTCCATTGCGGATCCTAAGCAGCCGGTCAGGCTCGGTCGGGCAAGGGGCGAGATCGCTTTTGAGCATGTGAGCTTCAGCTATCAGAACGCCGAGGAAAAGGTGCTCAGCGATATTTCCTTTGTTGCCAAGCCGGGGCAGACAACGGCGTTTATCGGCTCCACCGGTTCGGGAAAATCCACGCTGATCAATCTGATCCCGCGCTTTTATGACGTTTCGGAAGGGCGTATTACCATAGACGGTGTGGACGTGCGTGAGGTTACGCAGCAGGAGCTGCGGGAGAATATAGGCTATGTGCCGCAGAAGGGCGTTTTGTTTTCGGGCGACATTGCTTCCAACCTGCGTTTGGGAAAGCCCGAAGCATCCGAGGAAGAGCTGTTTGAATCGATCGGCGTGGCGCAGGCGGAGGATTTTGTGCGCGGCAGCGAAAACGGTGTGCAGACGTCGATCGCGCAGGGCGGCACGAACGTTTCCGGCGGGCAGCGGCAGCGCCTTTCCATTGCGCGCGCGCTTGTGAAAAAAGCGCCGGTTTATATCTTTGACGACAGCTTTTCTGCGCTTGATTTTAAAACGGACGCGGCGCTGCGCAGGGCGCTTAAGCAGTACACGGGCGATTCCACCGTGCTGATCGTGGCGCAGCGGATCAGTACGATCATGAATGCCGAGCAGATCATCGTGCTCGATCACGGGAAGATGGTCGGCAAGGGAACGCATAAGGAGCTGCTGCGGAATTGCCCAACCTACCGCGAGATCGCGGAGAGCCAGCTTTCAAAGGAGGAATTGGAATGAGCACAGGAAAGAAGCACGGCCCCATGGGCGGGCCAATGGGCAGAGGTCCCATGGCGGCGGGGCAGAAGGCGAAAAATTTTAAGGGCAGCTTCCGCAAGCTCGCGCAGTATTTGGCGCCGTTTAAATGGAAGATCCTGATCGTAGGGATCTTTGCGATCGCTTCGACGGTGTTTGCTATCATCGGGCCGAACATTTTAAAGGATGCTACCAATGAGCTGGTGCGCGGGATCACCGCCACTATTACCGGCGCAGGCGACGGAATCGATTTCGGCCTGATTGGCTTTATCGTGTTGGAGCTTGCGGCGCTGTATGCGGTCAGCTCGCTGTTCTCCTATATTCAGGGCTATGTGATGGCGGGCGTTGCGGCAAAGATGTCCTATCAGCTGCGCAGGGATATTTCGCACAAGATCAACCGCCTGCCGTTGGATTACTTCAACCGCACCAGCCACGGCGAAGTGCTTTCACGCATCACCAACGACGTTGATACGCTCAATCAGGGGCTGAATCAATCCATTACCCAGCTGTTGACCTCGGTAACGACGTTGATCGGTGTAGCGGCCATGATGTTTTCTATCAGCTGGCAGCTGACGCTTGTGGCGCTGTGCATGATCCCGCTGACACTGGCATTTGTGCTGATCGTGGTGAAGGCCTCGCAAAAGCATTTTACAGGCCAGCAGGAATATCTCGGCACGGTGAACGGGCACGTTGAGGAGATGTACGGCGGCCATACCGTGGTGCGCGCTTTTAATGCGGAGGAGCGCAGCTTAGCCAAATTTGACGAAGAGAACAATAAGCTCTGCAAGGCCGCATGGAAAGCGCAGTTTCTTTCCGGCCTGATGATGCCGGTGATGAATTTCGTGGGAAATGTGGGCTATGTGGCGATCTGTATCATCGGCGCGTCTATGGCGGCGGGCGGCACGATGACGATCGGCGGCATTCAGGCGTTTATCCAGTATGTGCGTTCCTTTACGCAGCCGATCTCCCAGCTGGCGAACATTTCCAATCAGATCCAAATGACGGTTGCTGCTTCCGAGCGCGTGTTTGAATTCTTAGGCGAGCCGGAGGAAACGGTGACGGAACCAAAAATGCGGATTGCGGAAGCAAATATCCGCGGCGACGTGCGTTTTGAGCATGTGCGTTTTGCGTATCCCGATTCCGATGCGCCCGTTATCAAGGATTTCTCCGCTTCCGTCAAGGCGGGGCAGAAGGTCGCCATCGTGGGGCCTACCGGCGCGGGTAAGACGACGATGGTAAAGCTGCTGATGCGTTTTCACGATCTCAGCGGCGGCGCGATCTATGTCGATGAGCATAATATTACGGATTTTGCGCGGCAGGATCTGCGTTCGGAGTTCGGCATGGTGCTTCAGGATACATGGCTGTATAACGGCACGATCATGGATAATATCCGCTACGGGCGGCTTGATGCTTCCGACGAGCAGGTGATCGCCGCAGCGAAGGCGGCGCAGGTGGATCATTTTGTGCGCACCCTGCCGGACGGATACCAGACCGTTCTCAATGAGGAGGCCACAAACATTTCGCAGGGGCAGAAGCAGCTGCTGACCATTGCGCGCGCGGTGCTGGCCGATAACAGAATCCTGATTTTGGACGAAGCCACAAGCTCTGTGGATACGCGCACGGAAATTTTGATCCAGCGCGCTATGGATAATCTCACGCAGGGGCGCACGAGCTTTATTATCGCGCACCGCCTTTCCACAATACGCAATGCCGACTTGATCCTTTGCATGAAAGACGGCGACATTGTGGAGCAGGGCACGCATGACGAGCTGATGCGCAAGGACGGCTTCTATGCCGCGCTGTATAACAGCCAGTTTGAAAAGGTGTCGTAGGATTCTGAAAGCGCCTTTTAGGAAAGATGGAAATAAGGAGAAGAATATGCTGCAATTAAAGGGAATTACAAAGCATTATCAGGCGGGGGATACGGTGGTCAAAGCGCTCAAGGGCATTGATCTGACTTTTCGGGAAAGCGAGTTCGTTGCGGTGCTCGGCCCCTCTGGATGCGGAAAGACGACGCTGCTCAATATTGTGGGCGGGCTTGACCGCTATACGAGCGGGGATCTCATTATCAACGGCGTTTCCACCCGCCAATATAAGGACGGCGATTGGGACGCCTACCGAAACCATACGATCGGGTTTGTTTTTCAAAGCTATAATCTGATCGGGCATCAAACGGTGCTTGGAAACGTAGAGCTGGCGTTGACGCTTTCCGGCGTTTCGCGCACGGAGCGGCGCAGGCGTGCGGAGGCTGCGCTGCGGGAGGTCGGCCTTGGCGATCAGCTGCATAAAAAGCCCAATCAGATGTCGGGCGGGCAGATGCAGCGCGTGGCGATTGCGCGCGCGCTTGTGAACGATCCGGATATCATTCTTGCCGACGAGCCTACCGGCGCGCTTGACACGGAAACGAGCGTGCAGATCATGGAGATCCTGCGCAGGATCGGAAAGAGCAAGCTGATTATTATGGTTACGCACAACCCGCAGCTGGCGGAGAGCTACGCCACGCGAACGATCAACCTGCTGGACGGCGAGGTCGTGGGGGATACGGATCCTTATTGCGCGCAGGGGGAGCAGAAGCGGGAGCCGGTCAAGCAAAAAAGGCCGTCGATGTCCTTTGCAACGGCGCTGTCATTAAGCCTGAAGAACCTTGCCACCAAGAAAGCGCGCACGTTTTTGACCTCTTTTGCGGGGAGCATCGGCATTATCGGCATCGCCTTGGTGCTTGCGCTTTCTAACGGCTTTCAGACCTATATCAGCAAAATGCAGTCCGATACGCTGTCGGCCTATCCGCTTACGATCTATGAACAGACCATGGACATGACGGCAATGATGTCCATGATGCAGGACCGCAATGATTTGGAAAAGTATCCCGAAGGGGATATGGTATATGTCAGTGAGATCTATTCCGTCATGGCTAACCAGCAGATCACCAATAAGATCACGCAGCAGTATTTGAAAGATGCGATCGAGACGATAGATCCGGCGCTGTATAATGCGGTCAGCTATCAGAAGGATGTTGCGCTCAACGTTTACCGCCAAACAGAATATAACGGGCAAACCGTCTACGCGCCGGTGCAGACCGCGCAGCTGTGGTCGCAGATGGTCGATAACGAGGAGTTTTTGCTTTCGCAGTACGACATTCTCGGCGAGGGCGGGCGGCTTCCGCAGAATAAGAACGAGATCGTGCTGGTGCTTGACAGCTATAATCGCCTGATGGATGTTACATTGATGAGTCTTGGGATTTATCATAACCAAAAAAGCCTTTCCTTTGACGAGCTGATGGGGCTGAGCTTCCGCCTGATTCTTAATGACGGGCTTTATCGGTTCGACGGGCAGAAGTGGAACACCGCGATGGTGGACGGCGACACGTTTGAGGCGGGCGTTGAGCTGAAGGTGGTCGGCCTGCTTCGGCCAAAGCCGGAGACCAGCGGCGCTTCGGTTTCGGGCGCTGTCGGCTACACGGCGGAGCTAGTCGATTTCATCGCGCAGGATGCGCTTTCATCGCAGATCGTTCTGTGGCAGCAGGAGCATGAGCAGACGGACGCCTTTACCGGCACGGTGTTTATGGAGACCTCCGGGCAGACCGCGCAGGAGCAGTATCAGGAAAATCTCAAACGGCTCAGCGCGTCCGAGCTGCCCTCCACGATCGCGATTTATCCCGTGGATTTTAAAGCGAAAAACGCGATTAAGGAGCATCTTGACGCCTATAACAACGCACAGAACGCCGAAGCGGATAAGGTGTTTTATACCGATATGATGGAGCTGATGGTTGAATCCGTCAATACGGTGATCGACACGATCAGCTATGTGCTCATTGCCTTTACGGCGATCTCGCTTGTGGTCTCCTCTATCATGATCGGCATCATTACCTATATTTCGGTGCTGGAAAGAACCAAGGAGATCGGCGTGCTGCGAAGCATCGGCGCTTCCAAACGGGATATTTCACGTGTGTTC
Source organism: Clostridiales bacterium (assembly GCA_018376855.1). Lineage (GTDB taxonomy): Bacteria > Bacillota > Clostridia > Christensenellales > QALW01 > JAHAAN01. The sequence goes on along the minus strand of JAHAAN010000040.1, from coordinate 6,831 downwards.
AACGCCGAAACGCTGATTATCGGCTTTGTGGCCGGCGCGATCGGCGTGGGCATTACGCTGCTGCTCAGCATTCCCATCAACCTGATCGTCGGCAGTCTGGTGGAGATCAGCAGCATTGCTTCGCTGGCTCCGCTTCATGCGGTGATCTTGGTGGCAATCAGTATGCTGCTTACGCTGATTGCCGGCACGATCCCTTCCCGCATTGCCGCCCGCAAGGATCCCGTTGCGGCGCTGAGATCGGAATAAAAAAACAAGTCATACGGCCGCTCTGCTTTGCGCTGTCCGCGCAGGCGGGGTGGCTTATTTTTTGCGGTGGGCGGAAACGCTCAAAGCGCGCCTTTTTTGCTTTTGTGTTAGATTTGCCCATAAAAATGTTAATTTCTTTGCCATAGAGGTTAGAAATGTGCATTTATTTTTTAACTTGCTTCCATTATACTGTATGGTACAAAGCAGTCATTTTAGACTGTGAAATAGGAGAGGGGAATAGAACATGAAAAAAGCATTTGGATTCACATTGGTACTCGCTTTGGTTCTGATGTTCTCTGCGGCGGCGTTTGCAGCGCCTGCGGAAGAAGTCATCAGCATCAAGGGCGGAACGGTTACGGTAAACGTGGTCGACGATTTTTCCGCGCATTCTGAGGATCATTCTAATCCGACTTGGTTGACGTTTAAGTTTGACGGCGGCAAGCTGGAAATCAAGATTGAACAGGGAACTGCGGCGGTTTCCGCATACGAATCGGTTCAGACTTCGTTTGACGATGCTGCGAAGGCGCTTTGGGCATCGGCAAAGTATGTCGGTTATCAGATCAAAAACGGTAGCGAAGAGGTTTCGTTGGCGCTTCTGAGTAAAATGGGAGAAAGCAATGCACAGATTGATGACACTGCGTCAGCAGCTGCGGCGCCGATTGTTCTGCTTTCTAAAAAAGACGGAAAAGTAAACGCTGAAGAGAAGGTGGTTCGTGATCCTTGGAATGGTAACAGAGGTCAGGGGGTGGCGATTCCCGCAGACTTTGACGGTTGGGTATTCTTCCCGATCACAAGAATGAACGGAGCCGGCACACCCTTTAAAGATATTGACCTTTGTGTGGAAGGCGCGGTTGGTGCGTCGCTTACGGTCGATAATATGGCGCTGGCGGAGAGCCTTGACGTAACGCCCGGCGGTTCTGACGAACCCACCACCACTGCCGACGTTTCCACGATCGCATTTGCGGCTGCGTCCGTTTTGGGCTGCGGCGCACTGGCTGTTCGCAGAAAGAGATCATAAAGCAGGCTTAGCGTACAGCGCTGTGCGCGACTGCATCGGAAAAAGGGAGCCAACAGCCCCCTTTTTCTATTGTACATGAAAAGGGGAGGGAATGACTTAATGAAGCGAATTTTGGCACTTTTTGTGTTGATGTGCTCCCTGCTGTGCGCATGCACGCCTGCGGAGCCAACGGCTTCGCAGACTCCGCAAGCATCGGTAGAGCCGTCGGCTTCTCCTGATACTGATGAAAACCTGTACGGCGCCGGCACGGGCCGGCACGGGGATGGAGCTGATCGTAGGGGTAGACGAGTTCGGGCGGAAGGTATCTGCGGTGGGTGCGCAGCGGGAGAAGAAGGCCGTGGGCATGTTCTACTGGCTGTGGCACGGGAGCTATACGCCCGAGATCGTGGACACCAGCAAGGTCATTGCGGAGCACGGACTGGATTACGCGCTCTACAAGGTAAACGAATACAACCCGAACAATGTTCCGCACTGGTGGGGCGAGCCGCTGTATGGGTATTATCGCTCCGACGACGAGTATATCATCCGCAGGCACCTGACACTGCTGATGTATGCGGGCGTGGACTTTATCGTGTTTGACGCATCGAACTCGCTGACCTATCCGCGAGTCGTCCGTAAGATCTGCGATATTGTCTGCGAGCTGCGCGGGGAGGGCTTTCCCGTTCCGCAGATCGCGTATTACACGCACACCGCGTCCATTCAAACGGTCAATCAGGCCTACGATGAGGTGTACAGGTATGAGAAGTACCGAGAGGCATGGTACTGCATAGACGGCAAGCCGCTGATGATCGCGCAGACGGACGCCGCAAAGGACAAGGAGCGCACCACCAGCCAGCATGCGCATTTGAAGGATTACGATCCGCAGCCGCTTTCGGAGGAGATCATGAATTTCTTCTATTTCCGCACGCCTGCGTGGGTGGGTATGGATCCTGTAACGGCGGACGGCTGGCCGTGGGTGGATTGGGAATACCCGCAGCCGATGTACGGCAACCTGATGAGCGCGTCGTGCGCTTCGCACCATTACGCAATGTTTTCATGGGCGGCGATGCAGGGGAACTATCCGGCTGAAAAGATTCCTAAGGAGATATGGTCGGGCAACAATGTGTCGTGGGGAAGAGGCTTCTCGTTTGAGGACGGAAAGAACAGCACTGAGAGAGCTACGCAGGGCACCTTCTATCAGGCGCAGTGGGATGCGATCCATCAGAAGGATCCCGAGATCGTGTTTATAGACGGGTGGAACGAGTGGTGCTGCGGAACGGGGCCGAACGCAGCGTATGATAACGTGTACCAGTGGTACGACAGCTTTAATATGGAATTCTCGCGCGACGCCGAAATGATGAAGGGCGGCTACAACGACGCGTTCCTGCTGCAGACGGCGTTCAATGCCCGTGAGTATAAATATGAAGAGCTTTCCGCGCTGCCGCAGGCGGTGCATAAAACCATTGATATCCAGGCCGGCACGGAGCAGTGGAACGAAGTGAACGCGGTGTACCGCTGCACCGGAACGCTGAATTACGGGCGCGATTCCCGCGGGGCGGCAAGCAGCCTGCACTATACTACGCCCGCGGCGGCAAACAGCATACAGGAGGTCAGGATCACTACCGATGCGGAGAATATCTATTTCCTGATCCGCACGGACGGCGATATTACGCTTACTGCCGAAAACCATATGAATCTGCTGATCGGAACCGGCACGCCGGAACAGAAGGGATGGGAGAGCTATGAGTTCATCCTCAACCGCAGCGTCGGTAACGGGAAAACGTCCGTGGAGCGCCTGAATTCGGATTTTACGGCCGAAACCGTGGGCAATGCGGATGTATCCGTGGCAGGCAATGTTATGCAGCTTCGCGTGCCGCGCGCACTGCTGGGGATGAGCGCGCAGGACGCCCGCCTGTATTTCAAGGTCGCCGACAGTGTGGAGCACCCGGAGGACATCATGGACTACTATGTAACCGGCCGCTGCATGCCGATGGGCCGCTTCAGCTATCAGTACCTGGGGTAGTTAAACGGAGTATGGGATCGGTGCAACAGTAAAATAAAAGCAGACACATGGAAACCTGCTATGTGTCTGTTTTTTTCTTATGCCAAAAAGATGTGAACACAAGATCATATATGCACTCAAAGAGAATGCGATGAAGGCATCGGCAATGACAGTATCAGATGTGGCCTGTATGGGACTGTAAAGGTATTTATTGGGCGGGGCTACCATGAAAAAGCGAACCTTTGCCGAAAAAAAGTTGCTTTTCGGCAGGATGTGCCGTGTTAAAAAATGAACAGTAATCCACAAGGAATAGTACTGGCAAATAGTAAATATTTGATACAAAGAAAGAATTATGTTTCATAGGGACAGGGATTTTGTTTTCATAGCTTTTTTCATTGGAAGGTATAATTATAATCTTGCCGATACATTAATTTAACGCAGCAAAAGCATGGGCGCATATATTCGCCGATGCTTTTTTCTTTATTTTTATCTCTTGCACTTGGGTATTGTCATAGAGTATAATATCCAAAAGGAAGAGGGAGCGAAGGGATGAGAGGGAAGATTTGTTTGGCGTTGGTTGTGGCGGTTGTGTTGCTTTGCACCGGCTGCAGGTTGTTTAATATTGGCGCTGCGGGGCCGTCGGCTTCGCCTGCGGCGCTGTTTCTGCAGGAAATAGACCGTTATGTAACTGAACCAGATGTGGAGGCGCATATTACGCAGCAGGATCGTGCTTTTTATAGGCAGTTGATCGACGGTGTGGCGGGTTATGAACGGGAAATTAAGCTTTCGGACAGCCATGAGCAGAATCTGTACTATCTTTCCATGCTGCAAAAAAGTCCGTTTGCTTCGCTTATTAAAAGTACCCGTTTTACAAAAGACAAAACAAGTGTTAAAATAAACTATAAATATCCCGAAAGTGAGCATATGCAGAGAATTCGCGTTACTGAAGCTGAGTTGCTGCGTATTTTGCGCCAGATCATTTTGCCGGACATGAACGAAACGGAAAAGGCGCTTGCGGTATACCGTTATTTTTCCGAAATGATCCGTTATGATTATCAATGGCGTTCACAGGAGGGGCAGTTTTCCGATATCGACCTTTATCAAACGCTTGTCAGCGGTAAAGGAGTGTGCCACGAATATAGCTATTTGTGCTGGTATGCTTTGACACAGCTGGGTATGGAGGCATTCTGTGTAACAGGGGTAAATACCGCTGACGGGGCGGGGCATATGTGGCTGTTGGTGCAGATTGACGGAGCGTTTTATCATTGCGACCCGACGTGGGAGAGCGTTGCCGGCGGCAGCGGTCTTGGCTTTTTCGGCATGACGGATGAAGAAAGGCTTGCAAGCGGAATCAGAGCATCTTCTTTTGCGGCCTTCCATGAGCAGGAGTACGGCGATGTCGCTTGCGCGGAGGATTCCTTTGAACCGCTTCGCGAGGTTTCGTCGTGGTCGCTTTCGGAGGGGCATGTTTTGCGCGCTTTCGACGCCGCGGGGGAGTTTGCGTTTGATACGGTGCATAAATGCGTAATTGGGAATGAATAAAGAAAATAAGGCTTAAGAGATTAGGTTTTTAGTTTTGCAGAAGGGATGAACATACAAATGGAGACGATGATAAAATTGCTGAGCGGCAAGGTTTCAAAGGCGTTTGAGGCTTGCGGCTATGCGCCTGAGCTTGGTGTGGTAACGGTTTCGGATCGCATGGATCTTTGTCAATTTCAGTGCAACGGTGCGTTTGCGGCGGCAAAGCGGTATCGCAAAGCGCCGGTGATCGTAGCAAGGGAGGTTGCTTCGGCGCTTGCGGATGATGCGGATTTTCAGTCGGTAGAGGTTGCGGGTGCGGGGTTTATCAATCTGACGGTAACGGATCGGTATCTGCTGGATTATGCTGCTGCCGTGGCGCGGGATGCTGCTTTCGGAATTCCTCAGGTGGAAAAAGCGGAAACGATTGTGATAGATTACGGTGGACCCAAGGTTGCAAAGCCGCTTCAGAGCGGGCATCTGCGCTCCGCCATTATCGGTGAGTCGCTTAAACGCTTGGCGCGCGCTTTTGGCTATACTGTATATGGGGACGTGCATTTGGGCGATTGGGGGCTTCAAATGGGGCTGGTGATTGCAGAGCTGGAGGAACGCAATCCGCATTGGCGCTGTTTCGCTTCGGATTTTGATTCCAAAACCGAAAAGGTGCCCGTGCTCTCGGCGCAGGAGCTTAATGAGGTCTATCCCTTTGCAAGCAAAAAAAGCAAGGAAAATCCGGAATTTAAATTAAAGGCTCAGGCTGCGACGGCACGGCTGCAAAAGGGCGATGCGGGTTATTATGCACTTTGGCAGGAGATTATTCACGTATCTGTTGCAGATATGAAAAAGAATTATGAACGTCTGAATGTCTCTTTTGATTATTGGTACGGTGAAAGCGATGCGGAAAAATATGTTCCCGAACTGCTGAAGGTGCTTAATGATAAGAATCTGCTTCATGAAAGCAGCGGCGCTATGGTTGTTGACGTTGCGCAGGAGACGGACAAGCTGGAGATTCCCCCTGTTATTATTAAAAAATCCGACGATTCAAATATCTATGCTACAACGGATCTGGCTACCATTATTCAGCGGAATCTGGATTTTGCTCCGGCTTATTTTTGGTATGTCGTCGATAATCGGCAGAGCCTGCATTTTACACAGGTGTTTCGCTGCGCGCGCAAAGCGGGGATTGTTAAGGACGAACAAAAGCTGGAGCATTTGGGCTTCGGCACCATGAACGGTGCGGATGGCAAACCCTATAAAACGCGGGACGGCGGCGTTATGCAGCTGGAGGAGCTGTACAGCACTGTATATCAGGCGGCATACGAAAGAACGGAGGCGTCCGCGCTTGCTTCTGAAGGCAATAAAGAGGATATTGCGGCCAAGATTGCCGTAGCGGCTATTAAATTCGGCGATTTGATCAACCATCGTGCCAAGGATTATGTGTTTGATTTGGATAAATTCCTTGCTTCCGAAGGGAAAACGGGAACTTTCCTGCTTTATACGATCGCGCGCATTAATTCTGTTATGAAAAAAGCTGAATTTAACGGAGAGATTTGCGTGCCTGCGGAAATTTATTCCGATTCTGAGAGGGAGCTTTGGCTAAAGCTTGCGCTCAGCGGTTCCGCGTTTGAAGCCGCGCTTTCCGAGCGCGCGCCGAATTATATTTGTGAAAACGCTTATCAGCTGGCTTCGCTGTTCTCTAAATTTTATCACGACCACCATATTCTCAGCGAGCAGGATCCTTTTGTTCGCAGTGCATGGCTTGCGTTGTGCGCTGCTACAAAGCAGGCGCTGCTCAAACATTTGGATATTCTTGGAATTGATCCGGTGGAATCCATGTAATTAAAAAAAGAACAAAAAACTGCTTGACGAAATTATGAAAATGGATATAATAGGACGAGTTGAGCCGAGGAAGTGCGGTAGGGAGACGAAAGAAGAGCGGAAGCAGCGAAAAAAGTTGCGGAAGCGATGAAAAAAGTAGTTGACAACGCGGCACAGATTTGGTAATATATACAGGCACCCTTGAGCGGCGGGATCGTGAGAGGGGCGCCGAGAAGGCCAAGAAGGCCGG
>JAHAAN010000039.1 GCA_018376855.1 Clostridiales bacterium | reverse complement strand
AAGCTTATCCGATCCTTGAGGCTGATTTTTACAAGGAAGCAGAGGGGAACGAAAGCGCGGGAACGCTGACGGGCGCGGGAGATTGCGGCTTTGTTTCGTTTTTTACATCGGATGAAAAGATTATACAGCTTGGGAATCCTGACGAAGTGGATGTCATAACAGGCATTGCGCAATCGCAAACACTTATGAATCAACCTTTTAACACTTCCAGCGCATGGGGTGCAGCTTCAAGCAGTCTTTGGAACGTAAACAGCGGCATAAGCACACCGCTAACGACGGCGCAAGTCGGGCAACCGGGCATGAAAACGGCAAAGTTCATAACGGCTGCGCCTACACCGACTTCCGGCAAGCTGCTAAATATTCAGCAAACGGTAAGCAATGTTCCGTATACTTATAACGTAACGGCGAAAACGAGCGGAAGAATCGCAAACTCCGTCAAGGTTACAGTTACGGTGCAGCTGAATTTATATAAAACTATTTTGCCGGGTAGCGTTTTAGCGTCTGTCTATATGGGGAGTTCTTGGCATAATGTGAGTTTTAAAATAGGTGAATATACGGAAGAAAGCTTTGAATTTTCTCCATATGATCCTTTCATACAAGGTCATTTGAGTAAAGATGATGAGTATTATCCTAATAGAGATACCTATAATGAATTGCAACCAACGGCCACCACCCATTTTCCGGGTATGAAAACATACAGCGCAAGCGTTTCTTTTACGGTTTCGGGGTTGTCGGCAAGCACAAAGTCATTGACAGGGATATTATTCAAGGCAAACAGAATTGATTCACCTGATTTAATAGGCTACTGTGCAAGCACGAGTTGCAGCAATCTGCCTATCAGCACATACGAAGCGCCGATTCCTTCCAGCTACTATTTGACCGCTTCCGGCTATGGGACAGGCAACGGGTGGCATGGTGCGGTTATCACGCGGGATGTTCCGGCAGATGCGGCGGGTGTTACAGGCGCAACAAATTTTAAGCTTTCTTATGCTCAAATAATGGGCGCAAACAGTAAAAACGAAATCGGCGCGTTTCAAATGATTCTTTCCGATGCAACTGGCGCTAAAATTGCGGCCGTCGCAGTATACAAAAACAAGACGGGGACGACGGGAAACATTGTTTTTTACGTTGACGGCGTGAAGGTTTATGGTACGGAACGGGATTTGTCATATACGAATCAGTTTTTCGGCGCTACGGCAAAATCAAATAAAAGCACGGTTGTGCAAAAGAGTGGGAGCAAAATTATATTTAATGTTGGCGGTATACAGCAAACATTCACCAACAGCGTTATAGCCAACAAAGCAGTTACGAAATTGACTTTTGTCTTTGCTCAATGGGGGACAAATACGCCGCTTGCCTATAACGGCATTTACAATCTTAAATTTGTAAAGAATAATTGCGACGATGTCAAGGATATTCCGAATAAATTCAGCGCAAACGATATTCTTGAGGCCGATTGTAATACTGGCGAAATCAGATTGAACAACGTCGTTTCTCCCGATTTGGGGGCTTTGGGTAATGATTGGGAGAAATTCTATTTAAAGCCCGGCTTGAATATGATCGGTTTTGCCTATTCCGACTGGGTAGCGTCTGAATATGCGCCCGAATTTAAAGTGCGTTATAGGGAGGTGTTCATATGATCGTATATTTTGCGGATAGGCAAATGAATATATTGGGGCAAGCAAGTACAGGCCTACCGCAAGGGCTTACAGTGGTTGACGATTTAATGACGGTTGATGTTGAAACCGGCACGGCAATCTTTGAGTGCAAAATCCCATACGACGATGAAACACGGCGCGATGCTTCGGCTTGTACAGAGGTAGGCAACTACCTCTTGTTAAGCGGGGATGGCGAAAACGAATTTTATCAGATCATAGATACGGAAGACGATACCAAAAAACAGCAAGTATATATTTATGCTGAAGACGAAGGAATGGACTTGCTCAATGAGATAGTGGGGGAGTATGAAGCAGATCAAGCGTACCCAATAAGCCATTATATCAATAAGTTTACCGCGAGTTCCGGCTTTATAATAGGCGTGAATGAAGCTGCCGATCTTACCCGCAAATTAAGCTTTGACAGTGAGCAAACAGCGCAGGAACGCATTTTAAGCGTTGCAAGGCAGTTTGATAACTGTGAAATCGAATTTTCTTTTGATGTCGATCGGCTTTTAGTGGTGCACAAGTATATCAATATACATAAAAAACGCGGAGAAGATACGGGAATAAACCTGAGGCTCAATTATGAAATTGACAGCATAGTAACGACAAAATCTATTGCAAATCTTGCAACGGCTTTGCTTTGCACGGGCGGAACGCCTGAAAAAGAGGATAACCCTATAACGCTTAACGGTTATATGTATGATGATGGTAATTTTTATATTGAGGGCGGCGTATTGAAATCCCGCGAAGCGTTGAAACGCTGGGCGCGGCTGCTATGGAAAGATGATGCAGGCAATCAGAAATCCGGCGGACATATCACTAAAACATTTTCTTATGACACATTGAGCCAATCGGAGTTATGCAGCCGTGCGGTTGCGGAATTAAAAAAGATATGCGACACAGAAATCAATTATGAGGCGGATATAGTCGCATTTCCGGCGAATGTGAAAGCCGGCGACCGTGTAAACATCATTGATGATAACGGGGAGTTGTATTTTTCGGCGAGACTTTTAACAATAGAAAGATCAATCGCAAACAATACAAATAAAGCGGTTTTGGGCGAATATTTGATAAAAGACAGCGGAATTCGCCAAAAAGTTATTGATTTAGCGGCTCAATTTGCTAAAAATTCGCAGTCAGCCGTAAGAGCTTTGGCAATCGCAAATACAGCTCAAACGGCGGCCAATGATGCAAAAACGCAAGCAGATACCGCGCTTGAAAATGCATCCGCAGCGCAAAGCGCAGCAGATACAGCCCAAACAGAGGCAAGTAATGCGGTACAATCAGCACAAGCCGCACAGACGGCGGCGAACAATGCGCAATCAGCGGTTGACAATGTAAAAAAGAACGTTACTGAGCTTGAAACTTCGGTTGCAAACGTGCAGGCGGCAGCGGAACAAGCCAAGCAGGCGGCGGAAACAGCAGAGATAAAAGCGACGGAAGCACAAACGGCGGCAACAAATGCTCAAACCGCTGCAAATAATGCTGCAACCGCAGCTGCAACAGCGCAGACAACGGCGGACACAGCCGTAAGCAGTGCCGCGTCGGCACAAAGCACCGCAGACGCGGCCAAGGCAAACGCAGCGGCGGCGGCGACTACAGCAGCGGCGGCAAAGGCGGATGCGGAAGCGGTGCAGGCGGATATTGATGCACTGGGGGATGATTTAACAACCCTATCTAATACTATGACTGCCGATTATGCGCGCAAAACGGATTTAACGGAAGCGACAAGCACGCTGCAAACGCAAATTACGCAGAACGCCGGAGCGATTGCCTCTCATGCGCAGCAAATAACAAGCATTGATGAAACAGCTAATAATGCCGCTACACAGGCGGCAGCGGCACAAACGGCCGCCGTTTCCGCGCAAACGAAAGCAGATAAGGCGGCAACAGAGGCAACAGCGGCTCAAATAGCAGCGAACAATGCAGCGTCAGAGGCGGAAAAAGCACAATCAGAAGCGAATAACGCAAAGACGGCAGCATTAACGGCTCAAAGCGTTGCGGATAAAGCAAAAGCAGACCTTGAAGCGGCGCAAGCCGACCTTGCAACCGTGCAAGAGCGCGTTGATGCAACGGAAGAAGATATTACGGCAGCACAAACGGCAGTTGCAGCAGCTCAAAAAGCGGCGGACACAGCGCAAGCAGACGCAACAGCGGCAGCCACAGCAGCGACTGCAGCGCAAACCAAAGCGGCAGCGGCGGTTACAGACGCAGCTACGGCGCAAACGGCAGCAAATAATGCAGTCGCAGCGGCTGAAAACGCGCAAAAAACAGCCGATGAAGCCAAGGGCGATGCAAGCGCTGCGCAAACGGCGGCAAACGAAGCGGCAGCGGCAGCGGCGGAGGCTCAGAGTACCGCTAACACAGCCAAAACAAATGCGGAGGCGGCACAAACGAAAGCAAACGAAGCAGCGACAGCGGCGACAGTAGCACAGCAATCGGCGGATGATGCGGACGCTAAAGCGGCGCAAGCGGCAGCCGATCTTACAACGGCAAAGAAGAACCTTGCGGATGTTACATCAAGAGTAGATGCAACGGAAGAAGAAGTTGCAGCGGCTCAGGCGGCAGTTACCGCGGCTCAAACAACAGCGGATGCAGCGGCAGCCAATGCGGCAATCGCGCAGCAAACAGCTGATACGGCAAAAACTAATGCGGCTGCGGCGCAAACGGCTGCAAACACTGCGAAAGCAGCGGCGGACGCAGCGCAGGCGGACGCAACAGCGGCGAAACAGGCGGCAGACGCGGCGCAAGCCGATGTGGATGATCTTGCTGTAAGAGTTACTACGGCTGAAACAAATATAACGCAAAATGCAGAAGCAATCGAATTGCGAGCGACTAAAACGGAAGTAACACAAACCTTGGGCGGCTATTATACTAAAACGGAAACGGAAGCCGCCATAACGACAAGCGCAAACAGCATAAAAACAGAAGTGAGCGAAGCTTATGCTACAAAAGAGGAAACAAAAGATATTTCCGACGATGTTGCAACAAATTCAGGAAATATTGCTTATGCAAGTTCAAAGATAGAGCAAATCGCACAAGCAATTTCAACGCTTGTAACGGGCGAAAACGGAGAATCCTTAATGACGCAAACATACACGGGATGGGTTTTTAATTTTTCCGCTTTCCAAAAAACTTTGAATGACGCGACAAACGACATAAACGATTTAACCGTTGATACAGGTGAGTTAAATGGGAAAATTGATGTAATGCACCAAAGCATTGCAGATTTAGGTGTATATACGGATTATATACAATTCGGGGTGGATGACGGGCAGCCTTGCATTATTTTGGGTGAAACAGACAGCGCTTTTAAAGTTGTTATCACAAATACAGATATACGCTTTATGGAAGGCTCGACCACGCCTGCAAGTATATCAAATGAGACGCTTAATATAGAAAAAGCAGCTATCAATGAAGAATTAAGGCAGGGCGGTTTTGCGTGGATGGCAAGAGGCAACGGGAATTACGGACTTGTATGGAGGGGGTAATGGAATGGCAGCGCCAAGCGGAACGGTTTGGGGAAGTATAGCAAATTCAAAAGGCAGAATCGGAATATATGCCAGCACAACAAGCGCAGCGCAAGTTACGAATGTAACGGTTGAGGTATGGGTATGGACGCGGTATGCCTGCTATGATTCGTCAAACACTTTCTATTTTACTAATGATGCAACAACCGCAACAACATCAAGGGGCAGCGTGTCGTTTAATCACACGGTAAACAGTTCTTGGAGCGAATCTAACCAAACCAAGATTGGCACATATACGTTTGAATATCAGCGATCAGCTGCCGCTAAAACGGTATATTGTGCGGCAAAGCTGACGGGTATTGATTGGATTGACGCAACAATGACTGTTACAGCGTCGTATGATATTCCCGCGCTTACAGGTTATGCAGTTACATACAACGCAAACGGCGGTGCAGGCGCGCCGGCCAATCAAACAAAATTGTACGGCATAAATTTAACGTTGTCCGACATGAAACCGACGCGCACCGGGTATGCCTTTCAAGGTTGGGCAACGTCCGGCACGGCAACAACGGCGGAATATGCGTCCGGTGCAATTTATACAGGCAACGCGGCGTTAACGCTATATGCGGTATGGCAAGCAAGCACATATATCATATATTATGACGCAAACGGAGGAACAGGCGCGCCCGCAAATCAGACTAAAATACATGGCGTTGCATTAACTCTGTCAAGCACAGTGCCCACAAGAGCAAACTATGGTTTTTTAGGATGGAGTACAAACGCATATGCAAACGCGGCGGAATACGCCGCCGGTGGTAGCTACACGGCAAACGCTAATAATGTGCTGTTTGCCGTGTGGAAACTTGCATATGAAAACCCGGCAATTAGCGCGTTTACCGTCTCCCGCTGCACGTCAACCATGACGGCGGACGACTACGGCACATATGCAAAGGTGGATTTTACATGGAGCTTGGATCAAACACAGGGTGCAAATACGGTTAATCAAATAACGATCAGATTTAAAACAACGGCAGCTGCGAGCTGGACAAGCGTGCCGGTAACCGCAAACGGCACAAACGGCAGAGTTTTGCAGCTAATCGGCGGCGCATTATCCACCGATACATCTTATGACGTGGAAATCAGCGTGCAAGACAGCAAAGGCGGCGTAACAACCTTGACGCGCACAATAGGCGCGGCAAAATTTGCGATTGATTTTTTGTCGGGCGGCACGGGCGTTGCTTTTGGGAAGCCGGCGACAAGGTCAAGCGCGGTTGAAAGCTCATGGGACATATACGATAAAAACGGGGACGTTATTCAAAATGGCGTGGCGGCGCAAGGTACAGATGATCCAAACACAACAACAAAGCACTTGATTCTGACAAACGTCAACACCCCAATGGGCGAGGACTATTATATGTTCATTCAAACGTTTTTTGCAGGTGCAAAAGGGGAATATACAGACCGCATCCAAATTGCATTCCCGCGGAACCGTAACGGCTCAGTGTATCACCGCCATTACACAACAGGGCAATGGTCTGATTGGCGCAGACATCTGAATGAAGATGAAGGCGCGCCTGCAAACTTTTCATATTCAAACGGCATGCTGTATATTACTACAAATTAAAGGGTGTGTAAAAATGAGCATATATTTGAATGGAAATAAGGCTAATAGCGTTATTGCAAACAATTTAATAATGAAGCGTGTGTTTTTCAACGGAAATACGGTTTTTCCCGATCTTACAGCATCAGGTTCGCAGCCTGCGAGCGCTATGACAAGCAATACCGCGCCTTCTCCTTATACTGCTTATTATTCATCAGTATACAGCTCTACATATGCGGCTTGGAAAGCGTTCCAAAATGTTATTGATACGCGCGGATGGGCTTCTTGTTCAAATAATAATGGCAAGGTTGCGTGGATCGCGCTTGATTTTGGCGCAGGCAAGTATATAAGGGATGTTGTTGTTAAACTGTGGAACAGAAATAACAGCAATGTAAACGGCGCAAATAATATTACTATTTACGGCGCAAATTCAGCACCGTCAAACGGCACGGGTTCAACCGTTACGGAAATGCCTTCTTCCGCTCAACCGCTTGGAACATTTACAGGATTATCAGGCAGTACTGCTTCCCGCGCCTATGTGCTTGATACGGTAGGCAATACAACGTCAAACTGCACGCGCAGCGTAAGTAATATTGCAAACTCACAGGCAGCTGGATATAGGTATATCATTGTATCATCTACAAGCTGGAATCAGGCGGGCGGCACATATTTGGCAATAGGCAGAATTAATATAGAGGGCAAATTCGGACCGATTTAAACTACTTATTTTTAGGAGGGAACAACATGAGTGCAACATTAAAGGATTTTATCGCATACCTTGAAGATCAAGTAAAAAACCATAGCATTTACATATGGGGTGCGCAAGGGCAGGGCTACCCGACGGTAAATGAGGCGTGGATAAAATCAAAGGAAAGCGGCTTACACCAAACAAACGCTTTAAAAACATATCGTGCGGCAGTTGCCGCTGGGTACGAAAAGACCTTGCGTGCTTTTGATTGTTCGGGGCTGGGTGCGTATTGGCTTTATAACCTTCAAAATATTATTCCAAGTGATAAAAACGCCAACGGGCTTATGGGTATGTGTACGTTAATACAGCAAAACCACGTTAAAAAGGGTGATTTCGTGTTTAAACGCTACACAACGGGGACAAAAAGAGCTTACCATATTGGGTATGTCGTGGATGATGATCTGAACGTCATTGAGGCGCGGGGTAGAGCTTACGGCGTGGTAAAACGTCCGCTCAGCAAAGGCGGCTGGAACGAATACGGCAGACCGGAGTGTTTCAAGGCTGAAATCGAAAAGGACGAGCCGGAAGAAATCATTTTTAAGCGTCTATTGCGTAAGGGGTGTAAGGGGGATGATGTTAAATACTTGCAGCGTTTACTTAATGAATACGGAGACGATCTTAAGGAGGACGGAGATTTCGGGACGAAGACCTATAATGCGGTAAAGGATTCCCAACGCAAAAATCGTCTTAAAGTGGATGGAATCGCGGGTAAAAATACCATAACAGCATTAGGCGGCGTGTGGTATGAAACCGTTGTGTGGAGCGTTTCGCGCAACCTCAGAAAAGGCTATAAGGGATTAGATGTACAAGCCCTGCAAACCGCGCTTATTGCGCAGGGATATTCCTGTGGAAGCACTGGGGCAGACGGCGAATTCGGAACAAACACAGAAAAGGCTGTAAAGGCATTTCAGCAGGCAAAAGGCTTGACCGTTGACGGAATAGCCGGGAAAAATACAATCATGGCTTTAGGAGGCAAGTGGGCGGTATGATTGATATATTGAGCTATTTAATAGGGCTTATTCCGGCTATAATCAGCGGCATTGCGATTTTTTACATTCAGCGGGTGCAAAAAAAGAGAGATACAATGGACGATGAACGCACAAAAACGCGGGAAAAAGAATCGTATGTAACGTTAGAATTGGAACTTGCAACTGCTAAGCTTGCTTATGCATCCGCTATGGCTATTAAAAGAGGTAAGCCAAACGGTGAAATAGAGGAAGGCATAGCGCAATATGAGAAAGCACTTAATGCATTTGAAAGATTTGAGCGTGAACAATTATCTAAATTATAATGGGAGGTATTACTATGTCAAAAGAAAAGTTGAAAACATGGATCAAAGCGGCAGGAATTAGAGCGATAAAAACCGTTGCGCAAACAGCGGTTGCAACAATCGGGACAAGCGCGGTGTTGGGCGAAGTAAATTGGATCGCAGTGTGTAGCGCATCTGTGCTTGCGGGAATTCTTTCGGTATTGACAAGCATTGCGGGTTTGCCGGAAGTAAAAACAGATGATTCCCTTGTTGAGTAATCAGCGTAACAATCCGATCGCGGTTGAATGCGGGGGATACTGTAAAAGGGGGCGAAAGCCCCCTTGTTTTTTTGTTTTACTGAGGTGCTAACAAGATTAAAGTTGATTATTTTAACAGTATATGATAATATTTATATTATGCTTATGCAACACATAGAACGAGGCGTTTGCTTGGCGTTTATTTGGCGTTTATTTTGACTTCAAACTGCAAAAATAAAAATGATAATTAAAATTAAAATTTCTTAATAATGCGAGAAATTCGGAGTTTATTAAAATACATTATAAGCTGTATTAAAAGAAATTTATAACTCCGACTCTGAAGGTCGTGCGTTCGAATCGCATCAGGCGTACCATATGTGAGTGTCATGAGAGATTTGAATTATGAACACTTGGTTTTTGTAAAGATAAAGCTTTCTCAAAAGGGGAAGCTTTATTTCTTCGGTTCATTTGGATTTAGTGTTGCTTGTTATTGTAACAAGGGACAATCTTAAATTTTAGTCAATTAGCATCATTTGATGAACAAAAGTAAAGAAACAGAATATGCGCTATCCATGATACAAACTTTTTTACAATATTTTTAGAACGTTTAGAACAATGCAACATTGAAATTGTATGCTGATATTAAAAATAAATTGTGAGATAAAGTAAAATTTATAAACAGTTAATATATTATAATTACAGAAAAATGTTGCATGCAATGAGAACTGGTAAAAATACCGATGGGTGGAAAAGAAAAATTTTATCTTATGCAAATATTTGATTCGATAAATCATTACTAATGGTTGCGGTTTGTGAACTGATTGAAAATTATTATCATGTTCAATTATTGAAGAACAGGGTAAATGAAGCCTCTCTGTATAGGTATGCGTTTTTTAACAGAGATAATTCTTGATTCAATAAAAAAGCTCCTAGTAAACTTGTTGACGGAGTTGATATTTCAAATAGCACAGTTTGTTTGGTTTCGCGCTACTACAAAGAATTGACATGGTATGGTGTAAAAAGATGGTGTTTATAATGATTTTTGGGTTGCTATCGCAAAATCATTAAAAAGTATTACTGAGTTTTAAGTCGCCTATGAACATTCGCGCTGAGGAAAAACAATCATTTTCTTTCCCTAATTGTTATTTCTTTTATTCTTTTTTTATAAATTGTTGTTTTTAGTGAGAAGATAAAAGAAAAATGATACGAAAGCGTTGCAAGGTATGATTTTTAATATTGTATTTCTGAAAATAATCATAAGAACAAGACGAATTTTTGAAAATATTTTTGGAATGTGTCTATAAGCAAGCAACATCATTGTTATGTTTGATATTCTTTCAATAGTCAAAAATCAAAAAATTTGAGAGAAATATCATAGCGGATTTAAGATGCGATCTGTATTGTACAGGGTGTGAGCATAAGAGGGTTTATGGTTGTGGAGGGCGTATTGAAAGAGCCGGTCATCCATTTCATGGAGAGTATCCGGTGATGGTTTGCTAACCAAATGAAGCGATTATTCATTGCTGTAAGTGTTCAGAGATTCCAAAGGAATTGTTGATGAGATATTTTTGTGATCTGATACATGGTGATGCTCCTCGTGGAGAACGGATCAAACAGGGCGACGTTTGGAAATAGGAATAAAAGCAATAGGATAAAGAGTTTCTTTTACGCCGGTATTTGTTTTTTCGCACAAAGCATGGTACAGTTTCGGCTGCGGGCAAAACGGCTGCAATTTCAAAAAGGCATGGTGATTAATGTGAATTTGTCGAAATTTATATCTTTACGTATGGAACGGCAGTTTTTTATAAGTAAGGCTGATCAAAGGGAATATGAAGAGTTATATCGGGATATGCAGCCGGGGCAGAACGTATACTGGAACGGTTTTGGGCAGCCTCCTACGCTTGTGTTTCGCGCGGACTTTGATGACCTTGCATTTAATAGACAAAGGCAGCTTAAGCGCAGGTTGATTAAAGGCCGCTTTGCAGGTGGAACTATTGGGTGGATTGTGCCGGAGGACATAGAATTATTTGCTGCGCTTTATTGTAAGCCGTTGACGAATCCGACAGAGATGCAGCTGCGAATTCTTGAATTGATTGAACATGCGGGTCCTCTTAATATTCAGCAGATCAAAGAGGAAACAGGGCTGCTTGTAAAGACTATTACACCCATTCTGCATCGTTTGCAGGAAGCATTTTTGGTTTATGAAGACCAGTATGACGGTGAGTGGGATCGTGCTTGGTGCCGTTTCGGGGAGATGTTTCCGAATGTAAATAAAGAAAGTTTTAATAGAAAGGAAGCTTTAAAAGCTGTTCTTCGGCGATTTGCTTACCGAAACGTTTTGTTTGATATCGCTATGGCAAAATCATTTTATAAACTTCCGGAAAAAGAAATCGGCATAGCGGTCAGAGAACTTGTGTCAGAAAAGATATTGGAAGAATTTAACGGAGGTTATTTGCTCAGGACAGATGCGGAGCTTTTAAACACCTATATTCCAAAGAGGTGCCGTTTTGTTTATGCCATCCATAGAAACGACTTTCTTTATAAATCCTATGAGCATATTTTAAAAGTGCAGATAAAACCCCTATGCGATCATTTGGCATATGATCACGAACCGTTGCAATACCTATTGATCGACGGAGAGTTTCGCGGAGCTTCAGTCGGGCATTTTCGCAACGGACCTTATGATTTGAATGATGTTGTTTGTGATTTGTCTGATGCAGCAGAGCGTAAGGAAGAAATTGTTGAGGCGGTTAAAATGGCGAATTTCGGGAAGCCGCCCAAAAGATTCATGGGAAAGGAAATATAGTTTTATAGTAAATATAAAAGATTGCAGCTGTAAAAAAACAGGCGCTTACTGAAGTAATGAGGTATCGCAACGAAGGTTTTGAAAACAAGTGGTAAGGACAATCAGGATGGTATATTGCAGAAAAATCTAAAAATTATAATTGGAGCATAGGGTATTTAACATAATGGGAAGTGGCCGGATTCAACAAATGGTTGATGCTATCACATTGTTTAATACTGTTTTTGAAAAAGAATTGAAAGGCAGATAATAGGGGAGCAATTTTAATGAATGAATTGGATTTCAAAATAAATATAAGGAGTAATTAAATTTTTCTTTCCAAGCATATTAGCAATGGTTATTGCGTCAGTAAATATCGTCTATCCCATTTTAGGTATGTTAATCGCCATAGGGACAATGATTGGAACAGGAACAACTGCCATAATATCCGCAAAAATGGGGATGAATAAGAATAAAGAAGCAAGAAAAAATCTATCTTTGAATATATTGTTTCTTGTCTTTTGTCTGTATTTCTTGTTTCTTGTTTTATTTGCTTTCAAAGAAAATATGGTTTTATTTTTAGGGGCGAATAAGGATATTTCCAAGCTGTGTATAGACTATTTAACCCCATTGATATTTTTTCTTCCAGTGAATATAAGGGTATTGTCTCATACCGTCGTGAATGGATCAAGTGAAATGGTAACAAATATTTCTTCCGGCATAACAACAATCCTTTTCAATACAATTATGATGAAATATTTGGGTGTAAACGGAGTGTCCGCTATTAGAATGATGATGTATATAGACTTTATACTTATTGCTTTGGGGTTGGGATATGCTCAGGGTGTTTCGCCTGTAATAAGCTATAATTACGGAAAAAGGAGTAAGCAGAATTTGCATTTGTTATTAAAGAACAGTTTTATTATCTGTGGGGTATTAAACTGCTTTTTGACAGTCAGCGTATTCTTGCCGAAAGGAAATTTAAGATGATTGGTTTAGTCCTTGTGAAGAAGTACAAGAAAATATATCACTATTAATGTGAGGGTTGAAAATGGAGCCTGCACAGAGCACTATATTCGAGCAGTTGCTCTAAATCGGCTTATATTTCGGCACATTCAGGGCGTGCTCTCGTATATTCGGCAGTTTGAAGCGGTCTTTGTCAAAAAGGAAAAAGCAAACGCTGAACGCCTGATGTCGGTGAAAAAACAAAGGTAGATATTTAACGCTCAAACGCAGAGATGAGGACTTTGGATCCGCTTTTCAAGCGAATCTAAGAGGAGAGTTTCGGGCAGGCTTTCGGCGGAATGGTTTGTCAAGCTTTCTTCCGAGTGTGAAACAGGGCAGAAGAATGTCAAAGCGGCAATTCTTGATTTTTAGGAACTGACTGACAGCGGCGAGCAGGAACAGCACGATCTTCAGCAGTTTTTGAAGAATGTGCGCAAGTACACCGATCACGAAGAACTAATCGTTGCAATCCTGAATGATTTGGTTAACAAAATCGTGGTACATGCTCTCGACAAGAGCAGTGGACGCAGAAAATTGAAATTTACTACAAGGCGGCTGGCGTTATCAATATTGCCGATGAGGACTGCGCTGTTCTTGACAGTAGACTTGGTATGCAGAACGCAAAAAAGAAAACAGCCTGACAACAAAAAACGGCGGCACAGTCGAAAGACTGTGCCGCCGTTTTACAAAAATACATAAATACTTCGTTATCGCACTTCGAATAAGAAGTAACCGCCTGTTTTGCAGTTTTGAGCCATAGGATGGAATGCTTTAATCGACTCGTTCGGCGTATGGATGTTCGCCGTAGCCGACAAGGCCGATTTGTCCGTCGGCAAAGGCGGTTTGGCCATCCATTATTAAAATGCACCATTGGTGTGCCCATTTGTTTTCGTTGGCATGCTCCCATTTGTAGCCCATGCATTCCAGCACCATTCCTAATGCGCGGGTGGCACCGGCACAGGAATACTCGCCTTTGACGAATACACCGTAGGCTTGGCGGTAGTCTTTGCCCTCTGTGGTATAAATACATTGAGAACAGTAGGCGGAAACAATCCGCGCTGCTTGGCTTACACGCTCCAAATCTGTTCCCGGCGTGATTGAATCGGCAATTTTCCGGGCAACTTTTAAAGCCATCGCTTTCTTTTCTGCTTCCGTGGGTACTATGACCGGAATGACTTCGGTTTCTTTTTTTTCGCATTCAGTGCAGAT
>JAHAAN010000038.1 GCA_018376855.1 Clostridiales bacterium | reverse complement strand
TGACAATCAAGGGGATTCTTCTCCGCATGTCTTGGATCATACTCCTGTTCTTCAACACATCCCATCGAATGATAAAACGCTTGGCTTTCAACCGCAGAATGCGCTACTATATATCGGCGTTTCTTGCCCTTGCAAACTCTTTAGCAATACGAAATAGTTTCTCTTCCGATGCCTTGTTTACGTACATCCTGCGACACTTGAGTACTGGATAAATCCATATATTTATACATCCGGCTTATCGATATCCTCAACGGAAACAAATCCTTTCAGCTTTCCGTTTATAGAAGCGCCATATACAATTCCGTGTGTAACAAGCGTATTTTTCAAGCACCGAATCAGTTCTTCATATTCGTCAATTCCCTAATCATCAATAAACGGCTCATCTCTGATAATCCACCGGTTTGTCTTTCTTTCACCAACACCTTATCACAATCTACTTACGCTGAAATTCACAAAACAATTCCAAATTAAGTTCATTCATTTCCAACTTTCTACAATAAACCGCCATACTAAGCTTTGACATCCCAGCTTATTTTCAAATAGCGCTTATGCTGCTTGACTGATCGAACGATGATCTCTTTTACCTATTCCTTCGAAAATAATAATCTTGCATAGGTTTTCATAGTATACTGGTCATCTCTTGAGGAATTTAAAACTACAGTCCCTTTCTGCCCCGGCTCTCGCTTAATCCCCTCCTTTTGCAGCACATCCTTAAGATGTAAAACCGTCCCATGATTACCGTCAAACAGTTCTACACCAGCTCCGAAAATATCTGCAATAAGGTCTTTTACAAACACATAATGTGTGCATCCAAGCACAACTGCGTCAACCCTTCCAACGTAAGGCGCTAACAGCTCCTGCAAATATTCCTTAGGCTGTTCGCCTTTACACAGTTTTTCCTCAATCAAACCAGCTAATTTCTCACAGGGTAAATTAATTACTCTCGAATGCTCTCCGCATTTTTGCAGCAAGTTTTGATATTTTTCCTGCCTTACGGTAGCCGGCGTAGCCATCATCAGCACCTTTCCTTCCGTATGCTCCAATGCCGGTTTAATTGCCGGCTCCATCCCAATCACCGGAATGGAAACGGCCTGCCTGATTTTTTCAATCGCAGCGCTTGTTGCTGTATTGCAGGCAATTACAAGCGCCTTGATATTATTTGAAAGCAAATAATCCACGCCGTTCATCGTCATTGAAATAATCTGCTCCTGTTTTTTTGTTCCATACGGCGCATTTGCAGTATCTCCAAAATATATGTAATCTTCCTCGGGCATAAGGGAATAAGCGTCTCTTAACACGCTGATCCCACCTAAACCTGAATCAAAAAAACCGATCTTTTGTTGTTTTCTGCTTTCCACACACTCACACCCTTTGTATCATGTTTTTAATTATTATATAACAGCTATGAAAATAGTCAAGAATTTTTCCATACCACTGCCCTAATACATAAAATCATCAATTTCTTCCGATTCAACACCGTCATGCAGCGCTAAATTGATCCCTTTTGCCAAGATACGCGAGCAATCCGAAATAATCGCATCAATTTCTTTAGGCGTTACAATAAGATCGTTCACTTTTTGTGAAACTCCTGCGCACACTTTTGCTTCTGCCGATCGGTCATTCAACTGCAAAACCGCCTCTCGAATAATCGACTGTGCATATACTACCACCGGAACGCCCACAGCAATAACAGGTACTCCGATGCTTTCATAAGAAAGCTCCCTGCGATTATTTCCGATCCCAGCTCCGGGCGCAATTCCGCAATTACACATTTGAATCGTATCGCTGATTCTGTCTGCGCTGGCGGCAGCCAAAGAATCAATTACAATGATACACGAAGGATTGATCTCTGCCGCAACAGCCGTAATGCTTTGCGCGCTTTCCATTCCGGTATCCCCCAATACACCCGGCGTAAACACACAAACCGGCCTCACCCGTGAATCTAATTGCCCAGGAATCATTTCCACAAGGTGTCTTGTAACCATTATGCCGTCCGCTGTCTTAGGCCCTAAAGCATCCGGTGTCATTTTTCTGTTTCCCAAGCCAACCACCAACACTAGTCCTTTTTTATTCGGAAGCAGTTTCTTTAATTCTCCGGCAAAAGCTTTTCCTACTTCTAAATGATGTGTTTGATCGCGATTAACTGCATACTCGGCTCGAACCGTAATATATTTTCCCTGTTTTTTTCCAAGCTTTTCTGATGCTTCCTGCGATAAAATTTCTACCGTATCAATTTCTATTAAATCATTATATTTTCTCACAGAATGTTTAACATCTTCATCTTTAAGCTTGGCTCCCGCAAAAGCCTCCATAGCCAAATCTGTCCTAAACATAAATTCTTCTTCTCCTTTTTGCAAAACTTTTCTTTTAGCATGCGCAAATGAGTCGATTTTACAAGCAAAAATAAAAAAAACTGTTGCAATAAACGGCTAAACGTGATATTATGCTAACGTTCATTGTAACGGAGGGGGTGAATTCATGGCTAATATTAAGTCTGCAAAGAAAAGAATTTTGGTTACTAACAAAAAAAATCTTCGTAACCGCTCAATCAAATCCGCATTGAAGACCACGATCAAGAAGTACGATGCCGCTATTGCCGCAGGTGATAAAGAGCTTGCATCTTCTATGCTTCCTTCCGTTGTCAGCGCTGTTGATAAAGCTGCCGCAAAAGGCGTTATGCACAAAAAAGCTGCTGCACGCAAAAAATCCCAGTTGGCTTCTCAGCTTAACTGATTGATTTGAGCATAAATTTGTGTCATATGCACGAGTTTCAAATCGAAGTATTAAAAACGATGCATTTTGTTGCATCGTTTTTATTTTCATAGCAATAAAATCACCTTTTAAAATAAAAATGTATTGCAAATTAGAATAAATCCAATTATAATAAAAGCATCAATAATTGAGGTGGCTTATGGATGATAATTATCTAATGCTTGAATTCTTATGTAAAAAATATAACGGTAAAAAATATTTGCAGCGTTATTTTATTCAACACAACGGCTTTTTCTTTACCGTTTATTATGAGGACCAACGATATATCCTATCCACCGAATTGCCCGGAGCAACAATAACACAACTTCAGTCCTTGAAGGACCTTATTTCCGAAAACGATAGCTATGAGTATTTCGCCCCAACCTTCCGCGTAGCGCTTCCGATCAAAAATAACAGTGAACGCGAAGAGGATTTAACGATTATTCTTTCAAACTATATTGAAAACATTGCAGACGTCTTGACATGCTCTGATTACCCTCAAAAAGTCTGCACTTACTGTCAGCAAAGCAATGCACAAACGACGCTGTCCATTAACGGATACTATTGTGCTTGTCACAATGATTGCTACCCAAAATTGTTGAAACTCAGCCGTCCGGCCTATAATGCTAATATAAAAAATTCTGCTTTAGGTCTGTTTTTCGGTTTTCTTTTTGCCGCCATCGGCGCTGGCACAATGATTCCCCTTGCCATATACGGTATCATGCCGGGTTTAGGCGGATTGGCAATCGGTTTATTTGCCGCTTTGGGGTTTCGCTTATTTAACCGCGGCATATGCTTGCGCCATAAAATTACTTTTGCTGTATTTTTTCTTATCGTCAGCGCATTAGGAAATTTTTCCGGTGATTTCTTTTACGCGCAACATCAAGGGCAAGCCTTGGATTTTATTAATACCTACAGCAATTCTGTTAATATGTTTAATGCCAGCTTTGATATTCTATCTGCTACCCTTATTTCATACTTCAGCATGAATCTTGTCTTTGATGCCAACCGAAATATTACGAATTTTTCACTTAAGAAACTTTCAAAAGACGGCAAAGCTTAATCAACAGCGTTTGCATCGTAATAACATCCTGATTTCTGCTTTTCAAAGCAATATCTGCATTTAGCAGCATCGCAATTGCTTTTGTGAATTTCTCATCGCTTATCTGAACAGCGATTCTCTGCATTCTATCTACCGCAAAATCTTTCATCTGCAATACGCTTGCAATTTCTGCGCGCATCATTTTTTTATTAGATAACTGCTTAACAGCGGCACAATTTCTAATCTGCTTAGAAATGATAGCGAGAATATATACCGGCTCTTCCTTGTGCAAAAGCAACTGCTCTAAAAGCGCTAAAGCGCTCTTTTCGTCTCCTTGCAGCACGTAATCCGAAATTCGGAAAATGTTATAATCTCTTCCCGGCGTAACTGCAATAAGAATATCCTGCTTTGAAATTTCCGTTTCTTTTGCAGCAAAAGCCAATTTATTTAACTCGTTTGAAAGATTCTCAAGTCCCGCACCGCAATACTCCTCTAAAAAACGCAGATTTTCTTCGGAAATTTTTTTACCGTAAGCCGCTAATTCCTTTTTGATCCACGCTTTCAATTCTGAGCCAGCTACCTCCAAAAACTCTACAATCTCTCCATATTTTTTAATTAAAGAATACAATTTACTCTTCTTCTTCACTTCGGTTTTACTATAAAAAACCAAGATTACATCTGTGCCGATTGTTTGAAAAAGCCTCTCCATAATATTGCAAGCTTCAGAATCCTCCTTTGCACCTAACCACGGAGTATCTTTAACAATCACAAGCTTCTCGGCCGCCAAAAAGGAGACCGTTTCACACTGTTCCGCTACTGCTTGAGGCGAACATTCCGAACCGTCAAAAACAATAAGATTCACGCCCTCTTCCACCGTATGCAAAAAAGAAGTCTTCAGCTGTTCCAAAGCCTTTTCTGCCACAAACGATTCCGCGCCAAAAAACAAATACAATCTTGAAAAATCATGTTGAGAAATTTTTTGAAACAGTTCTTTTCTATCCATTATCTTTTAAACTCCTTTACTGAATAATTCCCATCGGAATAAATCTTAATTTCAATCGCACCGCTTTGACCCGTATTCAGCACCGGATAATATGCATATTCATCCTTTGCAAATTCTGAGCTGCTGATTAAATAAAGATCGGCATCTGCCTTTTCCAGCAAGGGCGGATATAAAGTAGCCAAACTACCGTGATGAGGCACTACCATAATATCGCACTTTATATTTTCCTGTTCTGTTAACAACGCACTGTCCCGTTGTTCGATATCTCCGGTAAAAAGCACAGTAATTCCACAATAAGAAAATTTATATACACAAGAAGTATTCCTTTCCGTCTCGCCATCTGCAGACGGAAACAGCACACGGACAGAGGCTTCACCCAGAAGCACAGAGTCGCCCGCCGAAACCGCCTCCAACCGAGTTCCGTTTTGCTCCCAATCCAACAAACATTGCTTAATTCTTTCCTGCGCAATCGTTTTTGGATTATAAAAAACAGTTTCAATTCCAATTTGATCCCGAAAAGCTAAAAGTCCACCGCTGTGATCTCCATCTCCGTGGGAGAGAAAAACGCCTTGAATAGTTTTAACACCGCATCTGCGTAAATATGGCACTGCCACCGTTTGCGCCGTGTTAGGAATATACTCCGAAACCTCTCTGCTGCCTCCCGTATCAAACAAATAACACCCGCGATCAGGCAGTTCAACAACGGCACACATTGCGTCTCCCGTGCTCAACAGCGTAATTCGCGCATACTTTCTCCCCAACGCCTGTCCGCCCCACACAGTAAAACTCAATACAAGTACACATATTGCACAAATCAGCTTAGTTTTCCGTTTGGCTACTATGAAACGCGAAAATAATAACATCAATCCATAATAAAGCATGACAGCCGCAGTCGAAAGTGCGGCAACCTGAATCACAGGAACCTCTCTGACTATTCCAATCAGCCAACGAATCATCCATGTAAAAGGATAAAGAACTTTTAGAAAAGCTTCTGCCGGCGGGAAGAACAGAATAAATACATTTAAAGGAAGGCCAAGAAGCAATACAAGTGAAAATACCGGAACAATCAGAATATTTGCCGCAAGAGATAAAGGCGCTATATATCCAAAAGCGTTTGCCACAATAGGAAATGTCCCGATCTGCGCAGAAATAGTTACCCCTGCCGCATTAAGCAGTTTTCCCCACCACTGACAGCTCTTGCCGCCAAAGAGTCTGGCAAAAAAAACAATCCCTGCACATGCTAAAAACGAAAGCTGAAACCCTAGCAAAAACATCTGCAACGGGTTCGCCAACATTACGGCAACAGCTGCAAAAGAAAGAGCATTAAGACTGTCATAGGGTTGAATCATGGCTCTGCACAACAACAGCGCAGCTGCCATGATTCCGGCTCTGATCGCTGAAACCGAGCATGCCGAAATCAACACATAACCGGCAATAAATACTGTTCCAAAAAAGAACCTAATCCAATTTCCCACACGTAGCTTTTCAAGCAGATAATTTAACATCAATGCCACAATCGATACATGCAGACCGGAAACCGAAAACACATGAACGATTCCAAGCTTTTGCAGCGACATCAAAAAATCCTGATCCACATCTTCGTCGGCTCCGAGAATCACACTGTTAACAATAGCCGCATCCTCCTGCGGCAGCATCTCATAAACATTACGAATCATCTTTCTGCGCAAATCCATAAATACGCTGAAAAAATCTGTTTCATGATTGATAATATTTATATCTTCAATATCAGTATATGCTGAAAAAGCAATTCCCTTCGCAAGACCAATCAATCTCCGATTTGCTTCACCCGGATTTTGAGGTCTTTCTATCTCATGAACTGTTGCTTTAAAAGTGATTCTATCACCGCAATAAAGCTCGCAAAATTCCGCTGCTGTAATATAAAGCTGTATTTTATGGCTTAACTCACTTCCCGTCTCAACAGCTACAACATCTTTTAAAACAACCGAAACAAAGCCATTCTCCGTGTCCTTAGAGTCCTCCGCTGCCAACGCTGTATACAATTCCGCTTCTTGGCTGACCGCAGATATTTCAGGCTCACTCAACATAGAAGAATAAAAAAGCATACCTATTGAAACCACGAAAAGCAATATAATAAAAACAATTCTGCGTCGAAATATTACCACAGCTAACGCTGTACACATACAGCAAATGATAACCGGAATCCATATATATTCTGATTCAAGCAGCGCGCCTGCAAGAACAGAAAACAGCATCGCAACCGCAGTGATAAATTGATACCTTGGATTAATAAGCCGCTTTTTAGAATATACAGTAAGTTCCGGAATTTTCTTCAAATCTGCATTCTGCATTAAAAAACCGTCACCCCACTTAGCCTGTAAACAGGTTCTTCAATGCGAATTACATTTGAAAAATAAGGCTGCGTTCGGCCATTGCATAAAATCTGTACATTTTTCATATAGGTACTATGATTTAAAAGAGAATTGACCATGGAATAAACCAGCATTTTTTCCTGTTCAGCACTAAGCCCTTGAAATGCTTGCATTAATTCCGACGATAGATCCACCACAATTGTTCTTCCTTCTGTCCATACATGCAGCACCCCGTGTTGAAATACATGCTGCATAATTCCGTTCTGCCTGCGAATCTCCGTCATCGCTGCGCTCTCATCCACCCATATTCTTTGCAGAATATCTGCATATATTTTTTCATCTTTCCATTCATCACAATAAAACGAAGATGCGCTTAAAGAAGCTAAACTTTCATCAGGAAGTTCCACCCTCACGCTTTGACACAATGTATAAAACGATTCCGGTAATTCATAGTCAATTTCACGGCATAATACCGGCGAAGCTTCCTCATTTATCATTAAAAAAGCAATCTGTAGTCTTTTAAAATTCGGTAAAATATGAATCATAGTAGCCGCAATCTGCTCATAGCCATCCCATTGATCCAAATACTGCGTCTCTGTCACTAAAAACGAAATCCTGAGCGTGCCCGCATAAGCATCATAAATGCACGGAGAATACAGAGAAATACTTCCCTGATATATCGAAAGCAGTCCCTCCTTCTCCGCCCCCCGCAGCAACTCATTAAGCGCCGTATCACAGTAGTGAAAATCTGTTACATGTATGCTGCGCACCTCCGGCGTTAACGATCCAATATTTGTTTTGGAATAAAGAATCATTGCTACCTGTTCCTGCGATTTAGCATCTAATTTATCAAACTGTCTTTGAATGCGAGCGAACTCGCTTTTAAAGGCATCTACTGTTAAATATTTATTCTCCAATGCTAATACAGGTCTTACATTGCAATTTGACAAAAAGACAGGCGTTCCATCACATGTAACATTAATATATGCTATATCTTCAAAACGTGTATATGTTCCGGATAATGTCATTAATGCCAAACACATTTCATCTATTGGCATTTCGTTGAATTCCGCAGCAAAATCTATATATAAAATATTGTCCACTTTACGAATTCCATTACACTTTACGCCTCTTAAAATATAAGAAAAGCGCTCTCTGTATATTTCGTCTGCATTCGTAAGCGCATCCATAATGGCTAAATATATTTCACGCCCCTGCGGAACATAAACAGGCTGTGTGCTTGGAACTACCGTTTTCCTATCTTCAGCCGGCATATACAATTGGATATACTCAACATATTCTTTTCTGCAGTTGTAAATAGCAGCTGTAGGTTCCGGATAATTTTTTCCCTGCTCTAAATGGCTGCATCCACACATCAATACAAATAAAACAATAGTCAACAGTCTAAAATATTTCACCGAAACCCTCCTTTCTGCTATTAACTTTCTATATTCCAATATTGTCCTAATATCGAATATGAAACCTTCCACATTTCATTCTGCCGATGCAGCACTACCGGAATATCCGTGCAATAAACCGAGCCGTCCTTCATTTGCACCGTATAGTCCAAAAGCATTACTGCTCTCATTGCATCTGAAGAAACATTAAAATCAGGTTTTATTTTATAATTCATTATCCTATTAGAAGAAAGCGACATTAAAGAGACAAAATCAGAAAGTGATGGCACTTTTTCTGCACCGTTCAAATTTTTCGCCAAAAGTTCATAAGCTACATCATATTTATTTTCAGAAAGCATCTGCATAAATAATGACAATGCATTATACGGTGTCATAACAACATCCATAGAGCGCGCTAAAGGTTCTAACAATTGGCTCTCTCTTCCATCCCCCACAAAACCCATTTCACGCCGTGTCAGCTTCTCTCCGCTATTAGTCCCCTGTGTATCAATATAAATTTGAACACGGCTGTATGCGCCGCTCTCGGTTAATGTATTAACAATGGCATACACAGCCAAACGCCGGCTTTGATAAACCCGCGCAGCAATTTTAGGATCATTCTGCCAATTGTCTCCGGCATAATCCGGAAGCGACAAAAACTCTTTGGAAAGCGTTACATAAATATAATCACGATTAGTTGTAATATTAAGAAGCTTTGTTTTGCTGTTAATAATTCCGCGCAGCTCTGCCATATCCGAAGACGGACCTTGAATTAACGCATTGATTAAATTATATTCCGTTTTACTGTTCTGCCCTTCGGCGACATAGCGCGTATCCGTACTTAAATATCCCGTATCAGCAAATTGATAATACAGCACGTAAATATTTTCAGTATGAGCTTTTTCTTGGGAATAAACGCCTAACTGCACATACCCCGCATCAGATTGATCCTGAAGATACACACGAGAAGAACAGGCACAAAAATTTGCCGCGCACATTACAAGCAGCAGCCAAACCAACAAACGCTTCATCTTACTTTTCCTCCTTAATCTTCAGTTCAACCGTGAATGTCGTGCCAACCTCCTCTTGGCTTTGAACACGGATTTCTCCCTGATGCTGGCGAATGATCGTATCTACAATAGATAATCCCAAACCCGTTCCTCCAGTCTGTCTTGAGCGCGCTTTATCCACTCTGTAAAAACGTTCAAAAATGTGCTTCTGATCTTCTGGAGAAATTCCGATTCCCTGATCGATAATTTCAACAACAGCTTTATGCTCTCTTCGGAATAAATGAATCTTAACTGTGGTATCCTCCTGCGAATATTTAATGGCATTATCCACCAAATTATAAAAAGCCTGCTGCAGTTTCATGGCATCACCCAACACCGTTAAGTCTTCGTCCGCTTTAAACTCCAGCGAAATACCACGCTTACTTGCCAACGGCTGAAGCATGTGCCGCACACGATCCAACAAGCCCATCAACTGCAAAGGAACCATATTGATGCTGTCTTTTGCGTTCTTATCCATTCTGACAAGCGTAAGAAGATCATTGATTACATAATTAAGCCGATCAATTTCGTGATTAACATCACCCAAAAACTCCTCTATCAACTCCCTTGGAGCATCTTTTTGCGTAAGAAGTGCATCTATCAAAAGTTTTACGGAAGCCAACGGTGTTTTCAGTTCATGGGACGCATTAGAAACAAATTCATTTTTGGCCTGGTCAAGCGTCTGTATTTGCTTACTCATAGTATTAAACGTTTGCGCTAACTCTGCTAACTCTCCCGATCCCTTTACCACTGCCGAAGCATCCAAATCTCCCCTAGTCATTTTTGCAATAGCAGCATTAAGCGAACTCAAAGGAGCAAATGTATTGCGAGTCAGCATCAACGTTACCAATACAATAAACGTTCCCACACCTATACTCAGCAGAATAATTCTCTGAGTGAGTACATCCAGTTCATCAACAAGATCTTGTATCGGAATCGAAGCAACAAAAGCACCCACTTTTTCTTCATTAAATGTCAATATGCACGCATAATAAACCGTCCAATATTGCTTTCTTCCCTCTTTATACGGAAGATTTTCTGTGTAAAACGTATGATCGGTCTTAGCGTGAATTTCATATGTTCCCCACGAAATATCCTTATATCCCTGAAAGACTTCATCTAACTCAACATTATGAACGCTCTGCCCGTTAAGCTCAGAAAGCGAATCTGCAACCACTACGCTGCTCATATTAACTACAATTGTTCGTCCGTTATGCCCTTGCGCAATGCTTTCAATATGCTGGTACAGCTTCTCCGCGCCAGAATTAACAAACAGCTCTCCCAAGTTCTGTGTTTCCTGAAGCAAAACTTTCTGTTGTTCCTTAACCCGCTGCTGCACCATAGCGCTCCCCACAGAATGAATCACAGCATAATCAATAACGATCAACGCCACCAGCATCAAAATAAAAAACGAAGCGGAAAGCTTAAATTTTATACTGCGAAAAATCTTATTTATCCGTAAAATAATAGCCTACACCCCATTTTGTATAAACATACTCCGGCTCGTCCGGATTTACTTCTATCTTTTTACGCAACCGTCGAATATGCACGTCAACCGTTCTGACATCACCAACATAATCATATTTCCAAATCATTTCCAAAAGTTCTTCTCTTTTGTAAACAACACCCGGATTGGAAATCAAAAGATGTAAAATATCAAATTCCTTGGCAGTAACCGGAATCTCTTTTCCCTTAATCATCACTGTGCGTTTATTCAGATCCACGGTCATATCCTTGGCATGAAGAACCTTCTCTTTATCCCTCGTAAAATTCTCCGAACCTGCCCGCCGCAAAATCGTTTTGATCCTCGCCTTGACCTCCAAAATATTAAACGGTTTGATAATATAATCATCTGCCCCGTATTCAAGGCCAAGAATCTTATCCATATCCTCACCCTTTGCCGTAATCATAATAATCGGAACGGAAGATGTTGCACGAATTCTCCTGCAAACCTCCAAGCCATCTATTTTAGGCAGCATAACATCCAACAAAATCAAATCAACATTTTCATCTTCAAAACATTTGATCGCTTCTTCCCCATCAAAGGCCGCGCTGATTTGATAATCATCTTGTTCCAAACTAAATTTAAGCCCTTTTACAATTAACGGTTCATCATCTACAATCAAAATGTGTTTTCCCATTGCCATCCTCCTGATTTAAATACTATAGCCTCTCTTAAAAAACTGTTTCATAAAAGTGTTTATTTTCTTTAGTTCAAGCACAACAATTTTCTTTATTTTAGCACATCTTTGACAAATAATCTATAGCAATGTGAAAAATTTTAAAACCTTCAGACAATCTGGGCATAAAGTATTTACAAAAGTATGACAAAATGATAAAATAGTTTCGTCATTTTGTGTTATTCTTAGGAGGTCGCAATGAAAACACTTCGGCTTATGGCTTTTTCTTTAATTTTAATAATTCTGCTTAGCGCCATTTCCGTTTCTGCTGATCCTGTTGTTGACGCTCCTTCCACCATTCGGGATGATTTATACGCCAGCATATCTGCCGAAGTTATAGCAACCACTAACATTCCTTCTATTAACGCCAAATATGCAGCTGTTTTTGATAAGTCCAACCGCACCCTTTTATACTCTAAAGGCAGCATGACTGAACATATTTATCCAGCGAGCACTACAAAAATATTAACTGCTTTAGTCGTAGCCGACCAAATTCCCTATGAAAAATGGGACAGTGAAATGATGACTGTTTCCGCAAAAGCAGTAAACCTTACGGAAAACGCCTCCTCTTTAGGTTTAAAACAAAACGATATTATTTCCGTGCGCAATGCTCTATATGGGCTAATGCTGCGCTCCGGAAACGATACCGCTATTGCACTCGCCGAACACATATCAGGCTCTGTTAAACAATTTGCTGAGCTAATGAATCAAAAAGCTCTTTCTTTAGGTATGACTGACTCCAATTTTATCAACGCACACGGTCTGCACGATGAAAACCACTATACAACTATGAATGATATGCTCTTAGCGGCTATTGCGTTTTCCGATAATGAACATTTAAGCACCATTGCCTCTACACAGGCTTATTCTGTAGAGCTAACGCGCCGAAATCAAGCCATAAAAATCGACATTACCAACGGCAACGCACTACTAGACCCGGAAAGCAACTATTATAACCGCTACGTTACCGGCTTAAAAACCGGCACTACCTCTGCTGCCGGAAACTGTCTTGTTACGCATTACGAACGCGACGGACGCGATCTCTTGCTTCTAACATACAAAAATGAAAGATCCTGTTTTCCCGATGTACAGCAATTAATCTCTTATGCGGAAAGCAATTTTACTCTTTTAGATCTTGCTGATGTATATGCTAACAAAGATTTTGTTGTGCAAATAGACAATGCTTCTCCTAATGATGATAATAACGGTCAGCTTGCTCTTCGCTTTACTTCATTTCCCTCCAAGACGCTTTTAACATCCATTTCTATCGCTCAACGCATTCGCAATGGAACGGATGAAATTCGCTTTGATCTTCCATCCGAAATCAAAGCTCCTGTTTTTGTAGGGGATCCAGTAGGAACCGCCAGCATTTGGTATAACGATCAAATTTTATACAGCGGAGAAATGGTCGCTACGCGTACCGTAATGGAGGAAACTTTCATTCCGCCGGATCTTATTTCCATTTCTAACGTTGACCAAACTCCATCCATTGTATATTTCCTCAAGAACGCCCTTCCTTGGCTGTTAGGCATAAGTATATTTATAATTTTTGCTTACATTCTGCTAAAAATCCGCATGTATAAACGCCGCAAAATTCAGCGCAGACGTTCTACAATGTATGGCCGCAGACCTGACCCTCATCGCAGCTTTAGATAGACTACAAATTCAAATCTTTTCGTCTATTTTGAATTAGCAGCCTGTTTCATTTGCGAAACATATTGAGCAATTTTATCACCTGCATCTTCTCCATACTCCTCTACAAACTTAACAATGGCACTGCCCACAATGACGCCGTCAGCACTGCTTGCTACTTGTACACACTGCTCGGGCGTAGAGATTCCAAAACCCACAGCGACCGGAATTCCAGTGGTTTCATGCGCAGCCTGAACCATAGTTTTAATATCTGTAACAATCTTACTGCGCACGCCCGTTACGCCCATGGACGACACCAAATATATAAATCCGCGCGCTTGCTGCGCAATCATCTTCACCCGATGTTCCGAAGTAGGCGCAATTAAAGAAATCAAATCCACATCATATTTTCTTGCAACCTCATCTACCTCTTCCTTTTCTTCGAAAGGGAGATCCGGTATGATAATCCCATCTACCCCGCTTTCTTTACATCTTTGAAAAAAGAGTTCGTACCCATAGTGAAAAACAGGATTAAGATATGTTAAAAAAACAAGCGGAATCCTGCTCTTTTTTCTTATTTCTGTCACAATTTCAAATGCACCATCCGTTGTCATTCCGTTTTTTAAAGCTCGAATATTAGCATTCTGAATGACCTCGCCTTCTGCAATCGGATCAGAAAACGGAATTCCCAATTCCACAGCATCTGCTCCCGCTTTCTCCATTTTAAGAACAAACTCCACCGTTTTTTCTTTGGAAGGATCCCCTGCTGTAACAAAAGCAATAAATGCCTTTCCTTTTTCAAATGTTTTAGAAATCTTACTCATATACTTTTACCCCCCTATATCTCGCAATAGCGGCAACATCTTTATCTCCCCGCCCCGAAAGACAAATAATAATGCTTTCGTCTTTAGAAAACTGCCTTGCAATCT
>JAHAAN010000037.1 GCA_018376855.1 Clostridiales bacterium | reverse complement strand
CTTGACTCTGGCGTAGTTTTTGGCGCCGATGTTGTATCCGATGATTGGCTGGCAGCCGAGCACGATGCCTACAACCAGATTAATCACAACAGTGAAGACCTTGCTTTCAATTCCGATAATGGCGATGGGAATGTCCACGCCGTATTGGGACATTGCGCCGTACTTTGCCAGCATGATATTGCAAACCAGCGAGATGATAACGATCGTCATTTGCGTAATAAAAGAAGATGTTCCCAGTTTTAGCGCGTTTGAAAAGGTCTTGAAATCCGGAACAAAGCTTTTTCTTGTGAGCTTAAACGTTTTGGTGCGGAAAAAATAGATCAGGCTGATGAGAAAGGAAGCACATTGCCCGATAACCGTGGCAAGCGCCGCGCCCGTCATGCCCCAATGCATGCCGAAAATAAACACAGGGTCTAAAATAATGTTGATAACTGCGCCGAGCAGCATAGAAGCCATTGACCAAGAAGGGCTTCCGTCCGCACGAATAACGGCGTTCATCATGTTAGAAAGCATATATAACGGGAAAAATGCCAAAATGATATTAAAATATTCCACTGCCATATCAATGCTGTTTTCCGATGCGCCAAATAAGGTTAAAAGCGGTGTTTTTAACGGAAAGAATATTGCCATCAATACAAGGCTTGAAAAGAGCGTAGCTATAATGCCTGTACCGATGGCTTTGTGAGCGGATTGCGTGTCTTTTTTGCCTTGGCAGATGTTAAGATAAGCGGCGCAGCCGTCTCCAAAGCACCATGCAAAAGCCTGCGCAATAATAAAGATCGGAAAGACAACGCCCGTTGCGGCGTTTCCCAAAGTGCTTAATTCACTGTTGCCGATAAAGATTTGGTCTACAATATTATAGAGTGCGCTTACCAAAAGAGAGAGCACACAGGGGATGGAAAATTTCAGCATCAGCTTTGAGATCTTCTCCGTCCCCAAAAATTGACCGGTTTCTGACTGATTCATACATGCCTCCTGTAAAAATGATATTGCGGAGTCTTTATCAGAGAGAAAGCTGCCTGAAAACTGCGAGGAACAAAAAAGAAAAGCGCAGAATCGTCGTGATTCTACGCTTTTTTAGCTGTTCGACTTAGATAATATATCAAAAACATTCAAATTTGTCAAGTTTCGATTGCGGCTTTCTTCTATGATTTGCAGCCGCCGCTGACAGCTGCGCAGTTTTCGCTATATGTGAAAAACTCTGTTTAAGCGGAACGCATATGGCTGCAATATCCTTTGACATTCCAAAAGCAAAGTGCTATACTGCTCTCTGTTCACATTTTGTTCATTTATTGGAGGCGTCAAGGTGAGACTGATCAGAGAGTATATTAGTGATCTCAAGCAGGAGTTTAAAGGGTATTCGCGCGGTGCGTTTGCAAAGGATGTGATGGCGGGGCTGACGGTTACGGCCGTAGCGCTGCCGCTTGCGCTGGCGTTTGGCGTCAGCGGCGGGGCGGATGCCGCGGCAGGTTTGATTACGGCCATTATCGGCGGGTTTGTGATGAGCCTGCTTTCCGGCGGCTATTATCAAATTTCCGGGCCTACGGGCGCTATGGCTGCCATTTTGATTTCGGTGGTTTCGCAGTACGGTTTGCAGGGCGTGTTTTTGGCAACGCTGATCGCAGGCGTGATTCTTGTGCTTGCAGGGGTGTTTCGGCTTGGACGGTTAGCGTCCTTTATCCCGATGCCGGTCATTGCGGGCTTTACTTCCGGCATTGCGGTTATCATTGCGCTTGGGCAGATCGATAACTTTTTCGGCACGGTCTCAAGCGGGGAAAGCGCTATCGCAAAGCTTTTCAGCTACGGGCAGCTTGGGTTCTCTCCCGATTGGATCACGGTGCTGATCGGGTTGGTTTCGGTGGTGCTGATTGCGGTATATCCGAAAAAATGGTCGGGCATTATTCCCGGTTCGCTTGTAGTGATCGTGCTGGCAACGGCTGTTTCGATGATTTTTCATCTGCCTGTAAAAACGGTGGGAGAGATTCCGCAGACATTGATGCCGGCAAACCGTCTTTCTTTTTCGGCGCTTTCGTGGCAGAGCGTTACCGGCGTGCTGGGGCCTGCGGTCAGCATCGCGCTGCTGGGTATGATCGAAAGCCTGATGTGCGGTGCAAGCGCCGGAAGAATGACCGGCGTTCGCCTGCGCAGTGATCGGGAGCTGATCTCACAGGGCGTGGGGAATATGCTGGTTCCGTTTTTCGGCGGCATTCCTGCCACAGCTGCGATTGCACGCACAAGCGTGGCGATTAAATCAGGTGCGAAAACGCGCGTGGCCGGCATGGTTCACAGCCTCGGATTGCTGGCTTCCATGCTGCTGCTGGCGCCTGTCATGTCGAATATTCCTCTTGCGGCGCTGGCGGGCGTTTTGATGGTTACTGCATGGCGCATGAATGATTGGGCGGCGATCAAGCATATTTTCCGTGGCCGGTTCAAGCGCTCTATAGTGGAGTTTTCCGTAACAATGGTCGCTACGGTGGCGTTCGATTTGGTGGTCGCTATTGCGGTAGGGGTGGCGATCTCATTGGTGTTTTTGGTGGCGCGGCTTTCCAAGCTGCAGGTTGCATACGATCGGGTAGATATGGCCAGACTGGGAACGGATGACCCGGCTCTTCGGGAACGCCATCAGGATACCTTAGTGGTGTATATCAACGGCCCGATTATCTTTGCGAATACGCAAAAGGTTGAAGAGATTGACACAAAACTGGAAGGCATCAAAACCGTGCTTCTTTCTATGCGAGGCGTTTCAGAGCTTGATATTTCCGGCGCGCAGATCCTTTATGATATGATTGCGGCATGGAAAGCGCGCGGGATCGACGTGATGTTCAGCGGTGTTTCCGAAGCGGCGAAACGAATGATGGATCGTCAGGGAATTACAGCTTTGGCGGGAGAAAGCAGCTTTTATTGGAGCGCCGCAAGGGCGTTATGTGATTTGCGCCCGTTCCCGGAGGACCAAATGAAGGGCGCGTAAGATTTATTTGGCTGTACAGCGGCTTATAATGGTAACAATTTGAAGGAACGTAAGAATTTTGCGTTCTTTTTCTCTTTTGAAGCGAAAAGGCAAAGAAAAAATGATAACTCTTGACATGCGAATTTGTGTTAGGTAAAATAGAATAGTGATAAAGTATGGTTATGAACGATAAGCTTCGGATAATTGATGTGTGAAGCAGAGCGGAGAGGGCATGAAAAAGGTTCTTTGTATCGGTGATGCAGCATATTATATCATCGTTTCGGGCAAGGAAGGCTTTGTGCATTCCGGCGCCAGAAGCAAGGCAGAGCAGGTCAGCATACATGTGGGTGGATGTGCATCCGGAACGGCAATGTGTCTTGCGAAGCTGGGAGTTGGAACGGCGCTATGCTGTCGGATTGGTGTGGATATGCCGGGCAGACAGCTTGTTGATGCGCTGAGCCGCGAGGGTGTAGATATGCAATATGCCGTGCGGGACTCGGAATTACCCACGGCGGCTTCGGTGATCTGTGAGGACAGCTCCGGAAAGCGAAGCATTTTCAGTAGCCACGGCTGCTCTGCCGTTTTTGAAGAGGCAGATATTCACGGTGCTGCGCTCAATGATTGCGACATTGTTTTTATCGGCGGCGCGTTGACGCTGGATAATTTCGACGACGCGCGCTGCGCTTGGCTGCTGCGCAATGCCCGCAAGCGTAAAAAATTTACTGTTTTGGATACTTCGTGGGATTTCGATGGCCAGTGGATGGAAAAAGCCCAGCACGCGCTGCCGTTTTTGGATCTGTTTATGTGCAGCAGAGAGGAAGGGCTTAAGCTTACCGGCAAAACAAAACCAGAGCGCATAGCGGATGTGTTTTTTAATGCAGGCGTGCGCAGCGTAGTGATTAAGTTGGGCGAGGAGGGTGCTTTGGTATGCCCCGGAGGCGGCTTGCCCTGCATACGGGTGCCGGCCTATGCATGTAAGCCCGTGGATCGAACCGGCGCTGGAGACGCTTTTGCCGCTGGTATGCTTGCCGGTCTTGCAAGGGATTGGGATTTTTATAAAAGCGCCCGTTTTGCCAATGCGGTAAGCCATTTCAGTTTAATCGGCAGAGGAATCTATGAGGGTATTCCTTCTGCGGAGGAAATTGAAGCATTTATGCAGAACAATGAAAAAAGTGTTCCGGCCGCTGTTTGGAAAGAAAGAGCGAAAGCAAAAATATCGGCGCAGGGTTTGGAACAATAAAGAGCGAAAAGCGGAGGCATGCAACTTCGCTTTTTTATATTGCATCAAATTTCGCCCAAAGCATGTTATCTATCTGTCGCTTTATTTGTATTGTATTTTACCGTTTATAACAATAGGGAAAACTAAATTTATTTTAATCTGAAACAGTTAATATAAAGTAATCGCTTGGCATTGCCTTTAGTTTAAGCATGCATGCTTACATTAGAATGACATGCGCGTTCAAATTGTCTTTTGTCGCGATGTTTCGGTCTCTTTCAACGGCCATATTTTGAATGCCGTACAGTAACAGGCTTTTTTGTTTTTGATATATCAATTTTTTGAATAAAATGTTTTGCCGAAAACTTCTATTTTCGTTACACTAAAGGAGCGGTCGTGATTTTCATTTCCGGCGAGATATAACTATTTCATGTGGCGCAAAACTCTTTGTTTTTTATTTTTCTTCTGCAGTATAAAATTTATTGAAAAACCGTTCTTTATGCAAAAGAATCTATATTTTTATATTTAAGCTCAGAAGGAGGCAAAAATAAAAACGCAATGCGTTTCTGTTCTGAAGAAGTGTTGACGCATTTTTTTCTGTAATTTTTTAACTGTGGCTACTACATCACAAATTGTTCCACAATAAAAAACAGCCGCTGGGAAAAGCGGCTTATTAAGAATTTAACATGGTTTGGTCTTTGATTCGGCGGGCGGGGTTTTATTCTGTTTTTGGGAGGCGTTTGGCAAGATAGGGGAGGGAATCGTGAAAAAACAGTTTGCCCTCTATGCCATAGACCGTTTTGAGCAGCTGGGGAGAAAGGATCTCGCTCGGCGCGCCGCAGGCATACAGGCGGCCGGCGTTCAGGATGGCCAGTCGGTCGGCAAAGCGGGCGGCAAGCTCCAGCTCGTGCAGCACACAGAGGATGCTCTGTGTTTTGGAAAGCTTTTTAAGCAGGTGCATAAAAGAGAGAATGTGCCGTTCGTCAAGCCCTACGATCGGTTCATCTAAAAGCAGACAGCTTCCGCCCTGCGCCAAGGCTTGCGCCAAAAATACGCGCCTGCGCTCGCCGCCGCTGAGCTCGGTTACGGAGCGGTCTGCCAGATGGGCGATATCCGTGCTGAGCATGGCGCTGTGCGCGGCGTTAAGATCTTCG
Organism: Clostridiales bacterium; assembly: GCA_018376855.1. Lineage (GTDB taxonomy): Bacteria > Bacillota > Clostridia > Christensenellales > QALW01 > JAHAAN01. The sequence continues at coordinate 9,480 of JAHAAN010000037.1, read as the reverse complement.
CGGCTATGGGCTTTCAGTGCGCCGGCGTAGGGGTAGCGCCCCATCAGTACGGCCTCGGAAACGGTGAAGCGAAACGGAAGAGAGGCGTTTTGCGGAACATATGCAAGTATGCGCGCGCGTTCATGTCCGCGGTAGGAGCGGATGGGTTTCCCGCTGAGCAGAATCTGCCCGCTTTGCGGCCGCTCAACGCCTGCAAGCAGGCGCAGCAGCGTGGTCTTGCCGGAGCCGTTTGGCCCCAGCAGCACCGTTAATCCGTTCGGCGCGCAGGACAGGCTGACGTCTATAAGCACGGGGCGGTTCCCGTAGGCGTAGGAAATGCCTTGAGCTTCCAACATTTTATTCCACCCCCTTGCGTTTGAGAAGGAACAGGAAAAACGGCGCGCCTGCAAGGCTGGTGAAAACGCCGATCGGCAGCTCGTATCCGGGAATCAGCGTGCGGCAGAGCAGGTCAGTCAGGATTAGGAAGATCCCGCCGGCAGGAAAGGAAAGCAGCATCAGCTGCCGGTGCGAGGGGCCTGAGAACATTCGCAGCAGGTGGGGGATAATCAGCCCCACGAATGCGATCACGCCGCTGAAGGAAACTGCCGCGGCGCAGCCCAGCGCGCAGAACAGCAGCACGCAGGCGCGGATTGCGCCGACGGGAACACCCAAGCTTCGCGCGTGCTCAGAGCCTAAAAGCAGCAGATCCAAAGGCTTTGCCAGCAGCAGGAGCGCGCCGAAGCAGAACAGAATCACAGGTGAGGTCCAAAGCAGTTCTTCGTAGCTTGCGGAAGCAAGAGAGCCCATCAGGAAACCGAAAACGCTTTCCAGCTTGGCACGATCCCACAGCATCAAAAGAGACTGCGCCGCGCTTGCCAGCGAGGAAACGCATACGCCGCTGAGCAAAAGCGCCGTAGTGCTGACGCGCCCTTTTACAAGCGCGAGCGAATAGACGAGCACAGCTGCGAGAATGCCTCCGATAAACGCGCATACGGTAACGGCCGCAGGACCTAAAGTTCCCGCGCCTAAGCCTAAAACGATGGCGGCCGTCGCCCCTAAGCCTGCGCCGCCTGAAACGCCCAGCACGCCCGTGTCCGCCATGGGGTTGCGGAATAGCCCCTGCAGCGCGCAGCCGCAAACGGGCAATATGCCGCCTACAAGCAGCGCGCCCAGCACGCGCGGCAGGCGCAGCGGGCGCACGATCTTTGCAGCGGGGCCTTCCGCATAAAAGAGCGCTTGCCAAGCCTCCTGCACGCTGTAGTGAACGCTGCCGAACATGCAGCCTGCCAGTACGGCGGCGGCTAAAAGCAGGAGCAGAATGATGAAGCATAGCTGAAAACGGGCGTTTTGTTTTTTCATAGAAAGCAGAGCTTCCTTTCTAAAAGCTTGGTAGAAACAAAGCCTTTGAATCGAGCTTGGTTATACCGTGGAAAATGGCAAGGCCCAGGATTTAAGAATTTTTGCGCGGTGGGATCACTGCGCCGCTTTGATCTGTGAAACCACGGAGATAGCCTCGTCGAGCAGGCGTTCGGTGGGGCGGTTCATTTTATCCACATCTGCGGAAATGAAGCGACCCTCCTTAACGGCGGTCAGCTCTCCGTACCCCTGCGCGGCGCGAAGCTCCTCTAACGAAGCGCCGTAAGCGCCGTTGATGATCCATTCGGGGTCGGCGGCGGTGAGCTGTTCCAATGAATACTGCGGGAAGGCGAACGCCATATCCTTTGTGATGAGTTCGATTCCGCCCATGGACAGAACATCGAAGATAAAGGAACCGGGGCCGACGGACCAATCGCCGTATTCGCCGTAGCTGACGATATAATATGCGCTTACGGGCGTTTCGCCGGCGAGCGCTTTGAGCTGCGCTTCCTTGGCCTCGATGCTGTGCAGCAGGGTATCGATATCGGTTTGCTGCGCGCCGCCCATCAGGCCGATCATGGAGACAGATTCTTTGAGCTGCGCATAGGTTCCCGCTTCGCTGGCGACTACCTTGATGCCTGCGTTTTCAAGCGCGGAGATCGTATCGGCCTGAAGGGCGGTGCTGGAAAAAACCATATCCGGAGCGAGAGCAATAACGGCTTCCACGTTGACGCTGCTGTAATCACCCACGATTGCTTTGCCGGCAGCTTCTTCGGGATAATTGGAGGAGGCGTCTACGCCTACAACTTTGTCGCCCAAGCCCAGCGCATAGAGCAGTTCGGTATTGCTGGGCGTAAGGGATACGATTTTTTCCGGCACGGCGGCAAGCGTGATCTCGCGCCCTAAAAAGTCGGTGGTTTTCAGTTCCGCCGGCTGTGAAGCGCTTGGCGCGGCGGAATGGGAAGCGGAAGGCTCTGCCGCGCAGCCGGCAAGCAGAGCAAGCGTCAGCAGCAGCGTTAGGATACTGATTGTCAGTTTTTTGATTGTCATGGCTTTTACCGTGGCTTTCGTTTTGCGAAAGCTTCCTTTCAAAGGTTTTGTTTTGTAAATTTTGGATGTAAAGCCGATTTCGCAAGCTTTTCATCCTTTTTGCGAAAAACACATACATAAAAATGGAAAAACACCCCTGACAACCGGTCGGCAGGGGCGCAATAAAACAATCCAATCAAGGACTTTTTTTATATGCGCCTTCCCCCTCCGGAAAGGTTTCTTCTGCAAGAATGCATTTTACTGCGAGGTAGGTCTCCTGACTTTCCCATTATGCATAAAAATATGCGCGTGAGCAGCGCCTTCCCGAATTGTTTCAGTGGCATAATGCTGTTCGCTTGTGGGTAACAGTAGCGGGGGCTGTAACGGTTTTGCACCGTTTTCCCTATTAAAGCCGCCTTGTTGCGGGCGGCTGCCGCGCAGCGTATGAAGTTTTGCAGGGTTATCGTACCACGCGCAGGCAATTTTGTCCATTGAATTTCGGAAAATTCCGTACTTTTTCCCGAAAAAGCGCAAAATCATATGGCTCATATGGGACATTCCGCACAAATCGTGCTATAATAACCAAAACAATCATCATAAAGGACGGTATGAACCATGGCAGTTATTCGCATTTTTGTGGAAAAGAAGTCTGGCTACGATGTTGAAGCGGAGCAGATGCTTGCAGATCTGCGCACCAATCTTTTGATCGACAGCTTAAGCGGTATACGCATTTTAAATCGGTATGATATCGAGGGGCTTTCCCAAAGCGAATTCCGTGAGGCGCGCGATACGATCTTCAGCGAGCCGAATGTGGATACGGTTTACGATGAACAGATGCCGCAGGCGGACGGGTTCGTTTTTGCAGTGGAATATCTGCCGGGGCAGTATGACCAGCGGGCGGATTCCGCCGCGCAATGCTGTCAGCTTCAAACGCAGAAAAATGCGCCGCTGATCCGCTGCGCAAAGGTGTATATTTTACAGGGAGAGCTGAGCGAGCAGCAAAAGCAGCAGATCGTAGCTTATACAATTAACCCCGTGGAGGCCAGAAGCGCGTCCTTGGAGAAGCCGGAGTCGCTGGAGCTGAAGCTGGATCGACCTGCGGATGTTGCAAGGCTGGAGGATTTTATCAAAATGGATGTGCAGGCCGTGCGTGAATATCACAAGCAGATGGGCTTTGCTATGACGGTGGAGGATCTGCTTTTTGTGCAGGATTATTTTAAAAACACGGAAAAGCGCGCGCCGTATCTTTCCGAGCTGAAGGTGATCGACACCTATTGGTCGGATCATTGCCGCCATACCACTTTTTTGACAAAGCTGGAGAAGGTGGAGATTGAGCAGGGGGCGTTTACCGCGCCGATCCGCGAGGCATATCAGCTTTATCTTTCCGTGCGGGAAAATGTGTATGCGGGCCGTAAGGCGAAGGATATTACGCTCATGGATCTGGCTACGATCGCCGCTAAGGAGATCCGCAAAAACGGCGGGCTGAAGGATTTAGATGAATCCGAGGAGATCAACGCCTGTTCCGTGGTGGTGCAGGCGGATATGGGAGACCACGCCGAAAAATGGCTGGTGATGTTCAAGAACGAAACGCATAACCATCCCACGGAAATCGAACCCTTCGGCGGTGCGGCAACATGCCTTGGCGGCGCGATCCGCGATCCGCTTTCGGGGCGCAGCTACGTTTATCAGGCGATGCGCGTTACGGGTGCGGGAAATCCGCTTACGCCGGTGAAGGACACTTTGAAGAATAAGCTGCCGCAGCGCAAGATTACGCAGACGGCTGCCGCGGGCTACAGCTCCTACGGCAACCAGATCGGTCTTGCAACCGGCCAGGTGCATGAGATTTACGATGAAGGCTATGTGGCAAAGCGTTTGGAGATCGGCGCTGTTGTGGGCGCGGCTCCGTTTGAGAACGTGCGCAGGGATCGTCCTGCGGCGGGAGATATCGTGGTGCTGCTCGGCGGCGCGACGGGGCGTGATGGCTGCGGCGGCGCGACAGGCTCCAGCAAGGCGCATACGGCGCAGTCCCTTTCCACCTGCGGCAGCGAGGTGCAGAAAGGCAATCCGCCCACGGAAAGAAAGCTCCAGCGGCTGTTCCGCGATCCTGAGGTTTCAAAGCTTATTAAACGCTGCAACGATTTCGGCGCGGGCGGCGTCTGCGTCGCGATCGGAGAGCTGAGCGAGGGTTTGGATATTGAGTTAGACGCCGTTCCGAAAAAATATGAGGGGCTTGATGGCACGGAGCTTGCCATCAGCGAATCGCAGGAGCGAATGGCTGTTGTGCTTGCGCCGGAGGATGTAAAGACATTTGTTGAAAAGGCGCACGGGGAAAATCTCAATGCCGCGATCGTGGCGACGGTAACAGACAGCAAGCGTCTGCGCATGACATGGCGCGGCACGACGATCGTGGATATTGCGCGTTCTTTCTTGGATACCAACGGCGTAACGCAGCATGCCGAGGCAGCGATAACCGCACCGTCCGGAACAGAGGAATTCTTTGCTTCCGTTACGGAGGAGGCGGCGCCGTATATTGAAAGCGATCTGGCGCGCGCGGTAACGGAGAATCTGAAGAACCTGAATGTGTGCAGCCAAAAGGGTTTAAGCGAACGGTTTGACGCGACGATCGGCAAGGGGACGGTGCTGATGCCGTTCGGCGGCAAAACACAGCTCACGCCTGCGGCGGCCATGGCGGCGAAGCTGCCGGTGCTCGGCGGCGCAACGAACACCGCCACCGTAATGGCGTGGGGGTATAATCCGGCGCTGAGCCGCACCTCGCCGTTCCACGGCGCATATTATGCGGTGGTAGAATCGCTGTGCAAAATGACTTGCGCCGGCGCAGATATTTCCGGCGTTCGTTTAACGCAGCAGGAATATTTTGAACGTTTGCACGAAGATCCTACGCGATGGGGAAAGCCTGCGGCGGCGCTGCTTGGCTCCTTTAAAGCGCAGCTGGATTTTAACGCGCCCTCCATTGGCGGCAAGGATTCCATGAGCGGCTCTTTTGAAGCGCTTGATGTGCCGCCTACGCTCGTTAATTTCGCCATAACAGTCAGCGATGCGCGCACGCTGATCTCGCCCGAATTCAAGAAGGCGGGAAGCTCGGTAGGTTTGCTGTTTGCACAGCGCGGCGCGGAGCTGCTGCCGGATGCGGAGGCGTTGAAAAACAGCTATGCCGCAGTTCAAAGGGCGATTGCAAGCGGCAGAGTAACGGCTGCTTGCCCGGTGGGAGTCGGCGGTGCGGCCGCCGCAGTGTGCAAGATGTGCATGGGCAACTTGCTGGGGGCGGAGCTTTCCGGCCTTAAGGCAAGGGAATATTTCACGCCGGAGCTTGGCGCGATGGTGTTAGAGGCAGATGAAGCCACGCTTCGTGAGCTTGGCGCAGTCGTGCTCGGCACGGTAACAGAGCGGCCGGAGATTCGCATCAACGGCGCCGCCGTTTCGGTGGAGGAAGCCATCGGGGCTTATCTTGAAAAGCTGGATCCGGTCTTTCCGGTATATGCGAAAAACACAGGGGAAACACACACGGTTTCAAGCGCGAAGAAAGCGTTCGCGCCGTGCCGCTTTAAAACGGCGGTGCGTCCGCGCGTGATTATTCCGGTGTTCCCCGGCACGAACTGCGAGGTTGACACTGCGCGTACCTTTACCGATGCGGGCGCCGAGTGCGAAATCTTTGTGTTAAACAATTTAACGGCAAAGGATATTGAAGAGAGCACTGCTGCGCTGGCAAGAAGCATTGCAAGGGCAAACATTCTGATGCTGCCCGGCGGATTCTCCGGCGGCGACGAGCCGGACGGCTCCGGTAAGTTTATCGCCACAGTGCTGCGCAATGCCGCCGTGAAGGAGAGCGTGCTGGAGCTGCTCTATAAGCGCGATGGACTGGCGATGGGAATCTGTAACGGGTTCCAAGCGCTTATCAAAACGGGGCTGCTGCCCTACGGCGATATTCGCGTTACGCAGCCGGATGCGCCGACGCTTACCTTTAACACCGTTTGCCGACACATTTCCACCATGGCGCAGGTGCGGGTTTCCTCCGTGAATTCGCCGTGGATGAGCAACTGCCGTGTGGGCGAGGTTTATACCGTGGCGCTTTCGCACGGTGAGGGTCGCTTTGTTGGCACGCCGGAGACCTTGGCGCAGCTGGAGGCGAACGGTCAGATCCTGACGCAGTATGTTGATGCCGAGGGCAATGCTTCTATGGACGGACGCTTCAATTATAACGGCTCCATGCTGAGCATTGAGGGAATTCTTTCGCCCGACGGCAGGATTCTGGGCAAGATGGGGCACGCCGAGCGCGCAGGCGCGGAGCTGTTTAAAAACATCCCCGGCGAGCACGATATGCGCATCTTTGAGGCGGGCGTGAATTATTTTAAATAAGGCATAAGCCGGCGCAGGGGAAAATCGCTTGCGCCTCTGAGGCGATGCGTGTATAATATAAACTACGGTCTATATATCAATATTTACATTATTATAAAGGGGTTTCGATCATGAGAGCTTACAATTTTTCGGCAGGTCCGTCGATGCTGCCGCTGCCCGTTTTGGAGCAGGCGGCCCGTGAGATGACGGATTATAACGGTTCGGGTATGAGCGTGATGGAAATGAGCCACCGTTCAAAGACCTATGACGCAATCATCAAAAAGGCGGAGGCGGATCTTCGCACGCTGATGAACATTCCCGATTCCTATAAAGTCCTTTTTGTGCAGGGCGGTGCAAGCCAGCAGTTTGCGGCTGTTCCGCTGAACCTGAGCACAAACGGCAAGGCAGATTATATCATCACCGGAAACTTTGCCAACCTTTCTTATAAGGAAGGCCGCCGTTTTACGGACGCGCACGTGGTTGCCTCCAGTGAAGAAGCCACCTATACCTATATTCCGAAGGTAACGAAGGATATGATCCGTCCCGATGCGGATTTCGTTCATATCACCGCTAACAATACGATCTTCGGCACGCGCTATAACTACATTCCGGATACGGGCAATGTGCCGCTGGTGGCGGATTTTTCATCGAGCATCCTCTCAGAGGAGATCGACGTAACAAAGTACGGCGTGATCTATGCCGGCGCGCAGAAGAATATTTCGCCTGCGGGACTGACGATCGTAATCGTGCGCGAGGATCTGCTCGACCATGCATCCTCTATCTGCCCTACGATGCTTAAATGGAAAACCCAGGCGGATGCGGGCAGTATGTACAATACGCCGCCGACCTACCAGATCTATGTTGCGGGCTTGGTTTTTGAATACCTGCTCAAACTGGGCGGCGTGCCTGCGATGGAGAAGATCAACCACGAAAAGGCTGCGATGCTCTATGATTATATTGATAACTCCGGTTTCTATAAGAATTCCGTGGTAAAGGAGGATCGTTCTTATATGAACGTTCCGTTCGTTACGCCGTCTAAGGAGCTGGATGAAGCTTTTGTCAAGGGTGCGGCGGAGCATCATTTGCTGACGCTCAAGGGCCATCGTTTGGTGGGCGGTATGCGCGCTTCCATCTATAACTCTATGCCTGTTGAGGGTGTTCAGGCGCTGATTGCCTATATGAAAGAATTTGCGGCAGCCAATGCCTGAGCGGCGTTGACTCAGAAAGGATTTTTGCCATGAGAGAGATTTTAGCGTTAAATGCGATTTCGGATAAAGTAAAAGAATATTTGCCGGAGGAGGAATTTGATATTGTTAAGGAAAGCGCCGCGCCGCAGGCTGTTTTGGTGCGTTCCGCCGATATGCATTCCTATGAACTGCCGGATTCCGTGATCGCCGTTGCCCGTGCAGGTGCGGGAACGAATAACATTCCCAGCAAGGAATATGCCGAAAAAGGCGTTGTGGTGTTCAATACCCCCGGCGCTAATGCCAATGCCGTGAAGGAGCTGACGCTTTGCGCGCTGTTGCTGGCCGGCCGCGACATCATCGGCGGCGCCGAATGGGTGCAGACACTCAAGGGCGAAGGAGATCAGGTGCCTAAGCTAACGGAAAAGGGCAAAAAACAGTTTGTCGGGCCTGAGCTGAAGGGCAAAAAACTCGGCGTGATTGGGCTTGGCGCGATCGGCGTGCTGGTTGCCAACGCAGCGCTGCATTTGGGCATGGAGGTTATGGGGTACGATCCGTTTATCAGCATTGATAACGCATGGCTGCTTTCACGCCAGGTGCACAGAGCCGCAAGCCGCGAGCAGATCTATGCAGAATGCGACTTTATCACCATGCATGTGCCGCTGCTCGACGATACGCGCGGTATGATCAACGCGGAGACTTTGGCTATGATGAAGCCCGGCGTTTCGATTGTGAACTTCTCCCGCGGGGAGCTGGTCAACAATCAGGATATGATCTTTGCGCTGGAATCCGGCAAGGTGCATCGTTATGTGGTGGATTTTCCATGCGAGGAAATGCTGGGGCAGAAAAATGCCGTGGTGCTGCCGCATATCGGCGCTTCTACGCCGGAATCGGAGGATAACTGCGCTGCGATGGCCGCAAAGGAGCTTTACCATTACATCCGTTACGGCAACATCACCAACAGCGTGAATTTTCCGGCGGCGGAGCTGCCTTATACAGGAAGAACCCGCATTGCGGTGGCGCATAAGAACGTTGCCAATATGGTCGGGCAGGTTACGGGCGTGATCGCGGCGGATAACATCAATATTTCCGATATGATCAATAAGTCGCGCGGCGATGTTGCCTATACGCTGATCGACGTGGACGGCGACATTGACCAAAAGGTTATTGACGATATTCGTGCTATTAACGGCGTGATTCGCGTAAGGGCTATTATGCCTCAATAAGCAAATCGGTTTTATGAAACTTAATCCGTAAAGCTTTGGCTGCTGCAAGTGTACTTTGCAGCAGCTTTTTTCTGTTTTGGGTGATTATTCCTTTTACAAGCGGCGAATTTTATATTATAATAGATAAAGGAAAGGTAATTTGTCTGAATTTGACAATATATGCGTATGCGTTCATTTATATAATTGCTTTTTAGTTGAAGAGTTTTTATTGCTTTTGAAAAAATATTTTGTTTGCGCGGGAAAGCGTGTTTCTTTGCCTGGCTGAGTCAGGCGGGCGACTTCCGCGCTCGAACCGCCTACAGCCTCCGCTTCGCTCCGGCGCGGCGTTTCTTCCTACTTCCGCCGCCCCATGT
>JAHAAN010000036.1 GCA_018376855.1 Clostridiales bacterium | reverse complement strand
TTTTTCGCAATGATACAATAGCCAAAACCGCAGGCTGCTTGCAACCTGCGGCTAAAATATGATATAATAAATATAATTAAAAGCGCTGCTGTTGCAAAGCCGAAAAATAATAAAGCGGAGGATTTCACCGTTTATGTCAAGCAAGGTTTTCTTTAATGAAAAAAAATGGATCATCCTGATTGCGTCCGTACTTGCGGCAATTTTAGTCATCGGCTGCATATGTGTTTTATGCGCGTCGGAGGCGCCGGAAGCGCCCATACAAAATCTGTTTACAGCATTGCAGAAAGAAGATTTTGAGCAGTACTGCGCTTCCTTTCACCCCGTATACAGCAAAAAGATGTTAGAAAATGTTCCGCTGCTGCCGGATCGCACCAGTTATATGAAAGACGTTTCCGCGCTGTTTAAAAAGGAATACGGCGAGCAATATCAATTCTCCTTGCAGATTATTTCCAAAAATCGCTACAAAGACTCCGATTTAGAAGAATTGCGCACTGTTCTCGCAGCCGACGGAATCACCTTTTCCGATGCTTATTTGATTAGCTATTATACGCTTCGGGATGAAAACGGCCTGCGTGAATGCATAGATTCCAGCACCGTCATCAAATGCTCCGGAAAATGGTATATTGCCGACTGATTACATCTGCCGTTTTACACGGCTCAGCGCGCCCTTTTCCAGCCTGCTGACCTGCGCCTGGCTGATCCCAATCTCCCCGGCTATCTCCATCTGCGTTTTTCCCGCAAAATAGCGCAGATACAAAATGCTGCGTTCTCTCTCCGAAAGCTCTTCTACCGCATCCTTCAGCGCAAGATTTTCCGACCATTTCTCCTCTGTGTTTTTATCGTCTCCCATTTGGTCAAGCACATAGATGGCATCCGTGCCGTCATGATAAATCGGTTCATAAATGGATACGGGTTCCATAACGGCCTCCAACGCCGCAGCAACCGCGCTCGGCTTCATTTCAATTTCCTGCGCGATCTGTTCAATATCCGGCTCTTTTCCGTTTGCCGCAGCTAAACGCTCCCGCGCCTGCATAGCACGGTATGCTGTATCCCGCATGGAACGGCTGACACGAATGGCATTATTATCGCGCAAATAACGGCGTATCTCCCCTATGACCATCGGCACCGCATAGGTTGAAAAACGAACGTTCATTTCAATATCAAAATGATCTATGGCCTTCATCAACCCGATGCATCCAACCTGAAACAGATCGTCGGCATTCTCACCTCTATGCAAAAAGCGCTGAACGACGCTGAGTACCAAACGCAGATTCCCCGTAACAAACTCTTCTCTCGCATTCGCATCACCCTGATGAATCTTCCGGAGAAGCTCGTCCATTTTTTTATTTGAAAGAATAGGCAGCTGCGCCGTATTGATGCCGCAGATTTCAACCTTATTTGCCATGCGCTTACCTGCTTTCCATTGAATAAAACTGCCGCAGCAGCTATGTATCACTTTGGAACGCAGAAATATTGTTGCCGTTCAGCTCAGTTTTTATACGGGCGAAAAGCATCTGAAAATACTTTACTGACCATCAAAAAGGAAAAAAAATGAAGAAATATTCATTAGAAAAAAGCCTATATGCCTAGGAAGTAAACGCAGAGTTTTGGGACAAACACATGGGCGATGAATCCAATCGCTTTCACTGCGAGGTTGTCAGCCCCAAGGTAAGCAAGCTGTTAAACGTGCAGCCCGGTGATTTTATATTAGACGCAGCATGCGGAAACGGAAATTACTCCGCATATATGGCAGAAAAAGGCGCCAATGTTGTTACTTTCGATTACAGCCCCAAAATGATCCGTTTGGCTCAAAAACACCAAATCCGTTTCAAAGATCGCATTTCCTTTCATGTTGCAAACGCTGCCGACGAAGCATCCGTCATGTCTTTATATTCAAACCGCCCCTTTACAAAAGCCGTATCCAACATGGCCATTATGGATATAACGGACATCGTCCCTTTGTTTAAATGTATCAGCCGTCTACTTGCCGAAAACGGAATTTTTGTTTTTGCCGCACAGCATCCATGCTTTGTCACTTTAACGGATCAGTATCTAACTGCGCACAGCTACGAGAGTGAAGCGATCGCCGATCAGCCAAAAAAAACAATGCTATTATCACCGTTCTATGCAGAAGCTTTTTAATCTCTGTTTTCAATGCGGCTCTATCATCAACAGATTCTATGAAGAAAGCTACGGCTGCAAAGAATTTCCGGATACTATCATTGTCCGTGAAAAAAAAAACAAATCCATCCAAATATAAATAGATTCCTGTAATCTTCAATATTATGCATCCATGAGCATTTATGCATTATTTATGTTCTATTCCGTTAGCAAGCGTCAGCAGTTTTCAGCTATGTTCTTACTTCTTATTATCGGCTGAACCTATACGCTCATCCAACAACCTCTGTTTGCATATTCAAGCCTGTCGCTATTGAAATACCGAATAACCGCAGTTGTGCAGATTGTTCTTATTTTTCTCAAAAATCCTATTGCCACAGCACCAAAAGCTCATCAAAGAATTATAAGCAACTGTTAAGAGAGTGGAATTTGCATCTTGTAATTAGTAATTTTCCCGACTCCTTGACAGAAAAAGAAGCTATTTTGCAGAAAAGCAACGCAATAAATAAAAAGCAACTGAACAGAAAAGGGGCGCGTGCGCCTGCGCCCCTACTTGGTTTGTGTGCGTAAGAATCGGCTTGTTCTATGCTGTTAAAGTAAGTCAATCTCAAAAGTTTCTTTTCTCCTGAAAACCTCTGTTCCCACTGCACCAAAAAAGGCGTTTCAAGGGGTTACGGGGGCGTTAAGAAGTATAAAAAAAGAAAGTCTACAGTTTGCAATTGGCAATTCCCATTTGCACTTTGACAAAAAAGTACTTCACCAAAAAACAATAAAAAAATCCAAAAGAAAGTAAGAAAAACAGCTCCCTCGTTTGCACCGCACCATTTCAGAAATTTAAAAACATATTCAAGAAATTTCCATTATTCATCTTTATCTTAAAAACTACTTTTGAAGCCGCTTGATTTTAGCGCAAACGCACATAATTCCTTACGCACCGGTAAACTCGCTGCATGTACTTTCATTGAAAGTTCTATTTTAACCATACGGAGGAATTTTCCCATCAATTGACCTCTTTCAAAACCTACAGCAGCCACGATTTTTGCTGTAAAAAAACCGAAGCATTAATTGCTTCGGTCTTTTACTATTACCTTTTTACCAAACAGCCAAATTACTTAGAATATCCGCAATATCCTCTCGACTTGGCTTACGCGGATTCGTTGTAGTGCAAACGTCATTAAGCGCCGCCGTAATCATGGCTTCTTTATTCTTTTCGTACTCTTCTTTGCTTACTTTACACTGCGCCAAGGAAGCCGGAGTATGTGTCATTTTTAACATATAGCGAAGATGGTCAAGCAGCGACTGCACGCCGATCCGCGTAGTGTCTGCCGGAAGTCCGATCTCTCTGGCAACAGAAGCCAGCTTCTTTGCCGCAACAGTATCCTCCTTGCCGAAATGGTTTTCAATGTCCGCATTATATTCAAGCACATACGGCAAAAGCATCGCATTCGCGCGGCCATGAGGAATATGGAACTTCGCTCCAAGCTGATGCGCAATACTGTGGTTGATTCCAATTCCCGCTTCACTGAAAGCCATACCAGCCAAGCAGGAAGCCGTGTGCATTTTCTCACGAGCTGTTATATTTTGCCCGTCTGCATAGGCTTGAGGCAGGTACTCAAAAGCAAGCTTTAAAGCTTTCTCCGCCAACGCATCCGTAACATCGTTAGCCGCTGTGGAAATATACGCCTCAATGGCATGCGTAATTGCATCAAAGCCTGTATCGCTTGTAACTGCCGGAGGAGCGGAAACCACAAATGAAGGCTCCAAAATAGCCAAATTCGGCAAAAGCTCTTCATCTACAAGGGGATATTTAATTCCCTTTTCTGCATCTGTAATCACGGCAAACTTGGTAACTTCCGAACCTGTTCCGCTCGTAGTCGGAATGGCGATTAAGCGGATCTTTTTTTCAGGATTTGCACGGCGCGCCATCAACACAATGCCTTTTGCAGCATCAATAGACGACCCTCCTCCAAGGGCAACCACGATATCAGCATCTTCCTTAAGCAGAAATTCCAAACCCGTGGCAATCAGCTCGATCGGCGGATCCGGCTTAACCTCGCTGAAAATAGAAACCTTCTTGCAGTTGCACAGCTTACCGGCCACCAGCTCTGCATTTCCTGATGAAGCCATAAAGGGATCCGTTACGATAACCGCATTAACATCCCTATATTGCAGCAGCGCATCTATTGCATTGCTGCCAAAGCACACTTCTGTCTTTACTCTGAATCGATTCATTGTTTTGTCTTCCTTCCGAGCCGCTACATGTATATTAATACATGAGTTCAACCTGTTCGCTTTCGAAATGCCTTTTCCATTGTTCATTAGGTTCTGCATCGGTTACGATCAGATCAATATCACTGAGTTCCGCAATCTGCATAAATGATATTTTATCAAACTTTGTGCTGTCCACTGCAAGCACACGTTTCTTGGCAGCACGCATAAACGCCTTTTTGATCTGCGCATCCTTCTCATTGGAGTCGGTAACGCCCATTTCCATATCGATCCCCTTGCAGGAGCAAACGGCCAAATCCACATGGAAAGACCCGATCATCTTTTCAGCCTGAAATCCTACCAGCGACAATCCGCCCTCTTTGAGCATCCCGCCGGTAGAAAGAATATTCCAATCGGTTTTATTGGAAAGCTCCAGCAAAATCTCAATAGAATTTGTAATCAGTGTAATTTTCTTTTTATTGATAATATTCTTAACGATAAACAGCGCAGTAGAACTTGCATCAAGCATAACATAGTCCCCGTCATTGATCATGGAACCGATGATCTGCGCAATATACTTCTTCCCGCCGACATTCGTTTGTTTGCGAACCGTATAAGGAAGATCTATGTTAAAGCTGTCATTACGGACTGCTCCCCCATAGGTCTTCTTAGCCAATCCGTCATTCTCCAGTTTTTCAAGATCGCGGCGAATCGTCTCCTCCGTAACCTGATAAAGCTGGCTAAGCTCGCTGACAATAACCTTGCCTTCCGCATGCAAACGCGCAAGAATATCATTTCTTCTTTCAATCGCAAGCATTTCAACTACCTGCCTTTACAAGCTTTACACTTACAGAATGCTGGCCCACAGCTTCTCGTCGGGATTCGGAATCACAGCGCTGTCAAGGAACATGCCTTCGTCGCCCACTTCCGCCTGAGCTTTCTCGATTGCAGCCTGAACTGCCGCAACATCACCAGTAAGCAGCATATAGCTCTTACCGCACATACCGCGAGCAAGACGCAGCTCGATCAAATCGACCATAGATGTCTTGGCCGCAGCATCTGCCGCTACGATCATAGAAGCCGCTGAGAAGGTTTCTAAAATACCGAGCGCTTTGGCATTTTCCACCGAGGCCGCACCATAGATCGCAGAGAAGATAGATTCATGCGGATTGCCCAATACAAAGCTGTCGATCAGCTGATAATCATATGTTCTTTTCGCCGCGTCAACAGCTGCTCTGACTGCGCTGAGATCGCCGCTGATAATTACAATGTACTTTCCGGGGCAAACTGTTTGAGCCTCCAGCACAGTAACCTCTGCCGTCTTGATCATCAGATCCGCAGCCTGCATACCGGACGCTACCGTTTTATATTCAACCATTCCAATCGCTTTACTCATCGAACAGATACTTCCTTTCGTTAATCTTAAGCCCTATTGATCACAACGTATTTATCCGTAACATCAGCCACAACACCGTCTATGGAAGCATGCACCGGCACGCCGAGCTTTCCTTCCTCCACCTGACCGATCACCTGACCGACCTTCACGGAATCCCCCGTCTTCACAACCGCCTGCGCAGGCGCTCCGATATGCTGTGAAAGCATGATCTTGACTTTATCGGTTTTAACTACTTCATCCACAAGCGGCGCCGGCAGATCATACTGCGAAAGCCCGAGTCTCGCTGTCAAACGTTCCTTAGAAACGGCACGCAGCTTTCTATCCGGAAACACCGGCTTTGCTTCAATGCCCTTCGGAATCGGCACTCCGTTCTTGCGCAAGCCCATTTTATACTCACCGATCAGTGTTCTGGGTGAAAGGCTTTGGAAGCAGGAATAATACTCGCACAAGCCGCACTGCGAACAGAACATCGTATCGATCAGCGGCTTAATATCCTGCGCCGTTCCGCTGCTCGCAGCGCGCATAAATGCATGCGGTGCAATCGGATGGCCAAGCAAATGCCGCGGACATAGATCCGTACACATCTGGCATTGGCAGCACGCTGCCATTGCGCGCTTCATATCGATCGTAACCTTAACGGTTCTTCTGGTAATCATATTGTGATTTCTGGGCAGCACCAACACCGCGTTGCTTGTCTTGGTAACTGTATCAAAGGGCTGGCAGATGCGTCCTGTCATAGGGCCGCCGGCAATCAGCGCATAATCGCTGACCGTCGTGCCGCCTGCCATTTCGATCAATTCTGCATAGGTGATCCCCAGCGGCGCTTTAAGCGTGATAGGATTCTTCACTTCGCCTGCGATCGTAATGTACTTAGCCGTAACCGGTCCTTTATTCTGCATGGCGTTATAAACGTTGAGAATCGTTTCAACATTGAATACGCAGACACCGATCATGATCGGCAGGCTTCCCGGCGGAACAACTCTTCCGGTGGTTTCATAGATCGTAACAACTTCATCGCCGGCAGGATAGGTTTCCGGCAGAATTCCGATTTCCACTTTTTTAAACGCATCAAGATTAGCCTTTACTGCATTCACCGCATTCGTATAAGAACCCTTTACCGCAATGATTGCCTTCTGCGCATCCAGCGTATCCGCAATCACTTGCAGCGTGCTCATAATCTCATGCGCATATTTCTCCAGCACCTGGCGGTGAAGCTTCAAAAGCGGCTCGCATTCCGCACAGTTAAGGATAATCGTATCTGCCCGCTTATCCAGCTTTGCATATGTAGGAAAGCCCGCTCCGCCGGCTCCGCAGACGCCGGCATTTTTCATGATTTCAACAAGTTCTGTCATTTCCATGCAAACACCTCTACTCCAGTCCTATTCCGTCATCAACTATACCAACGATAGCCGCATCAATAGGAGCATTCATGATCTTACAATCGACTCTGGCAGCGCTGCCCGTTGCGACCAATACGACCTCACCGATACCGGCGCCAACATTATCAACAGCTATAAAATTCCCGTTTGTACCGTTCATGTTCTTCATTGGCTCAACGACCAAAAACTTGCTGCCCACAAGGCTGTCATTCTTTCTGGTCGCCACAATGCTGCCAACAACTTTTCCGATAATCATCTCATTCACCTACTAAAACAGCAATCAGTTCAAATTCAACCTAAATCGGAGATTGAAGGATCGCCTTAGCGAACGATCCTTCCGCTGTCCCCGCATTTAATTTTTGAAGCATTTGCTTCATCCGTATCAATATGCATTTCCAGTGTAAACGATTTATCCACACGGATCTGAACATTAGTAAAAATGGTTCCTCTTTCGTTTTCCACCTGAACGGAGACGATATCCCCATCCTTTACGCCTGCCGCCTGCGCATCCGCAGGAGACATGTGGATATGGCGTTTTGCCACAATACAGCCTTCATTAAGATATACAACGCCCTTGGGGCCGACGATTGCGATCGGCGCCGAACCGGCAACGTTGCCAGATTCACGGATCGGCGCTTTCACGCCAAGCTTAATCGTATCCGTGAGACTTACTTCGACCTGAGACGCTTTGCGCACAGGGCCGAGTATACGTACATTTTCAATAGCTCTCAGTTTGGTTCCCACAATCGTTACCGTCTCGTTGGAAGCAAACTGACCGCCCATCAAATCTTTCTTTTTTGTGAGCTGATATCCCTTGCCAAACAGCGCTTCCACATGCTCCTGTGTTAAGTGCACATGTCTCGCGCTCACGCCGATCGGAACGGCAAAGCCGTTTCCGGGGCGGGCATCCATGGCTTCAATAACCAGCTTTGCAATCTGCGCAATGCTTTGCTCGTCCATTTCAGTACACCGCTCTTTCTGCACATGATAAGCAGCGATTGCCGCAAAGAATCAGCTCTGCGGCAATGCTGCCGATTAACTCCGCAATTCTTATTTCAGAACAGGCAGAATCTTCTCAACATCGTTGTGCGGTCTCGGAATTACATGAGTAGCAACAAGCTCGCCAAGCTTAGAAGCAGCAGCCGCGCCGGACTCAACAGCCGACTTAACGGCGCCTACGTCGCCTCTGACCATAACGCTCACGAGTCCGCTTCCGATCTTCTCGGTGCCGACCAGATCAACATTAGCCGCTTTGCACATTGCATCTGCAGCCTCGATCGCCGCTACAAGTCCTCTTGTTTCGACCATGCCTAATGCCATTTTTTCCATTTTTCTTTCCTCCCTGATTATTTTAACAGATTCAGATTGTACTGCCGCCGCTACAGCTGCGCTTTCGGCTGCCGGCGTTGTATTCTTCGCCGGTGTGCGCTTCTTTGGCGCAGGCTTCTTTGCAGAAGACGCTTTTACTGTTTCGGCCTTTGCTTCGGGCGTCTTTTCCGCCGATGCAGGAACCGTCTCCGAAGCGGAAACCGCCGAAGGAGCTTTTGCTTTTACTTTAATGCTTTTTGTTTCTTTTTCATCCGCCATAAAAGCTCTTACGTCCTTTCCGTGGGATCACGCCTGCAACAGACACAACCCCTCTTAATAACGTTGGTTTTGCAGCACACGGAAATTTTCCGTCTGCTACTTCTTTTGCATTCTGGACGCGCTGAGATTGACCATCCGCCAAGTTTCCTCATGCGGATTGGCAATCACAGCAGTTGCAACCGGCTTTTTGATACAGGCTGCCTTTGCAGACGCAATCGCTTCCGTTACCGCCGAAACAGTTCCACGAATCACGATCGTTACCAATCTGCCGCCCATTTTTCGCTCCCAGGTTACGAACTCCACATCAGCCGTTTTGCACATAATATCCAGTGCGTCCACGCCCGCGGCAACGCTCGGAACCTCTAAAAACCCAAGTGATTTCATGAGAAGTATTCTCCTTGAACCGCCCCATTTGCAGGGCGCTTTTTATGCCTTACCATTAAAGCTGCGGAAGAATTTTCTCAACATCAGCGTGCGGTCTCGGGATCACATGTACAGCTACAAGCTCGCCGAGCTTAGAAGCAGCAGCGCTGCCGGCTTCCGTAGCAGCCTTAACAGCTCCCACATCGCCTCTGACCATAACGCTCACGAGTCCGCTTCCGATCTTCTCGGTACCGATCAATGTAACCTCAGCAGATTTAACCATTGCATCCGCAGCCTCGATTGCTGCCGTAAGTCCTCTTGTTTCTACCATTCCCAATGCTTCCATTGCCATAATGAACACCCTCCGTATATTTTATAATTTGTTTTACTTTTTATATCAACCACCGCTTTTGCGGTAAGCTGCCATGAAACCGTTTGCTCAGCTTTTATCCAGGCCGCTGAGCTTGAGCATTTTTTCCGCACCCTCGGATACATTTGCAATCACATGCTGCGAAACAACGCCCGTTACCTGTTCTACTGCCGCAGCCGCAGCTTCCACCGCTGCTCTGACAGCCTCTACGCTTCCGCGGAACTTTACCGATACAATCAAAGGAACCGGCAGCTTATCCGCGTTTGCGGGTTTGTTTTTATCAAAGGTTTCCACCGTAACGTCCGCCGCCTTGCAGCCGGCATCACAAGCGACAAATGCCGCCGTTAAACCGAAAACCTCTATGATGCCTACGGCACTTGCCATTGCCTTCACTCCTCATCGCTTAGTTCACAATCGCGATCTTCAAGCCTTCCATTTTCAGATTGGTCTGAAGCGCCTCGTTGATTTTCTCCAACGGGAACTTATGCGTAATGAGCTTTTCGATCGGAAGACCGATCCCCTTCGCTCTCTTGAGGAAATCAAAGGTGGTTGCGTAATCGCGCAGCGTGTACACCCACGAACCCACAATGGTGATCTCCTTAGAGCAGATATCGAAATGCGGGTTGATCGTAGCGTCGCCGCCGTTGATAAAGAAGCCCAGCTCGCACAGCCCGCCGCCGTTGCGAATGAATTTATAGATATTGCCGTGCGCAATCGGGGAACCCGTGCACTGGAAAGCAAAATCCGCTAAGTAACCGCCGAAAGCGTCCTTCACTGCTCCGGAAAGCGCCTCGATCCCCTTATGATCCTTAAAGTTCACACTCTTGGAAGCGCCCATTTCCTTAGCAAAATTCAAGCGTTTCTCCTCGCCGTCAACCGCAACGATGTTTTCAATACCCATTGTTCTGAGAACCGCAATGCAGATCAAACCGATCGGACCGCAGCCCTGAACGGCAACGCGGCTGTTAAAGCGCAGAATGCCGGTGGATTTAGCGCGCTCCACTGCATGAACCAGCACAGCGCACGGCTCGATCAGGATTCGCATATCCAAGCTCAGATCGCTGACATTGAATACTGTTGAACCGCCGCGAACCACGATGTAATCGGCAAACCATCCGTTCAGATGCTTATCGTCATCCGGAAGCAGGCCGTATACGTCAGCGCCGCCTACGTTCTGCTTGTTCAGATCGAACATCGTGATATCGGGATTATCCTTGAAGATCATGCAGGTAACCACTTTATCGCCCACTGCGAGCGGCTTGCCAGCGCTGTCCTTCTTAACATTTTTGCCCATTTTTACGATTTCACCGGTGCCTTCATGGCCCAAAACCAGCGGAATCAGCCCAAAAGGATCGCGCTTGAATTCATGCGCATCCGTTCCGCAAACACCGCAGCCTTCAACCTTCACCAGAATATCGTCGTCCCCGATTTCGGGAATGGCATACTCCTGAATATCAAAGTTTTCAAGCTTGGTCAGCATAGCCACGCGGCTGGTCTTCGGGATGCCCGCTGCTGCCGCTGCCGGAGCTGCCGCCGGCGCAGCTGCCGGCGCGCTTGTTCCGCGCATGCTGTCCAGCACCTGTTTTACAATTTGTTCAATATTATTTGCGTCCATACTTTCTGCCTCCTTATCTGATGCAAAGGCTGTCTGCCATTACACAGCGTCTTTTCTTTGTAAACGTGCTGGCGCTGGTCAAGCCCTCGCCTGTACGGCTCGCAATGGTGAATGTGCAGAAGCCCTCTCCGCCGAAACCAAGCGCCGCATAGGAAGGCGCGTTCTTAACAAAGATTGCAGTATCAAGCGCCTTTCCGTATTTAGTGAGGTTTTCCACATTCTTAGAATGCATATGAGCCGAATGGCGATTGCCATGCTCCAGCCACAGCGCCTTTTCGATACCGTCGTCAATATCCTTGCAGCGAACGATTCCGAGAATCGGCATCATCAGCTCTTCAGCGATCAGGCGATGTTCCTTCTCGCCCTCAAAGATAATGCAGCGAGTACCCTCCGGCGCCTTGACGCCGATCATGCCGAGCAGTGTTTTGGCATCTCTGCCAACGCACTTACGATTTAAGCCCTTAGGCCCAAACACCGTTGCGATCAGCTTCTCCTGTTCTTCCTTAGACGCCATGTAACAACCGTTCTCTTCTATCATATGATAGATCAACTCGTCGGCAATGGAATCAAACGCAACGACTTCCTTTTCCGCGATGCAGGGAAGGTTATTATCAAAGGTGCAGCCGTTTACGATATCTCTTGCCGCCTTCGCAATATCTGCGGTATCGTCAACCAAAACCGGCGGATTGCCCGCGCCGGCACCGATGCCGCGCTTGCCGCTGGAAAGAACTGTTGTAACTACGCCCGGCCCGCCCGTTGCGACGATAAGATTGATATCCTTATGGCTGAGCATGATCTTGCTGCTGTCCATTGTGGGTTTAACCACGGAAGCGGCGACAACTGCCGGCCCGCCGGCTTCCTTAGACGCCTGATTTACAAGCGAAACGGCGAAGTTTGAAACCTTGACAGCCGCCGGATGGGGGTTGAACACCACAGTGTTGCCGCCCGCAATCATACCGATGCTGTTGCACAGCACGGTCTCTGAGGGGTTGGTGCAGGGCGTAATCGCGCCGATCACGCCGAACGGTCCCATTTCGATCAAGGTAAGTCCGCGGTCTCCGGACCACGCAACAGTTGTAATATCCTCCGTACCCGGAGTCTTCTCCGCCAAGAGCTGATGTTTGAGAATCTTATCCCCGACATTTCCCATGCCGGTTTCTTCAACGCCCATTTTTGCAAGCGTTTCAGCATTTTCAATCGTCTTTCTGCGAATGTTTGCAATGATCTTCTCTCTGCAATCCATCGGCATCCGCTGCAATATTTTCTGTGATTCCTTAACGGCTGCGATGGCGTCGTTCATATCGTCAAAAACACCGAGCGGCTTTTCTTCTGCGGAGGAACTCCCGTCTTGAAGCTTCTGCATAACCTGCTTAACGATCGCGCTAAGCTCTGTTTCTGTTATTGCCACTGTTTTACGGCCTCCTCTTACATACTTTTCTGTTTATTATTTGCCCAGCTGCTCCATCACGCGCTTGGTGATCTCCGCGATAATATCGCTGTCGGAAGACTGAGCCTGCGCGCCGCCGCATCTGCCGCAGCTATGGCAGCTTGCCTTGCCTGCTTTAACGTTGGGGCACAGATCTGCCGGGTGCTTGCCCGTCATGCCGAACTGTCTGCGGATCTCATAGAGCTTCTGAACCTGATCCTCGCTGAGCTCCTTCGGGCCGCCCAAATTCTTGGAGATATACAGCAGCTTTGCATAGAACTCAACAGACTCCATCTTGTGGTAAGCCGCCAGCAAGGAATCCGAATAGGTCAGCGCGCCGTGGTTGGCGAGCAGAACTGCGTCATAATGCTGCAAATATTTGGAAACAGCATCCGGAATCTCGTTGGTGGAGGGGGTGCCGTACTCAGCGATCGGCACGCAGCCCAAAGCGATTACTGCTTCCGGCATGATCGGCTGTGTCAGCGGAATGCCCGCGATAGCAAAGCCGGTAGCATACATCGGGTGCGCATGAACAACGCTCTTTACGTCCGGTCTCTCCTTATATACACGCATATGCATCTTGATCTCGCTGGAGGGCTTGAAGCCCGCGTTTGCCTGGATCACTTTGCCCTCTGCATCTACCTTACAGATATAATCCGGAGTCATAAAGCCCTTGCTGACGCCTGTGGGCGTGCAGAGGAATTCATTTTCGCCGATCTTCACGGAAATATTTCCATCGTTGGCAGCAACCATGCCTCTGTCATAGATGCGCTTTCCGATGTCGCAGATTTGTTTTTTGATTTCGTATTCCGATACCATGTTCCATTTCTCCTTTACGATCTATTTAAATTGTATTTATTGATTCTCTTACGAGTATCATTCTATCATAGTGGCCTATCTGTGTCAAGATTTTTTATTTATTTTTGTTGTTTTTTGCTTGTTTTTTTGCAATTATTATTGGTTTATTCTTTGTTTTGTGTTCTGTACACGCTTTTTTGATTTGTTTTGTGTTGTTTTCCCATTTTTCTGCTGCGCCAAATCCCACGGAAGCACATCTCCGGGCTCGCGGAGGTGCTCAATAAGCTCTCCTACGCCCTCTCCGGTGCGGGAATTTACACGAAAGATCGTTCTGCATCCCGCCAGTTTAAGCCATTGCTCCGCCAAATCCACACGCGCGTTTTTATGATCGATCTTTGTAATAATGCCCACTACCTCGCGCGTAGCCATGCCGGTAATGCACGGGCTGTACAAGGAAAACGGCTCCGTCGCACTGAGCAGAAGGCCAATCACCTGCGCTTCAAAAGAATACAGCGCCAGCGCGCCGCCGAGCGTGCGCGTTTGAATGTATTCTCCCGGCGTGTCGATGATCACATCGTAATGATTCACATACTGCGTTTTATGATACATGACCGTTTCACCGCGCATAGCCTGCGTCAGCGTTGTCTTGCCGCATTCGCTGCGGCCGATGAGAATAATTTTTTTCAAACCGCTCGCTCCTTAGGTTTTTGTAAGGTTACAAACCGTAAACCCAAGCACATCGCGGCAATAGCGCAGCAGCTCCCGCATAGAGGCCTCTACCTCGGAAAGCTTGCCCGTAAGGATCAGCGTTCCGCTGAAGCGATCCAAAAATCCCAAATCAACGTTTGCCGTTTTAATGGCAATATCGCCGATAATGATCGCCGTCTCCGCAGGGCTTACGGTCGTAACGCCGATCGCCCCGCCCTGAGAGTAATCCAACTCCGGATCCAGCCCCAGCTTCTGATAAAGAATCTCATCCGGGTTTGCAATGATATGCGCCAGCGTGATCTGCTTACCGGGCACAAGCTCCTGAATGATTCTGAGCTTACCCTCATTATTCCCATTGATCGTAATCAAATCCTTCAGATCCAAATTCTCACTCCCGTTTCTATCCGCCGATCTGCACATACAACCCGGATTTTTCGGCTTCCTCGCGCAGCTCTTCCATGAACTCCTTGGTGGGAGGCGTCAGCCCCTCCAGCTCATAGGTACGCCCAAGACCCGTATATTTATCCTGCCCCAAACGATGATACGGCAACAAATGCAGCTGCTTAACATTCGGCAGCGAAGCCGCAAAGCGCGCAATGGCGCCGATCTCCTCCTTGGTGGCATTAAAGGTAGGGATCGTAGGCACACGGATAATCAGCTCCTTGGCATGAGCTGCGATCAGCCGCGCGTTTTCGAGCATCAGCTCATTGCCGCGGCCGGTAAATTCCTTGTGCTTGGCGCTGTCCATATGCTTAATATCCATCAGGTAATGATCCAAATACGGCAAGTAGCGTTCGATCACACTATACTGCGCGCAGCCCATAGATTCCATTGCGGTATCCAATCCGTTTTCCTTGCAGGCCTTGAGGAGCGCTACAGCAAAATCCGGCTGGCAAAGCGATTCTCCGCCGGAGAGCGTTACGCCGCCACCGCTGCGCCGATAGTGGCGGTCTGGGCGTTGGCGGCAGGCAGCGGCGGGCGC
>JAHAAN010000035.1 GCA_018376855.1 Clostridiales bacterium | reverse complement strand
GCTTGTCTCCCCGGCCGAAGACGCAACGCCCAGCTTCCGTGAATACATCGCCTTCGGCGGCTTCTTCAACACCGAGCAGAAGACTGCGGCTGAAATTGCGGACGCCGGCGTAGCCGACATGCAAAAGCTTTTCCCCTCCGTTACGCTTGAGAAAAGCAGCTCCGTCCAGCTCAGCGGAGCAAACGCCGAGCTGCGCATCTTCAAAGGACATATTGACGACTCGAATCTCGGCGCGGCGGACGACTATTTTTGGCATCAATATACATGGCTCGATAACGATATCTCCTATTCCCTTACGTTCGCCTGCACCGAAAAAATGTCGGAGCTCTACCTGCCCGAATTTGAATTCGTCAAATCCACTTTAGTTATAGAGCTTTCATAATCCAGATTCTTGCCCGATTCGGTTTTTGCTTCCGCAAAGCCTGATCGGGCTTTTTCCATTTTATTTCCATTTATTTTCCATTTTATTTCCAAAAATGCTCTTTTTATTTGTAATTCATTCCAAAATATGATATAATTCTACAAAATCCATCATCTCGGAGCAAATAAATGGAAAGAGGATTTACCAACCAAAATGTTTACGACGCTCTTCAGGAACGTCTTCG
Source organism: Clostridiales bacterium (assembly GCA_018376855.1). Lineage (GTDB taxonomy): Bacteria > Bacillota > Clostridia > Christensenellales > QALW01 > JAHAAN01. The sequence continues at coordinate 14,417 of JAHAAN010000035.1, read as the reverse complement.
TTATTTATTCACCGAATTTGATAATATCTATGTTTCTTTTTCCGGCGGAAAGGACAGCGGCCTGCTGCTGAATTTGACTCTCGATTTTCAGAAAAAATATTTTCCAAACAAGAAAATCGGCGTTTTTCATCAGGATTTTGAAGCGCAGTATACCGTAACCACCGAATATATAGAACGAACCTTCGCACGCATCAAAAAGGATGTGGAGCCCTATTGGGTATGCCTGCCGATGGCAACGCGCACAGCGCTGAGCAGCTATGAAATGTATTGGTATCCGTGGGACGACAACAAAGAATCCGCTTGGGTTCGCCCCATGCCCCGCCATCCGTATGTCATCAACCTGCAAAACAACCCCATGACCACTTATAAATATAAAATGCATCAGGAGGATCTGGCCAAGCAGTTCGGCCGGTGGTACCGCATTTCTCACGGAAACAAAAAAACCGTCTGCCTTTTAGGCATGAGAACGGACGAATCCTTACAGCGCTATAACGCTATCGTTAACAAAAAATACGGCTACAACGGCGTCTGCTGGATCAGCAAGCAATTTAAAGACGTTTGGTGCGCCTCCCCTTTATACGACTGGTCCACAGGGGATGTTTGGCACGCAAATTATATTTTTCAGTACGATTACAACCGCCTGTATGATCTGTATTATATGGCGGGTCTGAAGCCTAACCAAATGAGAGTCGCCTCCCCCTTTAACGACTGCGCTAAGGACAGCCTGAATCTGTACCGCGTGATCGACCCGCAGATCTGGTCCAAGCTGGTCGGCCGTGTCAAGGGGGCAAACTTCGGCGCCATATACGGAAAAACAAAAGCGATGGGATACCGAAGTCTGGCGCTTCCCGAGGGTCACTCATGGGAGTCCTTTACCAAATTCCTGCTCGACACGCTTCCCACGCGGCTGCGGAACAATTATATCCGCATATTTAAAACCTCTATTGAATTTTGGCACAATGTCGGAGGCGGTCTTGAAGAAAAAGCAATTGAGGAGCTATTGGAACACGGCTATAATATTCGCAGAAACGGCGTTTCCAATTATACCGTTCTGCGAAATACCAGAGTGGTTTTTGTAGGGAAGATTCCGGACAATACGGACGACATCAAATCCACCAAGGATATTCCCAGCTGGAAACGAATGTGCTACTGCATTCTGAAAAATGACCACAACTGCCGTTTTATGGGGTTTGGCATGACACGCCAGCAAAAAGCATACGTAGATCTGCTCAAGGAAAAATACAGCAGTATAGGAGGCAACGCATAATGAGCCATACAAGTCCTGTGTATAATGTAAAAGCCGTTCCCATAGAAAAAATCAAGCCCAATTCGTATAACCCCAACGCAGTAGCGCCTCCGGAGCTGAAGCTGCTCTATGACAGCATTAAGGAAGACGGCTATACAATGCCGATCGTATGCTATTATGCCAAGCAAAAGGATCTCTACATTATTGTCGATGGCTTTCACCGCTATCGCATTATGCTTGATTACCCGGATATTTACGAACGGGAAGGCGGCATGCTGCCTGTTTCCGTAATCAACAAGCCCTTAGACCACCGCATGGCCAGCACGATTCGCCATAACCGCGCCCGAGGCACCCACGATGTCGACCTAATGAGCAATATCGTCAAGGAGCTCCACGAACTTGGGCGTTCCGACGCATGGATCTCCAAGCATTTGGGCATGGACAGGGACGAAATCCTTCGCCTGAAGCAAATCACGGGCCTTGCCGCGCTCTTTCGAGATATCCAGTTCGGAAAAGCCTGGCAGCCGGTCAGAGATTCCGAAGATATTGAGGATGATTTTATTTTATAATAGAATATCATGATAAAAAAGCAGCAGAAAATTTCTGCTGCTTTTATTGCACGGTCTTCAAGCAAACAATCAATTAAACAAATCTCCCGTTTATCCCTCATAAGCGGCCGTGATTTCCCCGAAAAACAGCGTATGCTCATCTCCTTTGGGATAGCATCTCGCCTTGATATCCTCCGGAAGGCGTTCCAGCCCCAACGGCAAGCTGGTAAGAATTCGGCACTCATAATGCACCGCGCAGCCCTGTATCACAGGCGTTTCCGTCGTGCGGCCTGCCTGAAGCTTCAGCCCCGCAAGGCTGTATTTATCGCAGTCCCTTCCCGAACGCGAACCGCAGATTCCCAGCGCCGTTTTAAAAGCGCCCGACTCCCCGGGCACGCTCACGGTAAATTCTTTCGCTGTTTTTAAAAGCTCATAGGTATATCTGCTTTCCCGAACCGGAACGATAAACACCGGCTTGCCCCAATAAACGGACAAGCTTCCCCAGCCCATTGTCATGGTATTCGGCTTTTCCCCTTTAACAGTAAGGAACACGCCGCCTGCCGCCATACGTTCCAATGTCAGCTTACCAAAATCCGCCCAATGCTCCATAAATTCGTTCTCCTTTTAAAATACTTCTTCGCGTTCTATTTTACCACATACAGCCATAAAATAAAAGAACAAAATCCACCTGCGCTATTGAAATTTTTCGCGCAAAAAGTTATAATATTCCAAAGGAGCGCTTATTGATGGATCTATTTCGCTTTCATGAAAAAATTTCAAATATTACTTCCACGCTTGCCGAGGACAGCCCTGTTCACGGCGCGGTTTACTGCGCCGCGGCGGATACGCTGTTTCCCTACCTTGCAGATACCTGCGCCAACCGTGCTCAATTCGTATTTCTTGACGCTGCCGCCGCAATGAGCCGCCAGAAAAAGGCGCTGATCCGCATCGGCACAGAAGCGCGCGATACTTATTCTCTGTCTCTGCCGCACACGGAATACCCCATAGCCGAAGCGATCCGCACATGTCACCGTCTGCTTTCCGGCAGCGGCACGGCTGCGGTTGCCTGTGGATCGAATGCGAGCGCAGAAGTCCGCACCGCTCTTGACAGCATATTCGGCAAACAGAACTTTCTTAATGAGATCGTATGGCATTTTAAAGGCGGAGCGAGCGCGCGCAGCTGCTTTGCCAAGCGGCACGAAATCATTTATCTCTATGCAAAAAGCGGCGCATGCACCTTTTCCCCACTAGCAGTAGGGGAACTGCGCGGAAACGAGCGGAGAAACCACATGAAGCGCGCTGTGGACAGCGACGGCCGCGTATATTTCTTTATGCAGACAGGCGAAAAGGAATACCGTTATTACGAAGACGAATTAGTCCCGTTTGACGATGTGTGGGATATTCCTGCCGTGAATATAAAGACCTCCGAGCATACGGGGATTGACGGTCAACGCCCTTTGGAGCTTTTTGAACGGCTGCTTTCCTGCACGACGGAAAAGGGAGATCTGGCCGTGCAGCTTTTCAGCGGCGCAGGTACGCTGGCCGTTGCAGCGGCGAATATGGGACGAGATTTTCTGGCTGCCGATGACAGCATACTAAGCCTGCACGCCCTGCGCCGCCGGCTGCTCGCCGGCCGCCTTGAACAGCTGGAGCTTTTCAAGGATTCCCTGCCGGACAACAACGCAATCGTCAATCTAAACGCCGTGCGCCGCACCGGTGCACTGGAAATCACCGTAAACAGCTATTCACACCGCTCGTTAGCGCTGCTGCCCAAGCGTGCAAACTCGTTAGATTATCTATCCTACGTCGCCTGCGGCCATTTAACGGAAAACGGCTGTTTTCTCACGGAGGATTACGCCGTTCCAAGCGGAAAAAAACCGTTTCTGCAAGACGGGATTCACCTCTCTCCTGCCGAAAACAACGCCGTTTATCTTGTAGACTGCTTAGGAAACGAAAAGCTGATCGTTTTGGACGACTGAACTGCGCGAACAAGCGCGGGGCGCACGCCCCGAACAAAGTTCGGGGAGCCTCCGAAAGGAGGCTGCCGCCGCAGGCGGCCGTGCGCCCCGCGCCGCAAAAACAGCAAACAACGGCCTTCTCTGTTTTCAAACAGAAAAGGCCGTTGTTTTAAGGCGCATCCGCCGTCTTTACAACGCAGTTCCCGCTGCCGTAAAGACTTTTTATTTAACAAAGCAAGCCCAAAGCCCGCTCGCTTTTATACCAAGCTCGCTCAATTTATATTCTCTCAGGTTCCTCTTCTTCCCGAATTTTGCGCAGCTGCTCTTGGTCTTTATCTGAAAGCTCGGCGCTTTCCAGCAGTTCCGGGCGCATTTTCAGCGTTGTTCGCAGCTGCTGCTCACGTTTCCATGCCTGTATCTGCGCATGGTTTCCGCTAAGCAGCACGGGCGGCACGCACAGCCCCTCAAATTCAGCAGGCCTTGTATACTGCGGCGCCTCCAGCAAGCCGTCGCTGAAGCTGTCCTCATGCGCGCTCGCCCCATCGCCCAACACGCCGCACACATAGCGTGAAACGGCGTCCGTTACGATCATGGCAGGCAGTTCTCCGCCGGTGAGAATATAATCCCCCACGGAGATTTCTTCATCGATCCATGTATCGATCACGCGCTGATCCACGCCCTCGTAATGCCCGCAAAGCAGCACAATATGCTCATGCTGCGCAAGCTCGCGCGCTTTTGCGTTCGTCAGCACACGGCCCTTGGGCGAAAGATAAATGCGGCGCGGCCTCCCCTCAATACTGCGCATAGCGTCAAAGATCGGCTGAGCGCTCATCAGCATTCCGACACCGCCGCCAAAAGGATAATCATCGGCATTCTTATGCTTGCTGGCTGAAAAATCCCGGATATTGATAAGCTCAATTTCCAGCAACCCTCTCTCCGACGCTCTTGCAAGGATACTGTGCTGAAGCGGCGCAAACATTTCCGGAAACAGTGTAAGAATACTAATTTTCACGGATCTCTTCCTCCGAAAGCATTTCGGCGTTCACCGTAATGCGTTTGTTCTGCGCATCGATCGTGTCCACAAATGCATCAACAACCGGAATCAGCAGCTCGGAATCCCCTGAACGAACCACAAAAACGTCGTTCGCCCCGGGCTGAAGCACCTCTTTTAAAACCCCGATCCGTTTTCTCTCTTTACTGAATACCTCCGCACCGATAAGATCCACGATAAAATACCGCCCTTCCGGCAGCTCGGCGGCATGCGCTCTATCCACAAGCAGCGCGCAGCCGCGCAGCGCCTCCGCGGCGTTGCGATCGTAAACCCGCTCTAAAAACAGATACGCCGCATCGGCCCCAACGCGGGCGCCCATGACCTTCGTGAGCACCTTTTCGCCTTTTTGCTCCAAAAAAACCTCTTTCAGCTCCAAAAAACGCTCCAAACGATCCGTCATCGGCAGAACCTTGACTTCGCCGCGGATCCCCTGCGGCTTTACGATTTTCCCTATTTGGATAAAATCCATGTAAGCTCTCCTTCAATAAAAGAAAAAGCTTGCAGAACGATTCCGATCCTACAAGCAAATTTTCAGATGATTTCTACACTCACCCTCTGTTTTTGCGCTGTGGAAGCGGCCTTTACCACAGTGCGTATCGCTCTGGCGATGCGCCCCTGCTTGCCGATGATCTTTCCCATATCCTCCTGCGCAACGCGAACCTCAACGGTAATGCCGCCATCCGCCTGTTCAATGGAACGGATATCGATCTCATCAGGCTTGCTCACCAGCGCTGCAACGATGTGTCTAATCAATTCTTCCATAATTTTAAATCCCTTTCAATTTGTTCTGCAACAGAACAAATTCGAGTGTGAAAGAACTTTGCTGCGTTCAATCAATCGATAATGCCGTGGTTCTTAAACAGCTTCTGAACGGTTGCGGAAGCCTGCGCGCCGTTTGAAAGCCACTTTTTAGCCGCCTCAGCATCCACTTTGAACTCCGCAGGGTTCGTAAGCGGGTTATAATAGCCCAGCACCTCAATGTTCTGTCCGTCTCTCGGGCAGCGGCTGTCCGCCACAACGATGCGATAAAACGGAGCCTTATGCGCGCCCATTCTTGTCATTCTGATCTTTACCATATCTTTTGCACCTCCTGCCGGTTATGATGTATATAGCAAACGCGAAATCGCGTTATACTCAAAAAGGAAATTTCATTTTGCCGCCGCGCTTAAGACGGCCGGAAAACTGCTTCATCATTTGCTTCGTCTGTTCAAACTGCCGCAGCAGCTGATTGACCTCCTGCACGCTCGTTCCGCTCCCAGCTGCAATACGCTTGCGGCGTTTGCCGTCGATAATCTGCGGATTGCGGCGTTCCTTCCCCGTCATGGAAAGAATGATCGCCTCCATGCGATCGATCCGCTTGGTGTCAATATCCTCCTCGCGGATCTTGGATTTATCAATGCCCGGCATCATGCCGAGAATATCGGTAATATTGCCCATCTTGCGCATCTGCTTGAATTGATCCAAATAATCCTGAAGGTCAAACTGCGCTTTTTTCAGCTTTTCCTCAAGCTTAACGGCCTGCTTTTCGTCAATGGCCTCCTGCGCGCGCTCGATTAACGAAAGCACGTCGCCCATGCCCAAGATTCTTGAAGCCATACGGTCAGGATAAAACGGTTCGATCGTATCCAAGCTGATCTTTTCGCCAACGCCGCAGAACTTAATGGGCTTGCCCGTTACCGCCCGCACGCTTAACGCCGCGCCGCCGCGGGTGTCGCCGTCAAGCTTGGTAAGGATCACGCCGTCAATCCCCAACTGCTCATTAAAGCTTTTCGCCACATTGACTGCGTCCTGACCGGTCATCGCGTCCACCGTCAACAGGATCTCATGCGGCTTCACTGTCGCCTTGATCTGCGCAAGCTCTTCCATCAGCGCTTCGTCGATATGCAGCCGGCCTGCCGTATCCAAAATCACGGTATCGTGCTGATAGCTTTTGGCATAAGCGACCGCTTCCTGCGCGGTAATAACGGGATTCTGCGTGCCCTTTTCAAACACGGGAATGCCAAACGCCTTTGCCACAACCTTTAACTGGTCGATCGCAGCCGGGCGGTAAATATCGCCCGCCACCAGCAGCGGACGCTTGCCCTGCTTGGCCAAGTAGCCCGCAAGCTTGCCGCACATCGTGGTTTTACCGGCGCCCTGAAGCCCGCACAGCATGATTACCGTCGGCGGCGCGGGAGAAACTGTCAGCTTCGCATTCGTGGAACCCATAAGCTCGATCAGCTCATCCTTAACGAGCTTGATGACCTGCTGCCCCGGCGTAAGGCTTTCTAAGATCTCCGCCCCCACAGCCTTGCCGCTCACGGAAGCACAGAAATCCTTTGCCACGGCAAAGTTAACATCTGCTTCCAGCAGCGCCATGCGCACTTCTCTCATGGCGGCTTTAATATCCGCCTCCGTGAGCTTGCCGCGCCCTGTCAGCTTTTTAAAGACATTCTGAAGCTTTTCGCTTAACCCTTCAAACGCCATGCAGATCCTCCGTCAATCGGTCAAATTCCTCCAACAATGCTTCGGATAGCGGCTCGCTATGCAGCCGGCGCACCAAAGCTTCCAGCGCCTGCCTGTGTGAAAGCAGGCACAGCTTTTGCTCAAAGCCATTTAAGACCGCCTCGCCCTTAACAAGGCAATCTCTCACGCCCTGCCGGGAAATTCCCGCAAGCTCGGCTATCTCGGCAAGGGACATATCCTCTTCGTAATGCAGCTTGAGCAGCCGCTGCTGCTTCTCTGTCAGCAACACGCCGTACAAATCCAGCAGCATACATATGCGGACATTCTTTTCAAGCTCCATTCAGACCCCTCCGCTGTAAAGTTCCAATGCTTTACAGCGCATATCATACCGCATTTATTCAACCTTGTCAATTCTTTTTTAAAGCGAATAAGCAATCGTCGTCATTAACGCCATTTCTGCGGCGGAAGTATCCAGCCTGCTGTACTGCACCACGATCTCCGTGTCGCTCTGCACAAGAATCGCATAAGGCGTATCGCGCGGCACCGACCGGCCGCTTTTGCTGACGATCCTATCCATGCGGATATGATGCGTTCTGCGCGCCGGGCAGACGGTCTCAAAATCCGTCATCGGCTCGTCGTTTTCAAAATACAGGCTCAGCCTGATCACAGCATCCCGATCCGTAGTGTTCAGCACGCACACCGCGTCATGGCTCGTCTGATTGGTAGAATGCGAGGAAATAAAACCGTCCGGGATCATCCATTCTTTTTTGCCGTAGCAATTCATAAAAATCCGTCCTTTCTTTCTTACACAATATTCTCGGCAAAGGCTTCGGCATCAAACTCCATTAAGTCCTCCTTACCTTCCCCCACGCCGATATAGCGCACCGGAAGCCGCATTTCGCTTTCGATCGCCACTACCACGCCGCCCTTAGCGGTGCCGTCCAGCTTGGTAAGCACAATGCCGTTGAGCGGCGTTGCTTCCTGAAAGGTTTTCACCTGGCTGAGCGCGTTCTGCCCCGTTGTGGCGTCGAGCACGATAAAGGTCTCGCGCCCGCCCTCCCAGTTGCGGTCGATCGTGCGGCCGACCTTGGCCAATTCGTCCATTAGGTTCTTCTTATTGTGCAGTCGCCCCGCCGTATCGCAGATCACGACATCCGATTTTCTGGCCTTGGCCGCTGAGATCGCATCAAAAATCACGGCGGCGCTGTCCGCTCCCTCGCCGTGCCGCACCAGCTGCGCTCCGCTGCGCTCCGCCCACACGGCAAGCTGCTCGGCAGCGGCGGCACGGAAGGTATCGCCTGCCGCAAGCAGAACGCTCTTTCCCTGCTGCGCATAACGGTATGCAAGCTTTCCGATCGCCGTGGTTTTGCCCACGCCGTTGACGCCTACCACCAAAATCAGCAGCGGCTCGCTCTGCTCAGGAGCCTCTATGCGCAGCCTTGCTGTGATCTCCTCTCTGAGCAGCTTGGTGATTTCCTTGGAATCCGAAAGCTTCTCCTGCTTGACGCGCTCCCGCAGAGAAGCGATGATCTCCTCCGTGGCAGCCACACCCATATCCGAAGAAATCAGCACTGCCCCAAGCTCTTCAAAAAACTCTTCATCAATGTTTGCATAATACTCAATGAGCCGTCCAAGTTTCCCTGCAAGCTCCGAACGGGTGCGCGTAAGCCCCTGCGCTATTTTGTTCCAAAAGCCCTTTTTTACCGGCGCCGGCTCCTCATGCGCCTCTTCCGGCTTCTTGTTTTTCTGAAAAATGCCCAAAATCCGCTTCCTTCTTTCCTAATAAATTATTGTTCAAAATCCGACAGCTTGACCGACACCATTTTGGAAACGCCCTTTTCCTCCATCGCCACGCCGTACAAGCTGTCCGCCTCCTCCATCGTCGGCTTGCGGTGCGTTACCACGATAAACTGCGTTTTTCCCGTATAGGTGCGCAAATACGAAGCAAAATTATACACATTCGCTTCATCGAGCGCCGCCTCGATCTCATCTAAGATGCAAAACGGCGTTGGCTTAAGGCGCAGCATCGCAAACAGAATTGCAATGGCTGTAAGCGCGCGTTCGCCGCCGGAAAGCAGCGAAAGCATTTGCAGCGCCTTGCCCGGAAGCTGCGCAACAATCTCGATCCCGCTGGCAAGCACATCGTCGCTATCCTCCAAGCGAAGCTCCGCACGGCCGCCGCCGAACAGCTCCTTAAACGTAATATTGAAATATTTATTGATCAGCGCAAACTGCTCCCGGAACTGCACCTCCATTTTCTTCACGATATCCGAAATAATGCGCCGCAAATCCGCCTCTGCCTTTTGCAGATCCTGAAGCTGTGCGGAAAGCGTATCCGCACGCTCCTTAGTGGCAACATACTCCTCAATCGCATTGACATTGACCGTGCCCAGTTCACTGATCTCCCGGCGGCGGCGGTTGATCTCCGCCTGCGCTCCCGTCAGCTTGAAGTCCGCCTGCCGCAGCTCCGCAGCCGCGGCATAGGTAAGCTCGTATTCATCCCAAATGCGCTGCTCCATCAGCGAAATATCCGAATCCACCTTTTGCAGCGACAGCTCCAGCTTATGCCGTTTGTCCTGCGCGGCAAGCAGATCCTGCTCCAGCTCACGCAGACGACGATCCCGTTCGCGCGCTTCGGCGTTAAGCGTCTCCCGCTGCGCGTCTAACCCTGCCTGCGCCTGCTTTTTTTCCTCCAACGCCCGCTGAAGCGTTTCGATCTGCCTGCCGAATTGCAGGCTTTGTTCGTGAACCTGCTCCAGCGTTCTTTCATTCTCCCGAAGCTTCGCGCGCTTTTCATCGTCTCGCGCTTCGCCTGCCGAAAGCTCCGCGCGCATACGCTCCACATTAGCCTGCATCGCCGCAAGCCCCTGCCGGTTTTCGGCAAGCTCCACACGCTTGGCGCTGAGACCTTCATAAAAGCGTTCACGCTCCAGCCGCTTTTGATTGTATGCGGACTGCCGCTTTACAACATCCGCCTGCGCCTGCGTGTTATCCTGCTCCATAGAGCCCTGCATTCCGTTTACCCCTGCAAGGCTCTGTTCAATTTCCGAAAGCGTATCGCTGAGTTCCGCCTTCTCCGCCGAAAGCGCGGCTGCCGCTTCGCCGTTCTGCGCCATATCTGCCTTCAGCTTTTCCATGCGCTCCTGATCCCGCGCAAGCAGCACCTCGCGCTGATGGATCTGCCCGTCCAGCTCCGCAGCCTCCCGTTCGATTCCGGCACGCTCGGCGCGCGCCTGCTCCAAGGCGCGCCGAAGCTCCTCGGAACGCGCACGAAGCTTATCCACTGTGCGCGCCGTTTCGTCAATCTCGCGCGTGCGTCCCAAAATACTGGTCAATCTGCTTTGCTGCGAACCGCCCGTCATCGAACCGCCGGCATTAATCAGATCGCCCTCCAGCGTTACCAAGCGGAAACTGTGCCCGTTTTTGCGTGCGATCGCAATGGCAATATCCATATTTTCGCAGATGACCGTTCTGCCGAGCAGGCTTTCCATGATGCCGCGGTAACGACTCTCAAAGGAGATCAGTTCGCTGGCCACGCCGCAGCAGCCGCTTACGGAAAGCGACGCGCGCTCCTGTGCAGAAAGCGTTTTGCTTCGGATCGCGCTCACCGGCAAAAAGGTTGCGCGCCCGTAGGAGCCGCTGCGCAAATAGGCAATGAGCGCCTTCGCGTCCTCCTCCGTAGGCGTTACAATATTTTGCAGCGCTGCGCCCAGCGCTGTTTCCACCGCTTTTTCATATTTCTGCGGCACGGTAATCAGCTGCGCAACCACCCCGCACACTCGGCTATTCATCTGCGGATCGCGGCCGCATTGCTTCAAAATCTGCTGTACGCTGCGCTGAAAGCCCTCATAATCGTCCTTCATCTCGCGCAGCATATGTAGGCGCGACTGCGAACGCTGCAGCTCCGCTGTTACTTCGTTAAGCTGAGTCTGCGAGCGGGCAACAAACGCATGCTTTTCCTCAAACGCCGCCCGTTTTTCACCGCGTGCCCGCAAAAGTTCATTCTTTTCAACAGCAACGGCATCCGTCGCATGCTGCTGCGCCTGCTGCGCCTGCTCTATGCTCTCCCGCTCATGCGCCAGCGCGGAAAGCTGGCCGTCAATGCCGGTAAGGCGCGCGGAAATATTGGTGCGCATAGCCTCGTAACGGCTTTGATTGGCCCTAACATCAGAAAGACGGTTTAATGTATTGACGATCTGCTGTTTATCCTGTTCAAGCTGCCGACCTTCCGCCTCAAGCGCAGAATCCGTTTCGGAAAGCGTGCTTTCCATCTGCCGCACTTCCGTCTCCAGCGATGCGATCAAAGCCTGCTTGCGCTCCGCCGCGCCACGGTCGCCCTGTATCGCCGCGCGCATATCCTCCCGCGCCTGCGCCGCGCGCACCAGCTCCTGCTCCATGCGTTCATTATCCTGCTGAATATGCGCGACGCGCTCGTCGAAAAGCCGGCTTTGCCCAAGCCCGTTTTCCAGCTGCCCCGTCAGCTCAAGCAATTCCGCGCGAACCGTTTCCAACTGTGCCTCCAACGCCTCTAAACGGGAGACCTCTTCGTCTGCCTTGAACCGCAGCTCCGTGCGCAGATCGTCCTTTGTCTGATATTCACCTGCCACTGCTTCCAAGCTACGGCGTATGCCGTCCTTTTTCTCCGCGGCCATGTCGTACTGGCAAAGGTAAAAGTTTACCTCCAGATCGCGCAGCTGCTCCCGCATGGCAAGATATTTCTGCGCCGTTTCACTCTGGCGTGCCAGCGGCTCCACCCGGTCGTTCAGCTCGGAGAGAATGTCGTTAAGACGGTCGATATTTTCACAGGTTCTCGCAAGCTTGCGTTCCGCCTCCAGCTTGCGCGTTTTATATTTCGTTACCCCTGCGGCCTCCTCAAAAACAGCGCGCCGTTCCTCGGCCTTTGTGGAAAGAATATTATCAATCTTCCCCTGCCCTACAATGGAATACCCCTCCTTGCCGATACCGGTATCCATAAACAGCTCGGTTACATCCTTGAGGCGGCATGCTCCTTTGTTGATATAATATTCACTCTCACCGCTGCGGTAAAGCCTGCGCGTGATGGCAACCTCGCTGTAATCAATGGGCAAGGCGCGGTCTTCATTATCGAATACCAGCGTAACTTCACAGAACGAAAGCTTCTTGCGCTTTTCCGTGCCGTTAAAAATGATATCCTCCATCTTACCGCCGCGAAGCTGCTTCGCGCTCTGCTCGCCCAGCACCCACCGAACGGCGTCGCCCACATTGCTCTTGCCGCTCCCGTTCGGGCCCACGATCGCCGTGATCCCCTGATTGAACTGCAATTCGATCTTATCCGCAAAGGATTTAAAACCGAAAACCTCAAGCCTCTTTAAAAACAAGTTTCTGCCCCCTACACAGCCGCTGTGCGGCCGAGTCTTTAACTGTTTTATTATAGCATATCGCGTCTTTTTTGAACAGAACCATTTTTCATTCTTCTTTTGCGCGGCACCGGCGCGAAATTTATCTTTTAACAAATAAACAAATCTTGCATTTCTGTTATTTTTTTGCTATGATATTTATATATTCTATATTCATTATCATTATAAAATAGGAGCATAAATCTCATGAAGAGCTTTCGTCGCGTGCTTTCTATGTTCTTGCTTTCGGCGCTCCTGCTATGCGTCTGCGCCGGCTGCGGAAACGAAAGCCCTACTCAAATGTTTGCAGATTACCTTGCCAAGGTCGGCTTTTCGCCCTCTATGGATCAACAGGCGCTGCTGGATCTGGCCGAACACTTCTGCCCCGGCATAGCTTCTCAGCTTTCTTATTATAATTCCGCAGCAGGAGACTGTTTTGTGGCAAGCTCCGAAGCCGTCGATCTGCAAAACATTTATTTAGAAAAGAGAGACAGCATTGTTCGTTCCAACACTTTAACCCTTCGCACCGGTTCAAATGCGGAACTTCCCTATTATGTTGACTTCGGATCAAGCCTGCAAACGGCTCTGCGCAGATGGGGGCTTCTCAACGCCTATATGCAGGCACGGAAAAGCGACGAAATCCCGCTCGTCATTAAAATGGAGGGCGAAAACGGACAAGCCTTTCGCTTGACCGACTACCGCATAGAGGACGGCTACTGCGCCGCATCCCTGCTTGCACGAGCGCCTGTTGTTCTGGAATACGAACAGAGTGAAGAACGCACGCGCACTGACGGCAGAGTTTGCAGCGCCGTGTGCAGACTTGAAATTTGTTTTTCCTCCGACGGACTCGGCTGCATTATTTTCTCTTCCAAAGAAACCGTTTTTTCTGCAAAATAAACCCGCAAAGGGGCGGCGCACGCGCACGCGCCGCATCCCTCGGGGCGACTTCCGCGCCCTTTAGGCCCTTCCGCCGCCCGTCCTTCTCCCTTCTGCTCGCGCGTTCACAAAATTTTTTCATTTCCTTGAAACCCCATTTATTTTATGATAGAATGTGTACATATTTTATTCATATAAACAGGAGGGTCTTTACAATGGGGAACAACAGCATTACGATTCTGATCACCATGATCTGCTATATGGCGATCGTGATCGGCATTGGCTTATTCTTTGCCAAGCGAGCCAACAAAAGCAGTGAAAACTTTTTCATCGGTGGGCGCGGGCTGGGGCCGTGGATTGCCGCTATGAGCGCCGAGGCTTCCGACATGAGCGGCTGGCTTCTGATGGGGCTTCCCGGCGTTGCCTACTGGTGCGGCATTGCCGATGCTGCATGGACGGCAATCGGGCTGGCCGTAGGAACCTACATCAACTGGCTTCTTGTGGCAAAGCGCCTGCGAAATTACTCCACTGTGGCAGGCGACGCCATCACCGTGCCTGATTTTATCAGCAACCGTTTTAAAGAAAAGAAAAAGGTGCTGCTGCTGATCTCGGCGCTGTTCATTCTGATATTTTTCACCGTTTATGCAGCCAGCTGCTTCGTTACCTGCGGAAAGCTCTTCAGCGGGCTGTTCGGCGCCTCTTACCAAAGCATGATGCTTTGCGGAGCGTTATTTGTGGTGATTTACACCTTTTTGGGAGGCTTTCTTGCCGAAAGCGCATCTGACTTCATGCAGGCCATTGTTATGATTATAGCGCTTGTCGCCGTGCTTGCGGTAGGCATCAGCACTGCCGGCGGCATAAACGCCGTTTTGGAAAACGCTAAAAATATCGACGGGTACTTTTCCCTTGCTTCACTGG
>JAHAAN010000034.1 GCA_018376855.1 Clostridiales bacterium | reverse complement strand
GCAACGGTAAACAGGTTCATGTTTTCAACATAGCTGTTGCTTTCCGTTACCCAATCCGCAATCATGTTACTCGCACGTTTTAAACTTGCATACACAACACTCCACTTAATTGCCTTACGCGCTTTTGAATGCATAGAGTTTGGATCAGAAGCCTTGTCTGCACCCGCAATAAGACGCTGTATCTTTTGCGGAAATGCAGAAAAACCGCTCGCTACCTTATTCATTTCATCTGCAAGCGGCGCAATCGCCTTAGCCACTTTTTCCATCTGCGCGGCAAACGTATCCATGTTCACTTCATCAAGCGCTTTTACGATAGCAGGAAGCTTTCCGAGTTGATTTACAAATGTAGTTAAATGCGCTCTCTCAAGAGTTGTAAACGGCTTCAGACCTTTAGCCAAGCCTTCCAGCTTCGCTTGCTCTGTACCGTCCATGCTTGAAGTTGCCCGCACAATACCCGTAATCTGTTTGCTTATGGAGGAAGATATTTTCACTCCGCTTGCCGCAGATAATCCGTTTAATGCAGCTGCAACGGCGTTTAGCTTGGCCGTGTTTTCTGCGCTAAAACCGGAAAGAGCGGAATTTAAAGAACTCAACCGTTTTGTGAGTGCATTTAAACCCGCTCCGCCCTTTGTCGCTGTTTTCAAGCCCTGCAAAGCAGCGGTAAGCTTACCTATTTCCGCACTCGACTGCTTCGTATCGCTTTGTATTTTAAGCTCTAAAGAGTCAATCTCCACATTATCGCTCACTGCCACCCCACCTTTTTACTCGGCACTTGGCAATAAGCACTTGGCACTGTTACTCTTTTTTCGCACTTTTCGCAAGCCGGTTAAAAAATGCAATCGTTTTCTTTCGTTCCTCTTCTGCACGCCTTTCTTTTTCTTCTTCAGAAAACGGCGTGATTCTAACAGGCTCCTGCAAGTATTCTTTAGGCTTGTCTCCCTTTTTTCTAAATGCATTGCTAAGCGCAATGGAAAATGCGGCATGTATATACATTCCCTGCCACCACATTTCCTGATTCCTTCGCTCAACCTGCATCCGATTAGCCTCTCGGTAGACCACCGCAAGATACGGATCATCATACCAAAACTGTTCAGCAGTCATACCAATCGCTAAATAATAAGGCAACACCGAATAAAAAGCTTCGGTAAAATCTCCGACCGAATACCCGCCTACAGTACCACGGTCGCTTTCCTGTTTTTTGAGACACCGTCATCCGTTAAAATCAGCGTATCGTTTGTCTGATTATACAGTTCAACCAATCGCCCAAGCTCATCCGGCGTAAGCCCTTCCATTGCATCAAGCATTTTATCCGTTTTGTCCCTGCTTACATTTTTATGGTTTTTGCGAAACGCATAGAAAAACAACGCAGGAATATTGGTTTGCGGAAAATCTGTCAGCTCGCTGATCTTAAATCCGCGATTTTCTGCAAAACGCACGCTTTCTCTTGAAAAATCCAGCGTATATGTCTCATTTGTATCTGGAAATGTAATACTCATCGGCTTTACTCTGTTTTCTGTTTTCATAACGTTCCTCCTAAATTAAGTAGTGGTAGGCTTTGCATCCCAACCGTGAATATTGTTTGGCGTAATATACGGATTAATTTCTAACACCGAATCCACTTCTATTGCACTTAATCCAAGTTCAGCAGGCTCTCCACTTAGATAAAATGCCCTTGTTAAACCAGGAATTACAACAACAAACCATATTGATTTACCGGTTTCTTTAGCCGTTTCATACGCATCCATCAAAGTTTCCCATTGAGAGTGAAATTCTTCCGTGTTATTTGCAGAAAACTGCAATGCTCCACCTGGATCTTTTAATCCTGAAATGTATGTTTTATATTTTTTTGCATCAAGTGTAGTTGTATCATGTGTTTCTGGTTTAGGATCAAGTTCCGGAATACTCTTTAAACCTTTTATTGCAATATATCCTGTTGTCGGTCTCGTTCCTGCCGTTGTCTCAGGTGCGTATTGCAATGATACGCCTGCCGAATTAAGATCAATAGCCATATAAAATCCCCCTATTTTTTATAAATTCTGTAGTTCTCGCTTACAACGCCGCGATAGCGTGCAGTAATGCGATAAATCCTTGTATCTGTGTTTTTCGTCTGATTTAAAAACATGCGTTTAAATCCAAGCTGCTGCATTTCTGTATCAACCAACTTAATAATTTCTTTGCACTCTTGCTTTGCGCCATTTATTGAATTTGAATATACATTAACTTCATAAACAACCCAAGCATGGTGTTCTTTTAGCTCCGCCGTAAGGGACTGTCCGTATGTGTAATTATCAATCTCAACTAACGTCAAGCACGGAAAGTTTGCCGGTGTGTCTGTAGGCTCTCCATAACGCGAACCGTTTGGGTATTTTTCATCGTAAGCCTTTGAAATACGAGAAAATACGGCAGCTTCAATATCAATCACCTGAAAACACCTCTTTTGCGATCCTGTTCATCTCCTGCTGAATCACCCTTCCGGCATGATACATTGGCATTGCAGCAGGCGTTCCATGCGTTAAAACAGTATTTCCGGCTTTATCGTAATACGCCCAAGCATTACGTTTTCCGTATCCCTTACCGTATTCACCTATCTTTGAAATTTCGCTGGGTCTCTCGCCTGAATACGGCTCAGAGCCGTTAAAATACACGCCTGCACCAAACTCTATAAAACACACTGCCTGTCCCTGCGCTTTAATTACCCACCCGTTTTCTATCGGTTCTGCACTTACTTCAGCGTCATGATATCCATCATAATACGCACGCGCAAACCGAATAGACGCTTCAGCAGCCCCGATTTCGGCAAGTCTTTCCATAAGCTCGTCCGTTTTTTTCAGAACCCACTCCTGATACTCTTTCAGTTCTTTGATTGCGCGGTCTATAGACCGTACATTAAGCTGTATTTTAATGGTCTTTGACACTTACCGTAACCTTCCTTATCGCATAAACAATACTGTTTTTCCAAGGAGCACGCTTTGTAACAACATAGTTATGCGCATATTGCGTATCTGCTCCGTCAAGCCACAAAATACTTTCCTCGTTGATCGGGCAGCGTATATCAGCAGTAATCATTGTGCGGTCATAAGCCTCCAGCGAACCGAACATTTCTGTTTCCGAGCTTCCTCTATTAGAAGAAACCGTCAGATATGCGCTTTTCAGGTCTCCGTAATGAGGAACAAAGCTGCCTGTGTTATATCCGTCCGCGTTCACGCTTTCCTTCTTGCCGAGATACTGTTTAAAAAACACTTTTGATTCGTTTCGTGCTAAATTAAACATTACATCACCTTGATATACGGAGTAATTCTTGAAAGAATGTCTTCATCGTCAACAGAAGCATACGATCGTGAAACTCCGTTCTCGCTATGTCCGATTTCGCCTTCCCCGCCACGCCTTGCGATCATACGCACCGCAAGCTCGCATTGCATCATATCATAAATGCTCGGAAGTTCTGGCAATTCGGGTTCAAACGGATATAACCTTCGGATAATACGACTTTGAGAAACGGATAAATAAGTCGAAATCTGAGCATCTGTTACCGATACATCATTGATTAAATTTCTGCACAGCTTGATTTTCTCAGATTCCAACATACTTATTTCCCTTTCTTCTTCGTTTGCGTTTTAGCTCTTGCCTGCGGCTTCTTAGCGGTATTACTCGGCTTCGCCGACCGCACAGGCTCAGGCTTCACTTCCAGTTTCGCATCCGTCTCCGGAGCATCAGTCTTTTCATCAACCGGAATGATTAACCCTACAAACACGCCCATTTATTGGCCTCCGATCAGGAATTTGCCGTAGATGCTCTGTGCAGATAAATTCCTTTGGTTTTATTAGCATACGGGAAAATATCATGATAGATGCGATAATCGAACTTCCATGCATTCGCCATTTGATTTACTTCAGGAGAGAAAATACGCGGCACAACATGTTTTGTAACCTGCACGATTGCAGACGGATGCACGATCATAAAGTTGATCGGATAGCTTCCTGTAGTTGGAATCTTAAAACCGCCGTCTGTTTCCCCTGTAGTAGATCCGTCATTAAGCGTGATACCCGTGTTAAATCTCGATTTCGGCACGCGAATAACAGGCATTCCGTTATAAACTTCAATTTGCGTATTTACTCCGTTTTCGTTCGCAAGATAACGGGTAATGTTGCCTTTGAGCTGCTTATAGGCCGCCTCCGAAACAAAGCATACACGCCCTTCACGCGGCACTTCTGCGTCTCCCATAGCTGCTTCCGCTTCATCAATTAAATTCGCCACATTAGTGCTCGAAGCAATATCTGCCGCTGTTCCGCTTAAAATCCCGCTAAACCCTGCCATCGAAGAAAAACGATATGCATCAAGCTCCGGAACGACCTGTGTGCGCAGAAATTCTCCTGCCAAGGTTCCGAAAGCCATACCCATTGTCTCTTCATTATCCATTGCATCAACAGCAAACGAACGTCCTCTATCCTGCGTAAGCGTCATGGATTCCCATGTGCCAGTAACATCTCCAGCGGTATAACCGCTATTGCGGTTATAATCTCCCAATCCCTGCAATGATGTTTTATACACCTGCACTGTTTGAGCGCCTACAAAGCGAACACGCTCATTCGCCATATCAAACCGCGAGGTAAGTGATTCTCTCTTGTACACCTCATCCAAAAGAGGTAAATACTTTTGCGCAAGTGCAATACTGTTTGCCATAAACATCTTCCTTTCTTATACAGGCAAGCCAAAGTCTTTTCTTAGCTGAGCCATTTTGGCCGCCTCACTCTCTTTTCCGCCAAGCGGATTCCCGCTGCTCAAGCTCGGCTGTTTATCCAGCGAAGCTGCAATAGCGGATTTTCTTTGCTCTTCAATAAATTTTTTCTGATTGGTAAAAACGGTATCAAAATCACCGGAATACAGAGCCTTTGCATTGGCTTCTGCGGTCGTGTCATCGTAACCAAGCGATAAATACGACGCCTTATGCTTAGAAATCGCACGATCTTTTCGCAAAGATTCAACTTCTTTGATAAGTTGTTCTTTTTCCTCTTTCTCTTTCAGCGCCTTTGCCTCTTCATCTGTTTGCTTTGCGCGCAGCTGCCGTTTGTAATCCGCCGCTTCAGAATTGGATTTACTAAGCGCCGCTTTCAGGCGTTCCACTTCTTCCGAAGCCGATGTAGGCGCAGCAGTTTCAAACTCAAACGCCTCCAATGCAGCAAGCTTCTGTTCTGCATTCATCGCCTCATAACCTTCAATCTTCGATACATCCACCTTCATACTTTAGCTCCTTTGCATTTTTTACGGTGTTCCTTCACCGTTTGCGTTTGTTTACCCTGTTCACTCAGGGATTAAACCGGCCGCGCCGGATTATATCAACTCATTCCCATCTAATGCAGCGTACACATCCTCTTTGTCTGATTTATCCGAAACGCTCCACTTTTCTTCGATATACTTTTGTGAATTTGCCACATCCGCAACAGGATCATTGGATAATCCCGATTTTGCAAACGCTAACTCAGGGCTGAAACCAAGCTCCTTCAAATTCATAGCCGCCTGTGTTTTCACCAAAATATTCGCGGTTTCATTACGCACAAACTTCAGTTCAAAATCTGAAAGAACCACATTCAAATCTGTCTTCTGATTCAATATCTTTATAAAAACAGCGTCAAATCTTCTGTTAGATTCCTTAAACAAATCCTCCGTGTTGCGCGCAACCGTATCAGCCTGATACCAGCCGTCCCTATACAGTACCGCAGCTCCCGTATCGCTTGTGGATGTGCCGCCCTTCGTTGTTGACGGCATCCCACAAATCGTAAGCACCTGCTGATACAAATAATCCACAAGCACTTGCGTCTGCGTTTGATCCAGCTGTTCGGAAAGAATTTTCAAATCTGCTTTATCCTGCCCAATAGATTTCAGGAAAATTGCTCCTGCTTCCCGTATATATGCAGGCGTAATCGGATTTCCTTGCTTATCGTCGCCAAGCTGGCAGTTATAAAACACCATAAGACTCTGAATAAACTGCTCTATTCCGTCAATACGGTTAGACTGCACGTTGTTGATGGAATCAAGCAAAGGAATAACCGTTTCAAATGCGCCCATGCGATTGCTGTCATACTGGTACTCTATGATCGGTATTTCGCCTATCCTGTTGTCCTCCGCACCGATTACATCTGTTGCTGTCGCAATAACTGGAGAATCGGTTATCAGCCTGCCTGTAATACCTCCTGATATGCGAAATACAGTATCACGGGTATACACATCAAAAACAGCCTGAGAAGTATTTTCGTTCTTTCCTGTTACAACAACATTCACACCCATTACAGGCTCGTGTCCAGGATTTCTGCTATATACCACAAAAGCAGAACGCGGATCAAGTGCATATGCTCGAACAGGGATAGCTTCATCCGGATAAGGTTCAACATATACAACGCCAATGCCTACCGTGTGAAACCAATCGGCAACCTTGTTGTCCACCTGCTGCTTTCCGCTTAAATATAGGTACTCATTCAGCCGTTTAACACGGTCGGTTACATCCTTATCCTCTTTCCTGCTGATATAAAACGCAGGCTGTGTCAAAAAATATCCGTTTTTGAAAGCGACAATCTCTGAAGCGTGATTTTCCGTTATTTTATTATTGATCTCTTTGCGAACAACCTTTTCCCGATTCAGAATAGGCTGCGTTCCTCTCCGATACCAATAGAGATATTCCATCTCCATCATGTTTGCCACATGAACAGAAAGCGCCGCATTCAGCTCAGCTATGACGTTATCCGCGGTGATTTTTTCAGTTGTCGTAAAAATCTGCCTGCGTCCAAACAGCTCCAAGCTCATCAAGCCTCCCGAACAAATAAAAAACGCCGATAATTGTTCAAAAAAGAACATACTATCGGCACTTGGCACTTAGCACTTGGCACTACTTTGATTGATTTAATTGTATTGTTTTATTCTCTTTGCAGCCCTTGCAATACGGATGGATAACTCCTTTCGTCTCCCGCTCTACATACAGCAACAAGCGGGGAGGAAGCTTCGCGGCTGCGCAGTCCGGACAATAGACCGGAATCCATCCTTTATCGCTTGCCTTACTCATCCGATCCCCCGCAAAACACAATATATCGTATATTTACTTCAATTATAACACAACATTTGTGAAAATTCAATACGTTGCGCACAAAATATTTTCTTAAAACGGCCTTTTTTGCACCGAAATGCTGTTCCACGCAAGATTACGAATTTCATTTTCAAGCAAGCTCAATCCGTCCGGTGCATCGTCGTGCTTTACTTTTCCAGTTCTGACATAGGTAGTAAGTTCCTTCATCATCATTCCGTACTGATCTGAAGATTTATATAAAGACTTATCCTTGAACCAAAAATGCTTCTTGATATTATCCGATGCAAGTTCTATTCTCGTTTGCTTATTTGTAATGGTTCTGCGTGTGCGGATGCTTGTTCTTCCGCCGTTATTTTTCACCAGCTCTTCCACATCTCGCGCATAATACATTCCCGCACTGTTGGATTCAAATACCGCCGTTCCAACCTTATGCTTCACAAGCAACTTTGCGCACTGCGGCTTTGTTATATCCGGCGTGCTGTTATCAAACACACAGTCCTCTATAAATACATCCTCGCCGTATATATATGCCACAGGCATCATTACGCTATCGCCGCCTCCTTCCGCCGTATCGCCTACCGCAAGCACAGCATCCGGCATAACATCCACTGGAAGCTCAAAATAGCGGTTCAATTCGTTTTCAGGAAATAATAACCCCTTCGCCTCAAATGGTTCTTGCTGAAATTGGCTTGCCCACTGCACGGGTGTTACAAGCTCCCGTTCATGCCGATAGTATTCCGTTGTAAACATTGGTTTTCCATTTACGACGATTTCAAAGTTACTCTCATCTGTAATCGGATCAAGCGCTGGAATTTCAAGCACTTTTGTGCGCCAACCCATCGTTGGGGCAATTTCCTGCAATCTGCCTATAGGATCATACACAGAATACCGTGTTCCCTGCGACACAATAGGGCATCCTTCAAGCCTTCTGCCAAGCAAATCGCCTCGCACCTTATCCCACAGCGTATCAAGACGATTGCGGTTATTCGCCTCCACTTCATCCGATACAAGATCATCCATATAAAGCATACCTTCCGGCGTAGCTTCCGTAGAACCCGTTAAGGCTCCGTCTATGCTTCGGCATGTAATCGTGGCAAACCGCTTTTTCATATCCAGATGTATGGTTTTTTCATCAGCATTTGTTGACGCAAGCTGCGCCTGCGGAAAAACATCGTAAAATAAATACTCTTCCGGTTTTTGAAGCACGTCTAATATGCCATTATAAAAAGATTTTACAAGATCGTTCCCCGCACCGCAGAATATGGATGAGCCATGCGGCGCGCGCCCTGCTCTAAACAGCCCGAACCATTCACCTACCGTGCTTTTACCCGTTCGCTTCGGCTGGCTCACCGTAAGTAAATCCAGCTTTCCATCGTTTATTTCCTGAAATGCCTGCACAATCGGGCGAAGCACCCTTCTTCTCGGCAAATAAAAACGCTTAGACGGCTCTCTGTTCCATTCGATATACTGCATAAAAGCATCAAAATCATGCGGAGCATCAAACAAAATACTTCTTTTGTTCAGTTCATACATACGAATACTATGCTGTTCCTTTGCATATCCCGCAGACAACCGCCGTATTCTCTTATTTAACTCATGTGCTTTATCAAAATCCTCCGATTCAAGCAGTCGTATTACTTCAAAATAATCCTCTAACGCACTTGCATCCGAAAGGTTTCTGCTCCCCGCTTTTTCCGCAAACTTTAGCAAATCCATAAAATAAAACGCCTCCTTATCGCTAAAATAAAGAGGCACTTGGCACAAGGCACTTGGCACTTAAAATATTCAATTCTGCATTAAACTCACATGCAGCTTTTCACCCAATCGAAATCCCATTTTTCTGTAAAATTCATCTGTGTCTGCATTATGAAATACAGTTATGCTTCCTTGCGCATATTTTTGGTATTCTCGAAACAACTCCCGAAATACTCCTTGATTTCTATACTCAAACAGCACCTCCGCCGCAATCAGAAGGTTGTCATAAATCGCTGTGTTTTCCCCGCAAATAAACCCAATAAGCTCTGAATCCAACTCGCACACAAGACAGATAACGTTCGGCTCCATCAGCCGTTTTTCTGCCGCTCCAAGGCCGCCTATCCAAAATCCAAAGCGTTCCATCTGCACCGCGTCCGTCTCTCTATACCTGCGCACGCTGTAATCCATTCTATCACCTCACGCTATATAAATGCAACCTCATGGTTACTTGAATCTTTTGTATACCCAGCATTATAAGTCAATTATAACTTCCTTGGATTTCCGTATTTCTACAATTATGTTACCGCCTATTTCTAAGTATTCTCCATCTGCGCACACAATTCCGATGCAGGTATCTTTTCTATAAATTTTACTAACTCCAATCCCTTCTGATAAATTATAATTCTTTAAACCTTTATCAGGGTACTTTCGTATTCTTCCATCTCCCCATACGCAAACAAAATCATATCTGCCAGCCGGAATATCTTTACCAATGACATAAACGCCTTGCGTTAATTGATTTTTCTGAACCTCCACGATTGCAGGCGCCTTAGCTACACTATCTTCCACCTTGCGCGGCTCAGCCTTTTTAGGCTTGTATGCGGCGACTTGCTTGGTTCTTTCAACGCAATCCATTAGCCTTTTATATTTTTTGCTGTTCTCCCGCGCTGTTATACGGCGCGTGCCTCCCTCTTTATATACAACATCAAATTCTACATCAACATGGCCAAGCACGTTCCTATATCGCCAATATCCGCGAATGCTTCCACTGCTGCTAACAGAAATCCCTGATGGCGTAAGCTCTTCCCTCATAACCCTTGTACGCCCAACAAGTTTCGCAGATACTACACCGTCAGCCTCTTTTAAGTCGCTGTAATGGATTACTAACCCTGTTCCAACTATAAACAGTATGTACAAAACCATATATATTGGCTTGATAAGGTAAAGTATGATGCCGATAATTATCAACGTCAACATAAATTCTCTCCATAAAATAAGTTCCGAAAAAACCCAAATTGCTTCATTGTTATCTCAACATTCTCTCATTCAAATTATACCATTTATTTCATACCAAATCAAGAGACAATAAGAAATTTTTAACAACATTCTCCATCATATGCTAAGCTGCCGCAAGCTTTCGCAAATGATTTCCAGCATAACCTCTATAAATCGCGTGCAGTTCGCCGTTCGATCAGATTCACCAAGCGCGTCATAATATTCTTTCTGCCGCTGCTTGATTAACTCCTCTATCGGCAGCCAAAAGAATACCTCATTCCATTGCCCTAACAGCAATGTATGCCACATTCTCCCCATTCTTCCGTTCCCGTCTGCAAACGGATGAATAAATTCAAACTCATAGTGGAATACCGCGCTCTTAACAAGAGGCGGCAGCTCAGATTCCTTGTACCAGTTAAACAGATTTTCCATAAGCTGCGGAACAAGCTTTGCAGGCGGCGCAATATGCACTACCCGTTCGCCGTCAAGCACTCCAACGCTTCCAAACCTGAAGCGCCCGCTATCATTTATTAAATCCTTCATCAGCAGCTTATGCGCTCTCAACAAATCCTCTATCTTCATCGGATTAAGCTCAAACATCAGTTCGTATGCCTCAGCCGCATTCTGCACCTCTTTAATCTCAACCGGATTCCCTAAAATCCGCTTTCCGTCCAAAATAGCCGTTACCTGTTCTATAGACAGCGTATTGTTCTCAATCGCCAAGGACGAATGGATCGTTCTGATCCTGTTCTCTTTCCGTAACTTAGGATTGATGTGCTCAGGTCGGACTACGTTGATCTCTCCCAATCGCTCGCTAATGTTCATCACAAGGCTCAATATTTGCGGCGTTATATCAAAAATAGGCGTATATTCCATGTTTACCTCCGTTGTTATAATTGTTTGCAACAGCATAAATTTATTCCCATTGCCCCGTTTTTGTTTTGTATTCATTTACTACTTTATAGTAAGTATTTGGCTTCAAACCAAGTTTTTGCATAGCATACTTGTTCGTGCGTTCCCCTCGAATAACTTCTGCATATACTGCCTCAAAAGCAGCTTTATCAACTTTAATCGGCTTACGTCCCTTATATACACCTTTTGCCTTAGCTATAGCAATACCTTCCGCCTGACGCGTTTTAATATTTTCACGTTCTTTTTGTGCAACATAACTAAGCAGCTGCAATACAATATCCGAAATAAGGGTTCCAGTTAAATCTCGATCATTACGAGTGTCAAGTAATGGCATATCAAGAATAACAATGTCTGCTTTTTTCTCTTTTGTAATAATAGACCACTGTGTAAGAATTTCATTATAATTCCTTCCAAGACGATCAATACTCGGAACATATACAAGATCCCCTGATCTAAGCATCGTAATTAAAGCTTGATATTGTTCTCTGTTAAAATCATTTCCACTTTCCTTGTCAATGAAAATATGTCTTTCATCAATTCCAAGTTCTTTCATCTTCTCGACTTGACGAGATTCATTTTGGTCTTTCGACGAAACTCTGATATATCCAAACGTAATATTATCTGCCATAATTATTACCTCCATTTGTAAATGCATCATATCACAAACAAAACTGTTTGTCAATAAATTTATTTGCAAATACCTTTTTTATTTTTTCGGTGGTAAGGGAGCTTACCGGAGCCGACATGGTGCACTATAATCCCCCACCGGTTGGGTGATATTGCTTATCGTGTTTGTTTGCGGTATACCTTAAACAAATGCAAAAAAATTGTCCGCCAATGCCCAAATAGAGTATAAAACAAACACATTTATTTAAAAAATATCTTGACAACCCTAAACAAATAATATATAATACCACTGTAACAAGTAATCAGACACACCAGCGCGCAAGGGGGGGAGAAAAAGCGCGCCGGATGTGATACAGTAAAAGCCACATCGAACAAAAAAGAGTGCTGCACAGCCCACCAAGCACGCAGCACCCTAACACAAAACCCGCACGGCATCAAGGAGGCCGTACCCCTTGATAATATCACAACCGAGCGGGAAAAGCAAGGAGGAAAAAAGATGAAAACAATAACAGACGTAAAAAATGAACTTGAAGCGCGCAAGGATCGCAGCGCATGGAGTAAGGGCGTTACCGCCTACGCTTTAGAATTGCTTGAAAACCTAAAAGAATACCGCGAGTATAATAACGCAGATGAGTATCTGCACCCGTTAGAGTTACGCGCAGAACTGTTAAACGGTGCGCAAGATTGGAATCAATACAGCTGGGGCGGATCGTCCTTGATTTATGACTTTGATATTGCCGAAAGACTTTGCACCCCGTCCGAGCTTAAGCGCAAAAAGGGCGGAGAATTAAACCCAAACAGCCGCGAGCACTGGCTTGACACACAAGCGCGCGCACTATATCAAGCCGCCGCGCGGATAATGAACGCGGCGAGAGATTGAACAGGGGGCACAAGTATGACAATAGACGAAATCAAACGCACGCACGAACTACACCACACAGCCAGCCGGCGCGGGTATATATCCCGCAAAGGCGGCGACCAAGTAGAGCCATATAACGGCCGCTTTGGTACTGGGTATATAATCGCATCGCCCCGCTGGGATACTACGCGATATGTAACTATAACGTACTACATAAAGGAGGGCAAACAATGACAAGCAATAGCTTTTTTGAGTACTTAGAGACCAGCAACAGCCGAGAGCGGCAAGCAATCGCCGCCGACTTGCAAGCGCTATATAATGACGCAATACGCAGGCGAGACGAAAGCCCCCGCGAAAAATATCAAGAGGCCGTGCAACGTCTGCACGCTATACAAGATGTTTTTTACGCACTGGGCATTGATTCCGACGAGGGCACACCGTTTACGGGCGTAATAAAGGAGGGTTGACCGTTGGCTACTATAGTATTTATCATTCTTCTGCCGCTGATGATCCTTGCGGCCGGAGCTAAAAAAACCAAATAGCACGCGCCCAGCTTGGGCGCTTTTCTTTTGCCGTTGTGCCGGATCAGGTGCAGCGGCTTTTTATGTTCCGCAGTTCGCAAAGTGTAGAATTGATTTAAACGCTGTTTTTATGCGTTTTAAGGCGTTTTTCTTCTGATGTATATTATTCCCCATGCTGAGGCGAAAAACCGTTTTAAGCGTATCACAAGCCGCCGCACAAGCACATGAAAGCACGGCACATTCACGCAGCAAATCAAAAGCCCCAAAGGCAGCACGCCAAAGGGGCTTTATTTTGTCCTGTTTTCTGCCAAAATCCTGAAAAAATCCGCTGGGGTGGCAAAAACTGACAGTAGCTTTTTTAAAAATCGAAAATCTTTGCAATAGTCGCTAATGGTCAAAAATTTTAATAGTCGATAGGTTTTGGCGTCTCGCAATAGTCGCTCGGAATTTGACGCGGTCAACAGTCGCTCGCAGATTTTACATAATAGTCGTGCGAACCTATTACAGGTTCATTCATCATAGCTGGTATCATCCGCAATAGTCGCGTCTATCCGTTCAAACAGTTGCTGTTGATCCGAAATCCTACCAAGCGGATTCTGAGGCGCAACCACAAGTTCCTGCTGGTTACTGTAACCGAAGTTGTTTTTCATGAGGAAGATTCCGGATGCCGGATTTATCTTTCCGTTTTGCATATAATCAACCATTTGTAGGTCTAAAATTTGCACAGTTTTTTTTAAAATGTCCGCAACTGCCGCACCTTTAGTCTCCCTCTCTCTCATTTCCCACAGTCTTCTGCGGTCAGTGCTTAGTGCAAGAGCCAGTCCTGCCACCGACGGCTTCATGTCATCTTCGGCGCAAATATCGAAATACTCATACACCCTTTTGCTAACCTGAGCAGCGTCTGAAAGCGTTACAGGGGACATCCTTGCGATCCTAAGCGAATGCAACAAATACTTCCTGTTATCTCCCGGTTCGGTTTGTGCTGTTTTATCCGGTCTGCGTTTCTTCTTGCTTCCGTCCGTATAATCCATTTCACTCATCACTTTTATTCCTCCTAATTTTTGCTATCCCGTTTACAATCGGCACAACAACAAATAAAATTATTTCCACAAAAACAGTAGCAGCCACACCAGCCCAAAATTCAGGTATATACATAAGATAATAATGTTACTCCTCCCTAATATACTTTAAATTACAACATAGTACATAATAATATATTTAATATACTACTCTCTACACAATAACAACATATAGCATATATAATAATATAATATATACTATATATAGCAGAATATAATAATAAGCAGAAAATCAAATATATATTCTTATATACAACATAAGCATATATAATTACTCATTTGATCCGTTAGCTCCTCCGCCCTCGATCACCAGCACGCCTGCCTGACGCATTCTGCGCCGGTACTCGTTAAAATCCATCAGCTCGTCCATGCCCCGCCGGAGATATAACGCATAAAGCTCATCATCTGTGATCTCGGTAATCTTGTTGCTATTGACCGTCATGCTTTTAGCCTCCTCCATAGTCGCTTTAATAGTCCCGTTTGCCGGATATTATCGTACATTGGGCAAATAACCGCACCGGCCGGATCAAGTCCCGTTTTTTTAAGCTTATCCTTGCACTCTTGGTAATAGTCGCATGATCCGCAAGTTAAATACAAATGCTCCGCGCATCTATTTACGCCTTCCTCTTCATCCAGCAGCCTATCCGCTTTATATCCACACACCCTGTTATGTACGCATGTTTCACACAACGCTCTGCCGATTGGTCGTTTCATTGCTCTCCTCCGTCCATCTTCGCACCGCAATGAGGGCAGTAGTGCAGCATGTATTTTCTGTCATTTGCACTCACACACTCGCCGTTCACAAAATAATACCCCGTTTTAAACATCCCAAATCCGCATTGTGAGCATTTTATCAGGTATCCATCTATCACCCACTCGCCGTGTCGCACGGGATCAACAGTCGGCGAATTCCATACTGCTTCTTTCACTGTCATTCCAATAGTAAGCTCATAATCGCTCATAGCCTGTTCAACTCCGTCTTTTATGCATTTTTCAAGATTTAATTTCATTTTAATGCTCCTTTCTTTTTTCTTCTTCTATAAAAAATTTCCGAATAGCTTTAATCATCATTTCTTCACCTTCGGCTAACCCCTTTACATATGCCTCTAATTCCTTCTCTTTTTTCATCTTTTTGCGTTCTATTTCGTCCCAAACCAGCTTATCAAGTTTAATTAATTCGTCTTCGGTCATTTTATCTACCTCCTTACCTGTTTGCTTTAAAAAACGCCTCCGCAAACCCTCGCGGCGTATATGTACGCACATCGCCGGACGGCGATGTAACCAGTCGCACGTCATATCCTGCCTCTCTGTACGGCCTGCTCCAGCTGCCCGTGCCTCCGCAGAGATCAAGGATAATTTTAGGCTTGCCTGTGCGCTCGTCTATATTACTTTTCATGTTATCCCTCCCGATCCGCCCGATACAGCGGGCATTTTCTGACGTTATA
>JAHAAN010000033.1 GCA_018376855.1 Clostridiales bacterium | reverse complement strand
TGGGACTTGGATCACGATAGGCAACACCGTATTTGTCCACATGCTTAAGCAAAATATGCCCTAACTCATGTGCGCAAGTAAACTTTTGTCGCAACGGCGGATCATCTTCGTTGATTATAATAGCTGGAGCGCCGTTCAAAATTTTGCTTTTCCCAGCTTCATCCATTTTGCACAGCTTGATCGGGATTCCAAGTTGGCTGCACAAATTTCCAATCTTTACTGGCAGTTCTGTTATTTTTTCTTGAATCAAAATTTCCCACGCTAAGTCTCGGCTTGCTTGATAATCTTTGTAATTCACATACAACACCTCCGAGTGCATTGTATGTCGAATCCTGTCTAAAAGATACTGGATAGTTATGGATGGTAAATTTTTGGAAAGAAGGATAAAAAAATAATGGCAACAATCGAAAAGCGAAACAACGCCTATAAAATCACGGTATCGTGCGGCTACGATGTAAACGGCAAACAACTTAGACAATACACGACATGGACACCTCCCCAAGGCATGAGCCGGAAGCAGGAAGAAAAGGAATTGCAGCGACAAGCAATGCTATTTGAGGAACAGTGCAAGCAGGGGCGATGCATCGGCGGAAATATACGATTTGCGGACTTTGCCGAATTTTGGCTTAGGGAATACGCCGAAAAACAGTTAAAATTTCGGACTGTAGAAGATTACCGATTTTTATTAAAACGCATAGTTCCCGCCATCGGTCATATACGAATCGGCGATTTACAGCCATCACACCTTATGATGTTTTATTCCGATCTTTCACAAAAAGGAGTAAAAGACAGTGCAAAATATCATGCTGAGAAGCTTGATGTGATATTACAGAACCAAGGAATAAAAAAGTCCCAGCTTGCCGACGCATCAGGCGTATGCTTACAAACGGTGCGCGTCGCTTGCAAAGGTGATAATGTAAGCGCAGCTACCGCAACGGCTATTGCCAGCGCTTTGGGTTTAGAGATTCACGATATTTTCACTGCAACAAATGACGATGAATGTTTATCGGGCAAAACGATTATACGCTATCACAGAACTATTTCCTCCATGCTGCAACAAGCGGTATACTGGCAAATGATCCCCAGCAATCCATGCTCACGGGTTAAAGCTCCAAAAGCAACGCCAAAAGAGGCACGGCACCTTGATGAAAAACAAGCACAAGAGCTTTTAATAATGCTTGAATCTGCACCGGAAGTATACAAAACATTTGTTACACTGCTGCTATTTTCTGGATTGCGGCGCGGCGAAGCTTGCGGATTAGAGTGGCAAGATATTGATTTTGAAAACAACTTGCTATATGTACGACGGAATACCCTTTACACTCCGAAAAAAGGATTGTTTGACGACACCCCGAAAACAGAGGGATCGGAACGAGTTATTAAATTACCCGATTTAGCCATAAATACTTTAAAACAACACAAAGCAGTGCAGCGCAATCAGCGTTATAAAATGGGTGATAAGTGGCACGCAAACAATAAGGTGTTCACAGGGTACGACGGAAAACCTATATATCCTGATACATTTTCAAGTTGGTTCCGCGATTTTGTGAAAAAGAATAATTTGCCTGATATATGCCTGCACTCACTGCGACACACCAACGCAACCTTGCTCATCGCGTCCGGCACAAATTT
Organism: Clostridiales bacterium; assembly: GCA_018376855.1. GTDB lineage: Bacteria > Bacillota > Clostridia > Christensenellales > QALW01 > JAHAAN01. Next base: position 23,926 of record JAHAAN010000033.1, on the reverse strand, counting down.
GACCACCGTTGCAAAACGCCTCGGCCACGCCAATACAGCCACCACAGCACGCATATATGCTCACGCCATACAAACAGCGGATGAAATGGCCGCGGACACACTACAAGACATTTTGACTATAAAACATGCTTAATCATTTATTCTTAAAAAACACAACTCACACGCAAGAAGTTATTAAAATAATGACCTCTTTTTATTATATTTTTAAATAGCTTTCAATAAATCAAAAAACGAACAAACGCCAAACAAACGCCAAAGGCCGTTTTTAAACTGTTACTTTAATACCCAAAAACAAAAGCGAAAACCCCAAAAGCCTCTTGGCTTCGGGGTTTTCGCTTGGTACGCCTGATGCGATTCGAACGCACGACCTTCAGAGTCGGAGTCTGACACTCTATCCAGCTGAGCTACAGGCGCATATAAACTACTGTGCTATTATATGTTTCTTTCTGCATTTTGTCAAGGTCAAAAGGCAAACACTGATAAAACAAAAACGTTATTAAAAATATTTCATTCAAGCACGCTATATTTTACCGCTTTGCAACATATTCTTTATCAAGCTGTCACACCGACAGAAAAGAAAAGCGAAAACACATTTCGCATTGTAAATTCAAAAAGGGATGGTATCATATGAACGTGAAGCAGTTTTTCTCACACAAAAGAGCCTTTGTAATAGGCGGCGCCGTTCTTCTATGCATTTGTTTGATTGCTTGCTCCGTATTAATATTTTCCGGTAAAAAGCAACCCGAAAAAACGCATTACGGCATTGAAGCGCAGTATGATCCCGAAACGCAGACCGTCCGCGGACGCATGACGCTGGATTATGTAAACAACAGCGGAGCAAACCTTGAAAAGCTATACCTGCACCTATACCCCAATGCCTATGCCGAAGAAAGCTCTGCCCCATTCCTGCCGGAAGATAAAAGCGCGTTTTACCCCAATGGTTTTTCTTTCGGCGGAATTGAAACGGACGACATCACTTTAAACGGGCGCGATGTTCCTGTTCATTTAGAAGGAACAAGCAACCAATTACTCTGCATTGAACACACGCTAAAAAACGGCCGCAGCGCAAAGATCGAAATGTCCTTTACTTTAACTCTTCCCGAATCCGCCTCTCGCTTAGGCTACAGCGGCGAGCTTGTCTCTTTAGGAAATTGGTACCCGATCATGTCGGTTTTTGAAAACGGCACATGGCGCAATGAAGAATATTGCCGAATCGGAGATCCCTTCTACAGTGAGATCAGCGATTACACGGTGCGCCTTACCGTTCCGGAAAAACTGATTCCCGCTATGAGCGGAAAAAGCGTAAAAATCAGTTCAGAAAACGGCAAAAACACATGGGAATGCACCTCAAAAAACATCCGCGACTTTGCTTGTGTAATCGGGCCGTTTCAAACCGCAAGCCAGACTGTTGGTCAAACAGAGGTTTCCGTCTTTTTTACCGGCGAAACCGGCATTGGAGAACAGGCGCTGAATTACGCCTGCTCAGCTCTTGAGATTTATAACCGCTTATTCGGAGACTACCCCTATGAATCCTATCAAGTAGCCGCCGCACCCCTCATGCAGGGCGGAATGGAATACCCATGCCTTTCAATGATAAATTCCACCTACTTTACAACCGGCGGAATGCATCGTTTGGAATATACCGTCGCGCACGAAACTGCCCATCAATGGTGGTACGGCATCGTCGGCAGTGATCCAATCAACGACGCCTGGCTGGACGAAGGTCTTGCCACTTATAGCTCTATGCTTTACTATGAACAAACCAAGCCTGAAGCTACAGCACGCGCCTATTTCAAATATTATGTCTCCAATAGCTTCCGATTCGCACGAACCGACATTCTTCAGGAAAACCCAAACACAAATATGCAGCTCTCCCGCCCGCTGCAAAATTTTGAAAGCAACACTGTTTACGAAATGCTTTGCTATCAAAAAAGCGCTTTGATGCTTCAAAGTTTGCGCGAACAATTAGGCGACTCTGTTTTTATGGAAGGAATGCGCTCACTGTGCAGAGACAATCGTTTTTCTAACCTTACAAAAGAGAAACTGACTGCCGCATTCAGCGCGCAAAGCAAACTTCCCATCGACAGCATCATTGACGCATGGCTGAATGACCGCGTGATTCTGCCGTAATAAAGAAATCAGCTTCGAAGTCTTACGCAAACAAATATTGCTCATAATTCGCCTCCCCGGCAGGATAACACTGCAGCGGAGGCGGATTTATATGTACGCTAAACAACGCCATGAAAAAACTGCAAAAAATCCCAAAAGGGAATCAATAAGTTTCGCAACAAAAAAATAAGCCACAAAAAAATTCTTCCCTTGCGTTAAAGAAACAGCCGTCACCACAACCTTGCTAAACCGAATAGATATCAGCTATGTCTCAGCAAAACTTTAACAATCGTACCATCAGTTTAAAATAAATCAAACCTATGAGAAAGCTCATCTCCTTATAAGCGAATATCTTTGCAATAACAAACGTATCCCACTAAAAGCAAAACTGACTTCGCCTGAAATGCGAAGTCAGCATGCTGTTTAAAGCTTAATATGTACAACCATAACGGTCTTTTTTGTGCTGTTGGCACAATGCAGGCGATTCAAATAAGGGAGCTTTCTCTGCTTTTCCTTTTACAAAAAGCCCAATCATATTCCCTACTATTCATTCAAATACACTATAGATGTTGCGCTGAAATAACTTTGACCGCCGATACGGTTTGTAAATTCCACATAATAATGCGCCGCATCCGCCGGAACTGTTCCGCTGACTGTATTGCCGTTTACCGACGCCGAAGCAGAAAACCAAACATTCTTTTCAAGCTCCTCGGAAAACGCCTGCTTCATATACCAAATCTTCGCTGTTACCTGTGCATCATCAGGCTTTGTGATTTCAAAGGAGAAATCTCTGCCTACAGGCTCATCAACGGCCTTAGCCAGCGCCTGCTTGCCGTTTACAGCGCAGTCTGCATAATAGTAAACAATTTTCTGAGACCAATCATGACCGTGAAACCAATCCATAATGAAAGAAAGCTCTCCGCCCTGCTCTTTAGTGCGCAAATAGCACAGCGAATTGGTATTGGGCGTAACGCTGGTATCCTTTGTCCATTGCAGCCACAATACGGGATAATCAATCTTATCAAAACCATCCTCAGCAACCCACAAATAATTAAAAGCAGGATAGTCCTTACAATACTTTCCGTTGTGCGTCAACGATTCATTTAAATAAGCAGAGCAATACTGCGGAACAGCAAAAGCATACCGATCATATCTCATTGCAAGCGCGGCAATTTTACCGCCCCATGAAATTCCAGTGATCCCTACCTTCTGCGGATCGACAGCAGGATCGTTCTTGAGCAGATTATGCGCTAAAATCGTTTGAACAACGGCATGATACATCCACTGCCTTTCAATCGGTTTATCAGAAGTCGCAAAGTGATCCGTCTGCATTACGTTTGCATAACCCTCTTGTGCAAAATCCGAGCCCTTGGAAAGCCCCCATGTCCAATCATTTCCGCCCATCCCTGCCGACGCCGAATTGGGGAAAAATCCGGTATTGTCCATAGCAATGGCAACATAGCCGCGATCCGTCCACGCCTTCACCCAATCGTGAAACGCATGGCCGCCTCCGCCGTGAACCAAAACGACCGCGGGCAGCTTATCTCCTGCTTTTGCACCTTCCGGATAGCCGAGATATGCGAAGACCTTCGTTTTTTTGCTGCCGATCATCGCACCTTCATAAGTAAGCGCATAAATATTTTTCTTCCCCACCGGATCATAATTCGGGTAATAAGTTGTCTCAGGAACTACATCAAGATAGCCTGTAATCTTTTCATCCAATTCTTTTCTCAAATTCATATACTTCTCCTCTTCCGCGGACGCCGGCGTTCTGCTCGGAGTAATTGAAGCCGTAGAATAGTCCATTACCGTTGGCAAAACAGACGCACTGCCATCCATAACCGCATCGCTGCTCCCGCATGCGGTGCACATGATCAGCATGACCGCCATAACGCACAAAAATATTTTTCGCATTTTTATCTAATCCCCCAAACAATCAATAGACACATCGCTACTCATTCAAATAAACAATAGAGGAAGCGCTGAAATAACTTTGACCGCCGATGCGGTTTGTAAACTCCACATAATAATGAACCGCGTCCTGCGGAACTGTTCCGCTGACTGTGCTTCCGTTTACAGACGCCGGTGCAGAAAACCACTCGTTCTTTTCCAAATCCTCCGAAAGTGCTTGCTTCATATACCAAATCTTTGCCGTTACCTGCGCACCATCGGGCTTTGTGATCTCAAAGGAGAAATCTCTGCCTACAGGCTCGTTAACCGCCTTAGCCAGCGCCTGCTTGCTATTTACAGCACAGTCGGCATAATGATAAACGATCTCCTGAGACCAATCATGGCCGTGAAACCAATCCATGATAAACGACAGCTCACCGCCTTGATTTTTTGTACGCAGATAGCACAAAGAATTTGTGTTAGGTGTCGCACTGAGATCTTTTGTCCATTGCAGCCACAAAACAGGGAAATCAATATTATCAAAGCGATCTTCCGCCTGCCAAAGATAATCGTATGCGGGGTAATCCTTGCAGTATTTTCCCTTATAAGTAAGAGACTGATCCAAATAGCCGGCACAATACTGCGGAACGGCAAAAGCATACTTATCATAGCCGATTGTAAGCGTTGTAACTACGCTCCCCCATGAAATTCCGGTAATTCCCACCTTCTGCGGATCGACTACAGGATCGTTCTTCAGCAGATTATGCGCTAAAATGGCCTGCACCACAGCATGATACATCCACTGTTTCTCAACCGGTTTTCCGGAGCTTGCAAAATGATCTGTCTGCATCACATTTGCATAGCCCTCTTCTGCGAAATCCGGGCACTTTGAAAGCCCCCATGTCCAATCATTTCCATCCATCCCTGCCGACGCTGAATTGGGGAAGAATCCGGTATTGTCCATCGCAATGGCAACATAGCCGCGATCCGTCCACGCTTTTACCCAATCGTGAAACGCATGGCCGCCTCCGCCGTGAACTAGAACAACCGCAGGCAGCTTATCCCCTGCCTTTGCACCTTCCGGATAACCCAGATATGCAAAAACTTTAGTCTTTTTATCGCCTATCATCGCGCCTTCATAGGTAATAGCTTTAGTATTCTTTTTGCCGATCGGATCATATTTAGGATAATTCTGCACCTCCGGCACAACATTTAAATAGCTTTGGATTTTAGCATCCAAATCTTCCCGCAGCTTCATATATTCCTCCTCCTTCGGATCCTGATATTCATACGCTCTTACTTTTCCCGAAGCACTGTCTGAAAAAACAAAATCGTCAAGCACATAATATTCCGAAACAGCAGGCGCGCTCGGACGAATATCCAGCTTGAATTCAGACGCCTCTGCAAGCGAACAGGTTTTTCCGTCCCAAAGCGATACCGATGCAACATCAAGCGGATAGCTGATCCAACCGGAAAAGCCCGCCGGTACAACAACGGAGGTATCTTCTCCGGCTCCGGAAGCATTGGAAGTTTCCGTATTCACGGAAGCTCCGTCGCACCGCACGAGCACAGCGCTCTTTGCATCCAATGCGCAATTCGTACCGTCCTTCAGCGGCTGAAGCATAATGCCGATCGTCGCGGAATTCGGATTAGATATCCAAAAACGAACATAAGTATATTCTGCTGCGTGCGCCAAACGCTCCTGCATATCCTGCGTGCGGAATGTCAGCGCCTGACACCAGCGCGCGCCATCCTCATTCAATCCAACCTTAAGCCCGTAACCCGCATCAGAATTTTCCTGCGTCAGCTCCAGCTCCGCCATTGCGATATCAAATTGAGACAGATCCTGCTGCGAAACAATCCCTTGAATGTCGAACGATTCGCCGATCTCCAAAACCTGATAATCCCCTTTTCCGGGCTGCGGCGTATCAGTAGGCGCAGTTTCCTCCGTTCCCGTAAGCGTTGGGCTTACAGTGTTTGTCGGCTTTTCCGCCGTTTCCTGACATGCCGTACAAAAAACTAACAGCACGGCAAGCAAGCATACCGCTCCCCTGCGGAATACTCCATAATCCCTTTTCATTTTTACCCCTTCCAGCTAAAATGCAAATAAAAATTCGCCTTTATAAGCATTTGCACAGCCTTTCAATTTTTTATTATAGCAGATTCTTATATATAATTCAAGATAAATAAGCTCTCTTATTTGCGTTGAAACTTAACAAAACTGCGCTTACTCAAAATGTTCTTCATCCAACATGATTTTATTTGCCGGTTGACTACCGATGCCGAATATGCTACTATAAAATAAAAAATACGCAAAACAATCGTAAATCGGGGAAGGATGATAAGCATATGTCGGAAGATAAAATAAAAGAAACCGCAGAGAACATGCCTGCAGAAACCGTTTCAAAACGGGAAATGCCTCCGGTAAAGCATTCAAGCATGATTATTATTGCGCTTTTTGCAATCTTGTTTGCACTGGGATACTATTTTTATCCATACCTGCAAATGTGGGCATCCTTTGGCGGAACGACAATTCACGGAAGTATATACGGAATCACAGAGCTGAGCCTTGAGCAGCTCGCAGCACAGGAAAATCTCACCGCTGTTGTAATCGGCAAAGCTGTTCGAAAAACCGAAGCAATTCGCGATAATTCCGTTCTGCCGGACGACGGCTTAGGCTTTATCGTTTACAAAGAGGTTGCGTTTGAGGTCAACGAAGTGCTGTACGGCTCCCCCGTTTATGTTTCAGGTAATACGCTGCTTACCTACGAGCTGGGCGGAAGCTATCTCAGCACAGAAAACGGAAAACCAAAAAAATACAACATTGTGTATTCCGACGCTGCCGAGCTGAAATTAAACCAAGAGGTTCTTTTGTTTCTTGACAATGCCGGCAACATTATCAATGAACGCTACGGCATATACCGCAAACACAGTGAGGGCTATTACTACGATTACGCCAATCGCGTCTATTCCCTTGACAGCATAAAAGCGCAGCTTGCCTCGCGCAATGAACCGTAAGCCTTACTGAAAAAGCAAAACCAAAAGTTTCGGCAGCAAATGTACTTGTTCTCCTTTGAAATAAAAATTGCTCCTATGGCAGATATATTATCCTACCATAGGAGGTTAATTTTTCAACTATCCATTTTTATAAACTTGTTACTATGAGACGCTTTTTTTATTCGATTCGCCGTATCGTTTACTTCCCGTAATACGCAGCCAAAGCTTTCAGATCTTCTGCGGTCAATGCACCGTCAAAGATCATGAACTCGTCCACAGTAGCTGTCAAATCCGCACTATATGAACCGGTGCCATCCTGACCGATATTAAGCACATCATAGGCATTGAAAGACGCGTCCTTCATGGTCTCAGGCAAGGGCATCGTGGTGAAACTGCCGAAGTCAAAAGCTATCTTGATTTCTCCCGCAGTACGATCCACCACCAAAGTCACATGAACCCAACCATTGGTGTAGTCATAAGGCATCCGATCTTCAACATCCACACGATCGGTACCGTTGCCCGCGTTGAACTTTATATTCCCGCCATTATTAACGGATAAAACGTATCCTTGCAACCTTCCGTCATTCCAATTCTTATTGGAGAAAATAGCGGGATCGGAAAGCACCCCCTTGGTCTTGAGCCACAAAGAGACCGAGAAGCTATCGGTACCGGGAGCGTAGTTAGGGATGGAAACATATCCATCGTCCAAGGATACGCCCTGGCCGAAGTAACCCTCCACAAAGTAGAGTTTCCCGCCTTGAGTAGTAGCAGCGCCGCACTCGTCGGTAATATCACCGTCAAAAGTCAGGTAGGCAATCAGTTTCTTATCCTTAATAAAATTGGTTACATACCCCTCGCTGCCCGCTTCAGGGGTCGCAACATTCTCATGCTCGCGAGTTCCATCCGGAATGACGTACACAGGTCGTTCGCCAGCCGTCACGCCCTTAAAAAGCCCTGAGGGCACGCGAGCTGTCCATGAAGCGGGTTGCTCCAACCCCAAGGCATGGAGCACAATGGCGGCTGTATCCCGAATCCCCATCTCACCGATCATACCCTTTTCCACGGTTTTACCAACAGCAGCGAACATAATCTGCATTTCCGTGTTGGAATTACCGCCGTGGCTATTGCCCTGACCGCCCCTCTCCGTTTTCGACAGCCTCTGTAACATACTTGACAGCTTTCTTGATGATCTGGCGATCGCTGGTGCTAGCATCCTTATGGACTCCAATATCATCCTCGATAATACCGATGTTAATGTTGTTGAAGTTGCAGATAGAAGCCAAAGAGGCGTCGGGCATCTGCTCACGGATGACACGAAAAACGCTGGGAAATTCCGAATCTTGAGGATAGGCCTGAACAGCGGTTATACCGTTAGTCAGACGGTGAAACTCGGGGGTCACGCCGTGGAGCATACTACCCCAGCATTCTGCGCTAATGGAGGGAGTGGAGGTTATGGCTTCATAAGTCACCGCACCATTTGCAAAGATCTCGTCCAAATTAGGGGTATCGGCTTCACGGAAGAAAGCGCCCGCGCCGTCCACACCTACGATAACTACATGCTTATACACATAGGGCTTGGTTTCAGTTTCATCCTTGCCAGTAGGCGTAATCACGGCAGAGTCAGAAATTTTAGACTGACAAGCCGTAAACGAACTTATCATTGAAAGAATTAGCAAAGGAGAAAGCAAAGATTTCAGTTTCACAATATCATCCCCGTCTTTTTATATTTTGTTATAAATTATATATTATAAAACTGCCCCATGTCAATATTAGTTTATTTAAATTCATTCTTCAAAAGACAGATCTCATTTCAGCATAGTTTACAAAACGCCACACAAAACTTTGTGAAAATAGAATCGTTCCGGATATCGACCGTGCATAGCAGTAAAATCCACGATTATCTGCGCGAACTACAAACGTGAAATTCTGCTTGATTTCAATAGGCAACGGCACAGAATGGGAACTGCTATGCCCCTTCAAAGGAAACGGAGATATGCTCCCCCATACCCTGACAGCAGTTCCCATATTACACACAATAGCTTCATAAACCCCAAACATCAACAGTAAAAAACCATGTCTCTTTTTTACTTTGCAAAGCATTTTTTCATTCGTTCCACGGCCTCAACAGTACGTTCTGCATCCCCGAATGCCGTTAAGCGGAAAAAGCCCTCTCCGTTTTTGCCGAAGCCTGCGCCGGGTGTGCCGACCACATGAGCTTTATGCAGCAGTTCATCAAAGAAATCCCATGATTTCATATTATTCGGGCATTTAAGCCACACATACGGGGAATGCTCGCCGCCGGTGAACCAAATACCCATTTCGCGCAGCGCATCTGCGATAACTTTTGCGTTATTTTTATAATAGGCGATCGCCTCCGCCGTCTGCCTGCGGCCTTCAGCACTGAACACCGCAGCAGCGGCGCACTGCACCACATAAGACACGCCGTTGAATTTTGTTGTCTGCCGGCGCAGCCACAGCTTATTCAGCACCGTGCCCCCGCACACCAGCTCCATTGGCACAATCGTATAACCACAGCGCGTTCCGGTAAAGCCCGCCGTTTTGGAAAGCGAGCAAAATTCAACGGCACACTCCTTTGCACCTTCGATCTCATAGATACTGCGAGGCAAATTTTCATCGGCAATGAAGGCCTCATACGCCGCATCAAAGAGAATAACGGCCTTCTGAGCCTTCGCGTATGCAACCCACTGCGCCAGCTGATCGCGGTTATAGACCGCGCCCGTTGGATTATTCGGCGAACAAAGATAGATGATATCCGCCTTTACATCCGGATCGGGCAGCGGAAGAAAGCCGTTGCTCTCGTTGGCATTCATATAACGGATGTTTCTGCCGTCCATAATGTTTGTATCCACATACACGGGATAGACCGGATCGGGAACCAAAACCGTATTCTCTGCGGAAAAAAGATCAAGAATATTGCCTAGATCACTTTTAGCCCCGTCGCTGATAAAGATCTCCTGATTCTCTAACATCACGCCGCGCAGATTATAATATTCCGCAACGGCAGATTTTAAAAACTCATAGCCCTGCTCAGGCCCATAGCCCTTAAAGGTGGAAGCCTTCCCCATCTCATTGACCGCATCGTGCATTGCGCGAATCACTGCCGGACAAAGCGGCTGCGTAACGTCCCCAATTCCAAGGCGAATCACATCGGCCTGCGGATTTGCCGCTTTATACTCGTTCACCTTATGCGCAATGGTAGAAAAAAGATAGCTTTCCTGCAGGTTCAAATAGTTTTTGTTGATTTTCATCCCTTACCCCTCCTTAACATAACAAAAAAATAAATTGAACGTGAAAGATTTCACGTTCAACTTCATTTTAAATAACGACAGTGCCTTCAAACACCTTTACGGCATTGCCCGTCATAAACACGGCGTTATCCGTATATCTGATCTTCAGATCGCCGCCGAGCAGCTTAACTGTGATCTCCTCGTTTTTGGGACAGAAGCCGTTCTCTACAGCTGCAACCACAGCCGCGCAGGCGCCTGTGCCGCATGCCCATGTCTCGCCGCTTCCGCGTTCCCAAACGCGCATTTTAAGCGTATGGCTGTCGATCACCTTGATAAACTCCGTATTGACACGTTCGGGAAAAAGCTTATCGTTTTCAAACACCGGCCCGACCGCCTCAATATCAAGCATATCCACATTGTCCATAAACACCACGCAATGAGGATTCCCCATAGAAACGCAGGTAATATGATACTCCTTCTCCCCAATCAAAACAGGCCGGTCAATCACAGCGCTGCCGTCAAGCTTCACGGGGATCTGCGCAGGCGCAAGCTCGGCTTTCCCCATATTGACGCAAGCGCTTGAGACCTCGCCGTTCTGAACGAACACTTTGACCGTTTTAATTCCGCTAAGCGTTTCAATCGTCATTTCGTCCCTATCGACAATCCCGTTTTCAAACATATACTTTGCAATACATCTGGAAGCATTGCCGCACATTTTCCCCTCGCTGCCATCTAAATTAAACATGCGCATTTTCGCATCCGCGACCTCCGAGGGACAAATAAGCACCACGCCGTCGCCGCCGATTCCGAAATGCCTGTCGCTCAAACGCACGCTCAGTCCTTCGGGATTTTCAATGGTCTGATTAAAGCAGTTGAAGTAGATATAATCGTTGCCGCAGCCATGCATCTTAGTAAAATTCAGCTTCATTCTCTTACTCCTTAATTGGTTGATATTGACCAATTCGATGCTGCCCGCAGAATAGCGCGAACGCAGGCTGGAAGCGACCGCGCCCGCTGTGTCAATAGACGTTAAGCACGGAATGCTGCGTTCAACCGCCTTGCGGCGGATCTTCACGCTGTCGCGCCACGGAAGCCTTCCTTTAGCCGATGTAGAAATAACGTAGTCGATCTTACCGCTGTCAAGCAGAGTAAGCGTATTCATCTCCGATTCATGGATCTTCTCTACAACAGTAGATTCCAAGCCGATTTCCTGAAGCACTGCCGCCGTTCCGCGCGTTGCATAAATCTTAAAGCCCAAATCGCTGAAGTTCTTGGCGATATTGCCGATTTCGGGCTTGTCCGAATCGCGCACGGAAATAAACACTCCGCCCGGCTTCTTTCCCGGTCTTTTCAGCTGATAGCCGGCCGCAAGCAGGCCTTTATACAGTGCCTCCTCCAGCGTTCCGGCAATGCCCAAGACCTCACCGGTGGATTTCATTTCCGGCCCGAGATGGCTGTCCACATTAATGAGCTTTTCAAAGGAGAACACCGGAACCTTAACGGCAAAATACGGCGATGTTTTATACAGCCCTGTACCAAAGCCAAGCTCCTTGAGCTTTTTGCCGATCATGCAAGAAGTTGCAAGAGGCACCATCGGAACGCCTGTAACCTTGCTGATATACGGAACCGTGCGGGATGCGCGGGGATTCACCTCGATGACATAAAGCTCATCATGATACACGACATACTGCACATTGACCAAGCCGACGGTTTTCAGCGCCACTGCCAATCGCTTAGTGCAATCCACAATACGTTCCGTCATGCTTGCGCTGACATTCCACGCAGGATACACCGAAATAGAATCGCCCGAATGAACTCCTGCACGTTCAATGTGCTCCATAATACCCGGAATGAGAATATCCTCTCCGTCGCAGATCGCATCAACCTCGATCTCTGTTCCCATCAGATATTTGTCGATCAGAACAGGATTTTCAATGCCCTGCGCCAGAATGATCGCCATATATTCTTTAATATCGGCATCATTATGCGCAATAATCATATTTTGGCCGCCCAGCACATAGGAAGGACGCATCAGCACCGGATAACCGACGCGCTGCGCAATCTCAAGCGCCTCCTGCTCGTTGAGCACGGTAAAACCGTCCGGCCTTTTAATCTGCAGCTGCTCAAGCAGCTCGTCAAAACGCTCGCGATCCTCAGCGGCGTCAATGCTGTCCGCCCCTGTACCGAGGATCCTATAGCCGCTGCTGTCCAAAAACTTCGTAAGCTTAATGGCAGTCTGCCCGCCGAATGCAACCACTACGCCGACAGGATTTTCGGTTTTCAGAACGTCCAGCACATCCTCTGTGGTAAGCGGTTCAAAATAGAGGCGATCTGCCGTATCAAAATCGGTGGAAACCGTTTCAGGGTTGTTATTGATAATAGCGACCTCATAGCCCGCTTTCTTCAACGCCCACACGCAATGCACGGAAGCGTAATCGAATTCAATGCCCTGCCCGATCCGAATCGGACCGGAGCCGAACACGACGACGGTCGGCTTTCTTTCAGGCAGATCAGCAATAAATTCAGCAGCTTCGTTTTCTTCATCATACGTTGCATAAAAATACGGCGTTTCTGCGGAAAACTCCGCCGCGCAGGTGTCCACCATCTTATACACAGCGTTCAGATGCATCGGAAGCTCCTGATTGGAAAGCTTTTGAACGGTTTTATCCAAAAATCCCAGCTTTTTAGCCTGACAGTAAAGATCCTTATCCAGCTTTTCAGCGCTGAGTCGCTGCTGCATATTTTTAATATTCTCCAGCTTATGCAGAAACCACAGGTCAATCTTGGTGATCTCATGGATCTCCTGCGGGCTGATGCCGTGCAGAAGCGCCTGATAAATAATAAACAGTCTTTCATCCGTAGCGTCGTAAAGCTTCATAGCGACTTCCTGCCGGGTAAGAGCCTCGTATTTGGCATGAGTAAGGCTATCCATTCCGATCTCAGCACCGCGCACAGCCTTCATGAGCGCCTGCTCAAAGGTCGCCGCAATGCTCATGACCTCACCGGTCGCCTTCATCTGCGTTCCCAAAGCCCGTTTTGCGTAAACAAATTTATCAAACGGCCATTTGGGGAATTTAACCACAACATAATCCAGCGCAGGCTCAAAGCACGCGCAGGTCTTCCCCGTAACGGCATTGGTGATTTCATCAAGCGTATAACCTACGGCGATCTTTGCCGCAACCTTTGCAATGGGATAGCCCGTAGCTTTGGAAGCCAATGCGGAAGAACGCGAAACACGCGGGTTTACTTCAATCACGGCATAACGGAAGCTATTGGGCTCCAAGGCAAACTGGCAGTTGCAGCCGCCCTCGATCTTCAGCTCAGAAATAATATTCAGCGCCGCAGACCGAAGCATCTGATATTCCTGATCCGCTAACGTCATGGTAGGCGCTACAACGATGCTGTCGCCCGTATGAATCCCAACGGGATCGAAATTCTCCATACCGCAGACGGTAATTACGTTTCCAGCGCTGTCGCGCATAACCTCAAATTCGACTTCCTTCCAACCGGAAATGCATTTTTCCACCAAAATCTGATGAATCGGCGAAAGACGCAGACCATTGGTAGCAATATCGGTAAGCTCATTTTCGTCGTTCACAATACCGCCGCCGCTGCCGCCGAGCGTGAATGCCGGACGGATAATCACAGGATAACCGATTTCATCGGCAAACTCCAAGGCGTCCTGAAGGTTGGTAACAACCTTAGAAGGAATAACCGGCTGGCCGATCGCTTCCATAGTGTCCTTAAAGATCTGGCGGTCTTCCGCCTTATCGATCGTTTCGGGATTAGCGCCAAGCAAACGCACGCCCATTTTATCCAAAAAGCCCTCCTTAGAAAGCTGCATGGAAAGCGTAAGCCCTGTTTGCCCGCCGAGCGTGCTCAGCAGGCTGTCCGGTCTTTCCTTTTCAATAATGCGCTTGAGCACGGGAAGTGTCAGCGGTTCAATGTAGATCTCATCGGCCATGGTTTTATCCGTCATAATCGTAGCGGGATTGGAGTTGACCAAAACCACTTCCAGCCCATCTTCCTTGAGCGCACGGCAGGCCTGTGTGCCGGCATAATCAAACTCGGCAGCCTGTCCGATCACGATCGGGCCTGAACCGATCACCATGACTTTATGTATATCTTTATTGAGCGGCATTTGCCTTTTCCTCCTTCATCAGTGAAATAAACCGGTCGAACAAAAACGCGGTGTCGCGCGGGCCTGCGCATGCTTCTGGATGGAACTGCACGGAAAACACCGGCATGTTCAAATAATCCACACCCTCGCAGGTGCCGTCGTTGGCATTGCGGAAGCTCATGCGCGCAGTATTCGGCAGCGTTTCCGCCTTAACGGCATAACCGTGATTTTGGCTTGTGATATACACGCGCCCGGTAGCGACCTCCTGCGCCGGCTGATTAGCCCCCCGATGCCCATATTTCAGCTTTGTTGTTTGCGCGCCCTGCGACAGCGCCAAGAGCTGATGCCCCAAGCAGATGCCGAACATGGGCAACTTATGCGCGCACAGCTTTTTCAGCTCATCAATGATTCCGGCATTTTCCGCCGGATCCCCGGGGCCGTTAGAAAGCATCACGCCATCCGGCGCAAGCGCAAGAATCTCCTCTGCGGAAGCGTCTGCCGGCATGATCGTAAGCTCGCAGCCGCGCTTTACAAGCTCGCGCGCAATGTTCTCCTTCGCGCCAAAATCCCACAGCGCCACTTTAAACTCAGGCTTATCACAAGCACGCTTTTCCGCCTGCCTGCGGCTGACGCTCCGTACCGCATTTTGGACGGAGAAGCTTTCCAGCGCCGCGCATTCCTCTGCCGTAAGCTCCGGGCTTTCCGAAATGCGCGCATTCATAACGCCGCACTCGCGCACGATACGCGTCAGCTGGCGCGTATCGATACCCGAAAGCCCGACAACTCCCTGAGCTTTTAAAAAAGCATCAAGAGTACCCTCACACCGGAAGTTGGAAGGCTCCTGACACCACTGTCTGACAATATAAGCTTTCATATGGATTTTCGCACTCTCATAATCCTGCGGAATGTCGCCGTAATTTCCAATGAGCGGAAACGTTTGAATAACGATCTGCCCATAATAGCTGGGATCGGTAAGCGTTTCGAGATAACCCGTCATCGCCGTTGTGAACACCAGCTCGCCGGTTACTTCGCCCACGCTGCCAAAGACGTCGCCGCAAAACGCACGACCGTTCTGGAGGATCAAGTATGCCTTCTTTTGCATGATAAAAAAGTCCTGCCTTTCTGAAAAGCCTGTTTCAGCTTTTGTATGTTTCCAAAATGCTCTGTGCGATCTCGCACCGTGTCTTGCGCTGATCCATTGCCAGCTTTTCAATATAACGGTGCGCCTGCTGCTCAGTCATTTCACAATATTGTACCAAAGTACACTTGGCTCTGTCAACTATTCTTATATCGTCAATTTTATTTTTCAGCTTTAAATTTTCATCTTTCAGCTTTAGAATGCGAACGGAAAAAGCTTCCGCAAGCTGAACCGCCTGATAAAAGTAATTTTTATTCAGCGGCTTGGGTATGACAATAACGCCGAAACGCGAAACATGAAGGCAGATTTCTTCATAATACTCATGCTTAACCAGCAGCATCACACTCACCGCCGCGCTTTCAGCCGCATGCACGGCAAAATCATTTCCCGGCTCATCGGAAAGCGGCGCATTGATGACGATTAAATCAAACGTCTGCTGCCCCAAGGTTCTGCGCGCCTCCACGCAGGTAGAAACCGTAACAATCTGCTCACAGTGAAAGGGCGCAAGCAGCTGCCCGATCAGCACAGCGCTTTGCTCATTGCCCGTTACGATCAATATCCGATTCAATAAGCAGCCGCCCTCCCTTCCGTTATACCGGCATCAAATTGCACGAAAATACCGTTCGGCCTCAGCGCGTTCATCGCCGACCGCCTCGCTGTGCTTAATGGCAAGAAAGGCGCTGAGCAGCGATTCCGGAAGTACCGAACGCACAAATTCGCTGCTTTCGGCAAGCATCAATGCTTTGGCAAGCGTTTTGGGGAGCGGCGTCAACCCCGCAGGATCCGCATCGCGGCTGGCAAAATTCACCGCGGAAGGCTTAGGCAGCGGCTCCTTATTTGCAATGCCCTCCATTCCCGCCGAAATCAGAAGCGCGAGCGCAATATATGGGTTGCATGCATTATCTGCGCTGCGAAGCTCCATGCGCGCGGAATCGCCCACTGCGGCAGGAATTCTGACCAACTGGGAATGGTTTTCATGCGACCACGAAACATAGCCGGGCGCATTATCGGAATTCAAACGCTGATAGGAATTCAAGGTGGGATTCAAAAATGCCGTGATACAGCAGATCCTGTTCAGAATTCCGGCAATAAAGCTTTCCGCAACGGGATTATGCCTTTGCGGATCGTTCACAAACAGATTTTCGCCGTTTTTGCTCAGCGACATATTGATATGCAGCCCACTGCCGCACAGATCCTTGGCAGGCTTGGGCATAAAGGTAGCGTGCAGACCGTTTCTGGACGCCGACGTTTTCACGATCCATTTAAACGTAATAAAATTATCGGCAGCCTCCAACGCGCTGCTGTAATGAAAGTCGATCTCATTTTGCCCGGGCCCCTGCTCGTGGTGGGAGCTTTCCGGCCGCAAGCCCATTTCCTCCAAGGTCAGGCAGATCTCCCTGCGCACATTCTCGCCGCGGTCAAGCGGAGCCACGTCAAGATATCCCCCGTTATCATGCGGAATTTTGGTTGGCTGCTGGCGCTCGTCAAGCTGAAAAAGATAAAACTCGCTCTCCGTGCTGATTCGGCAGGAATACCCTTCCTTTGCACAGCTTTCCACTACTTTTTTCAACAGCGCGCGCCCGTCGCGCTCAAACGGCGCGCCGTCCGCATAAGTGATATCGCAGAAAAAACGCGCTACCCGCCCCGTCATGGGTCTCCACGGAAGGATAGAAAGCGTTCCGGGATCGGGATGCAGAAAAAGCTCCGTAGTTGCTCCGCCCGAAAACCCCTTTACAGCCGAAGCGTCAAAAGAAATCCCGTTTGCGAAAGCGCGCTCCAGCTCGCAGGGCATAATGGAAATATTTTTTTGAACGCCGATCAGATCGCAAAATGCAAGCCGGATAAACTTTACATCGTTCTCCTGAACAAACTTCAGTACCTCTTCCATTGAACAGTTCATAAAGCGTCTTTCCTTTCATATATTGATGCTTAGAAAAACAGAGTCAGAAACCTGTTTCCGACTCTGCAAAAACGAAAATAAGAGTTGGAAACGCCATATCGCTCTTATTATACACGATTTAATTGTAAGTATAAAGCTGTTTATACGGATTTTTTGTATCCGGAACCAAAATATAATACTTTTTATTCAGCAAATCCTGCCGATCCGCGCCAAACAGCTCACAATAGCGCGTAATATAAGGCTCGATCATTGCCATTGCCTTCTCGTCGGCCTCCGAAACGACCACCTGCTCGGGAAGCCCCTTCGGCGCTTCGTCGCACTGCAGCGCCATCATGCCGCCGTGCATTCCCGTGCCGCAGAAGTATCCCGCCGGAACAGCGGACTTTTTGCCGATTCCAAGCACCAAAATCAAGCCGCCCGCCTGATATTCGCCCAAAAAGCTGCCTGCACTGCCGCCAATCACCAGCGCCGGAAATTTCTCCTTATATGCCTTCATATGAATGCCCGCACGGTATCCAACGGAATCGCGGACATAGATTGCGCCGCCGCGCATGGCATAGCCGGTAGCGTCGCCGCTGCTGCCGTTAATCACGATCTCCCCCTCGTTCATGGTATCGCCGGCAGCATCCTGCGCATTGCCGTTAACGGTAATATGCGCGCCGTTAAGATAAGCGCCCAACGCATTTCCCGGCGTTCCGTTGATTACAATATTCTTATCGGAAATGCCCGCCGCAATAAAGCGCTGCCCCACGCACTGATCGATCACGATCTCCCGATCGGACGAACTGCGAACAGCCTCGTTTAATTCCTTAAAATACATATCTCCCGCTGTAATTCTCATGCTTTTCCCCCTCCTAACATAGCTGCGCGATCCTTTCTGCAAAACGCCATCAGCTGCGGCTTTTGCTTGAGCAGTTCAAAGTCCACCGTGCTTAAATCCGTTTGGTTGCGGATCAGCGAGGTGTAAATCCCTGCACAGCTGACTTCGCCTATCAAAATATACCCACACAGCTTTCCATCGCGGACAACAAGCTTTTTATAGTGCTTCTCATCCTGTTCGGTATAGGCTTCACCGTCATAGCTGCCGGCGGTAATAATATGAAGCCCAAAGAACCCGATGGAATTCATGGGGATCGCTTTATCATAGGCAGCCTTCCCGCCGGCCATCGTAATGCCCGCCGTCTCCCCCTGCATATAAGCGTTGGGCAGCAGCGCAAGAATGCGGCTTTGCTTAACGGTAATGTCATAGCTTTCGGTGCAGTCTCCCGCCGCATAAATGTCAGCCTTATTGGTGCGGCAGCAAACGTCGGTAAGAATGCCGCGCCCTACCTCTACGCCTGCATCGGAAGCAAGCTGCGTATTGGGTCGAACGCCCACGGCAATCACCAAAATATCAAACTCAAGCTGGGTTCCGTCTGTTAAATGCGCGGTATTGCCCTCGAAAAGCTTTACGCTCTGACCCAAGATCATGCGCACGCCCTTTTGTTCAATGTAAGCCTGCACCAACGCCGAACCCGCTTCATCAAGAATGCTGGGAAGAATGCGGTTCGCCAGATCAACTACCGTAATGCTCCGCACGGATTTTTCAATGCCTTCGGCGCATTTCAAACCGATAAGTCCCGCGCCGACAATCAGCACACGCGCTTCCGGCGTAAGCGCTTTTTCAAGCGCCTGCGCATCGTCCAACGACATAAAGGTAAACTTATTTTTCACTGTATCCATTCCGGCCATAGGCGGAACAAACGGCCTTGAACCAGTGGCAATCATCAGCTTATCGTAAGTGATCTGCTCCCCGCTGCTAAGCAGAACCGTTTTGGTATCGGGGCTGATTTTGACTGCTTCGCACCCAAGCAAAACTTTGCAGCCGTTCTTTTCATAAAAATCATCAGGACGATACTTCATGCGCTGCAAATCCGTTTTGCCTAAAAGCAGATAGGAAATCAGCGGCCGCGAATAAGTATGCTGCTTTTCCTTGGAGATCAGCACAATCTCCCCATTTTGATCCAGCTGACGGATTCCTTCAACGGTTCCAATGGCGGCAGCAGAATTGCCGATAATGACATATTTCATGGCCTTAACCCCTTTCCTCAAACACAATGGCACGATTCGGACAGCCTTTCACACATGCCGGCTCGCCGGCTGCATTGTTCAGGCAAAGCTCACATTTCTGCATAACGCCTCCCTGCGCGGCCGGCATAATACAGCCATAGGGACAACACAAAATGCAGGTATAACATCCAACACATTTGCTTTGATCGATACGAATTACACCCTCCTGAATGCTGAGCGCCCCGGTAATACAGCCCTTAACACACAACGGTTCTTCACAATGTCTGCATGAAACTGCGAATGAAACGCCGTCATGCTCCTCAATTCTGATTCTGGGATTGATCTCAACACCTTTAAGCGCCTTAGCCATATCATCCGAGCCTGAATTGGCAAATGCGCAATTATATTCGCAGAGATGACAACCCAAGCACCATTTTTCATCCACATAAATCCGTTTCATTTTGTTTCCCCCTTTCCGTTTCACTCGCCTGCATGCTGAATGCCGAGAATCTGAAGCTCCTTTTCATTCAAACCCACGCCGCGGAGCATCAGCCTGTTTCCTCTGAGTGCTTCGATGGAATTGATACCCATACCGCCCATCATTTCTTTAATCTCATGATCCCACGCGGTAATGAGATTAACCAGCCGTTCACAGCCGATATCGGGATTAAGCCGGCGAACCAGATCTGGGCGCTGCGTAGCGATTCCCCAGTTGCAGCGGCCACTGTGACAGGTGCGGCACAAATGGCAGCCCAGCGCCATCAACGCGCTCGTTGCAATATAGCAAGCATCTGCGCCCAGCGCAATCGCCTTGACCACATCGCTGCTGCACCGAACAGATCCACCCACCACGATGGAAACGTTGCCGCGAATACCCTCTTCGCGCAGGCGCTGATCCACGCTCGCCAGCGCAAGCTCAATTGGAATACCCACATTATCGCGAATGCGCGTCGGTGCGGCGCCCGTGCCGCCTCTAAAGCCGTCGATCGCAATAATGTCCGCTCCGCTTCTTGCAATACCGCTTGCAATCGCCGCCACATTATGCACGGCCGCGATTTTAACGATCACAGGCTTTTTATATTCGGTGGCTTCTTTCAAAGAGAACACCAGTTGGCGAAGATCTTCAATAGAGTAAATATCATGATGCGGAGCGGGAGAAATTGCATCCGTTCCCTCCGGAATCATTCTCGTGCGAGAGACATCCCCCACGATCTTTGCGCCGGGAAGATGACCCCCGATGCCCGGTTTTGCGCCCTGCCCCATTTTGATCTCAATCGCAGCGCCCGCCTCCAAGAAATCCTTATGTACGCCAAAACGCCCCGATGCGACCTGAACGATCGTATTTTTACCGTACTGATAGAAGTCCTCATGCAAGCCGCCCTCGCCGGTATTATAATAGGTGCCGAGCCGCTGCGCCGCGCGCGCAAGGCTTTCGTGCGCGTTGTAGGAAATGGAGCCGTAGCTCATGGCCGAAAACATAATCGGTGTGCTGAGCTCCAACTGCGGAGTCAGGTTATCCATCAGATTTCCGTTTTCATCGCGCCGGATCTCTGTGGGCTTTGCGCCCAAAAAGGTTTTTGTTTCCATCGGTTCACGAAGCGGATCAATGCTCGGATTCGTAACCTGCGAAGCATTAATCAGAATTTTATCCCAATAGACCGGATACGGCGCGGGGTTGCCCATAGAGGAAAGCAGCACGCCGCCGCTGCCTGCCTGACGGTAGATCTCGCTGATCGTCTGGGCGCTCCAGTTCGCATTTAATTTAAAAGTGTGGTCGCTTTTTACAATCTTCAGCGCATGAGTCGGACACAGCGCCACACAGCGATGGCAGCACACACACTTGGAATCGTCGCTGACCATTGCTTTAAGATCGGCATCGTAGCGGTGCACCTCGTTGGCACACTGCCGCTCGCAAACACGGCAGCCAATACACTTTGTCGCATTGCGCACTACTTCATATTCAGGATATAAATAATCGATTCCCATTATTGAACACCTCCGTTTAATGTTACGATAACCGGCTCTCCGCCGCGAGGCGACCACAGCTTATCAAGTTCAGGCTGAATTACACGGATTGCCGCCTCCTCACTGGCCATGTAAACCATATCGTCCTTCTCGCCCACCACCATGCTGCGCAGCTTCAAGCGATCGTTCAGCGCCATCATGCCGCCGGTAAAACCCAGCAGGATGGAAAACGGCCCCGTGATCAGCAGGCTGGCAAAGGCATTGCGCAAATACATCAATCTCTCGCGCTCCGCAGGCTCTTTCTGTTCTATAGTAGACCAGAACGGCGCTGCAATCACGCTTGCCGCCTCCTCCAGCGACAGCTTCTTCTTGCGAACAAGAAAATCTATGATATAAGTAATGACCTCCGTATCCGTCAGCAGCGTGCATTTATAGCCGAACATCTCGATATACCGGCGATTGGCGTCGTAAGAGGAGATCTCTCCGTTATGCACAACGGAATAATCCAAAATCGCGAACGGATGCGCGCCGCCCCACCAGCCGGGCGTATTCGTCGGATAACGTCCGTGCGCCGTCCATGAATACCCGGCGTATTCATCCAGCCGATAGAACTCACCTACGTCTTCAGGGAAGCCCACAGCCTTAAACACACCCATGTTCTTGCCGCTGGAAAACACATAAGCGCCTTCAATATTGGTATTGACATTGATTACGCTTTGAGCGACATATTCATCCTCATCAAGTTGGCTCGCCGCCAGCTTTGTAGGAAGCGGCTTAACGAAATACCGCCAAATGAGCGGCTCCCTTGTGATGGCTGTATGCTTCCTCGTAGGAATTTTAGAAAGATTCACAATATCAAAATGATGGTCCAAAAACTTTTCACACTGTTCCCGAACCGCAATACTGTCATAAAAAATATGGAAAGCATATAAATCCTTATATTCCGGATAAATGCCATACCCCGCAAAGCCGCCGCCGAGACCGTTGGAGCGGTCATGCATCACCGCAATGGATTTGATGATCTGATCTCCGCATATGCGCTCGCCGGTTCTGGAAAAGATTCCGGAAATTGCACAGCCCGACGGAATTCTGACCTGACCTTCTTTTAACATAATGTAATCCTCCTCACAATACCGATTCTAACTTATTCAAGAAAAAACAAAAAAGCGCTCATTCCTGCAAAGATACCTTGCAGAAATGAACGCCTTTGTTCATTGCTTGCAGTATATAGCATAACCGCCCGGTTTGTCAATCAAAAATTCGCGCTTTTACAAAAAAATATTAAGTTTTTGATGCATTTTCTTGTTATTATTAACCGACATCGCCGATTTATCTTACAATGAAAGGCAAGACTTCTATTTACTTCACACGCCATCCTACTAATTTTTTTAAGCAAACACGGCATATTCTATTATATAAAACAGGATATGGCTTTCTTTTATTCATCAAAAGCAAAAAAATTTTGCTTTTTTCTCAAAAAAACAGTTGACAGATAATAGAATGCGCGTTATACTACGCTCGTAAAACAGCAAAGGCGCTGTAGAAGGAATCATTCTACAGCGCTTTTTGTTTTAAAGAATTTTTGATACTATTTTTTGGAGGTTGAGAGTCATGACAAATCTGACAGAACTGTTTGGCAGCAACGTTTTCAATGACAGCGTAATGCGTGAAAAGCTGCCGAAGGACGTCTACAAGGCGCTCAAAAAGACGGTTGAAGAAGGCAAGCCGCTTGAACTGAGCGTAGCCAATGCGGTTGCAAGCGCTATGAAAGATTGGGCCATTCAAAAAGGCGCAACTCATTATACACACTGGTTTCAACCGATGACAGGCATTACGGCCGAAAAGCATGACAGCTTCATTTCTCCTGTGGACGGCGGCGCAATCATCATGGAGTTTTCCGGAAAAGAGCTGATTAAAGGCGAACCTGACGCCTCCTCTTTCCCCAGCGGCGGCCTGCGCGCCACATTTGAAGCGCGCGGCTACACAGCATGGGATCCGACCTCCTACGCATTTATTAAAGACAAAACCTTATGCATTCCCACGGCTTTCTGCTCCTATGGCGGCGAAGCGCTGGATAAAAAAACGCCTCTGCTGCGCTCGATGGAAGCCATCAGCGATCAAGCGCTGCGCGTGCTGCGCTTGTTTGGAAACGAAGATGTAAAGAGCGTTTCCACAACCGTCGGTCCTGAGCAGGAATACTTCTTGGTGGATAAAAAATTCTACGACGCCCGAAAGGATTTGATCTATACCGGCAGAACGCTGTTCGGTGCAAAGCCTCCGAAGGGGCAGGAAATGGAGGATCATTACTTCGGCGTGATCAAATCCCGTGTCAGCGCTTATATGGCGGATCTAAACGAAGAGCTGTGGAAGTTGGGCATTTTGGCCAAAACAGAACATAACGAAGTCGCCCCTGCACAGCATGAGCTGGCGCCGATTTTTGCAACTACTAACATTGCCACCGACCACAACCAGCTGACAATGGAAATTATGAAAAAGGTGGCGCAGCGGCA
>JAHAAN010000032.1 GCA_018376855.1 Clostridiales bacterium | reverse complement strand
CATTGCGGTGTGTTCTGATCTACGCGGAACTCTAAAGAGGGGCGCCGCTTTCCCTGAATCGCCCGCAGGCATTGCAGCGTAAGCTCGTTGCATTGAGGCCCCAGTGTGGCGGACCATCCGTTGTTGCAGTCTACATGGTCGTAGAATTCCGCGATAATATCCGTTACATCCTCGCCGTGCCAAAAGGAATACAGCGGGATGTCCAAAGCGCCCGGATCGTCGCAGCCGTCCATGTAGTAGATGAAATTCCAGCATACAAGCGCTTCATAAAGATTTTCCGCTGGGAGGAACGGCACGCGCTCTAAAGCGTGGATCAGTCGAGCGTCGGCGTTGGAGCTGTTTAACAATGACAGGCATCTTTCGCGATAGATTTCAATGCCGTTTAGTACCGCCAGTAGTCCGTCCTTGAAATCCCCGTCGTGCAGTTGTTCCACTCTTTGGCGATAACTGTTTAAGCCCTCCGTTACAATGCGGATGTAATTGGGAAATCCGTGCGTAAAGCCGTTTCCGCCTACGGTGTGAAGGCTTGGGATCAGCGGCAGCAATGCAGTTTCCTCGCTGATGAGCGCTGCAGCACGTTTGCTTTTGTGCCGCAGCGCCTCCATATTTACCCAAAATGTATAGGAAGGTTCCGGCACTACGGCGTACTCGCCCGTGTATTTTGCTCCGCAGGGGTACAGCCTTCCGCCGTCATAAGGCGCTAAGGGAACTTCTTCAAGATAACGCTTTTGCGCGTTGGCAAGCCGGAAAAAACGGCTGCGGTCTTCGTGTTCAAAGAATCCGGCTGCATAGGGTTCGTCGATTTGCATAAATAATTGATAGTTCATGATTATTTTTTCCTTTCATGCGGTTTCTGAACTTCTGTTCCTTGACTATAGCTTTTTTTGAGATATAATTATAGTAAAAATGGGAAAAATCCAAGTAAAAAAGTATCAAAAATGTGAGTGATGAAAATGCTGCCTGAATTTTTAGAAAAAGAAAAAGGAAAAAATCATTGGTATGATGCAGATGCGTTTCAGCCCGAAAGGCAGAATCTGATTCAGTCCTTTATGCATATAAACTACCATATAGGCATGCATACGCATGATTTTTGGGAGCTGAATGTTGTGATGAACGGTCGCGGCGGCCATTATATCGGAAAGAACCGCTTTGAGATCAAAGTGGGTGATGTGTTCGTGATCCCGCCCAATGTGCAGCATGGCTATTATAATTTGGAGAGCTTGCATGTCTATCATATGCTGATCCATGCTTCTTTTATTCAGCGGCATATGCGGGCGCTGGAAAAGTACAGCGGATATGCGTCGCTGTTCGAGGTGGAGCCGTATCTGCGGGGAACCTGCCGTAAATCGCTGTTTTTAAATCTTTCCGACAGGCAGATCAGGGAGCTTCAGCGTCAAATCGACTATATACGGATTTATGAGGAAAGCGAGTGCGAATATAAACAGGTACTGATTAATGCAGCCGCGCAGAACCTTTTGATGCAGCTTTGTTTTTTGGCGGAGCACTATGCGTTTGAGGGGGAGCAGAACGGGCTTCGTTCCGGGTTTGGAATCATGCAGTGCTTGAACTATATTCATGTTAATTATGACCGCCGGATCACGGTGGAAGAGCTGGCGGCGCTGTGTCATATGTCGCGCGCCTCGTTTGTCAGGAATTTTCAGGAAAGCTGCGGGGTTGCGCCGCATCAGTATGTTTTGCAGCTGCGGGTTCGCATGGCAAAAAAACTCATGGCCGAATCCGGGGTGAGCTTTACGGAAGCGGCGCATGAGTGCGGGTTTTATGATGCGGCGCATCTGCGCAAGATGCTGCAAAAGGAAAATCAGTTAAAATCGTGAAAGGTAATGTCTGTGCAGCGCTGCCCGTCAAAGCAAAGCTTAGCCACATAAGGCGTGAATTGGAGAAGATGCAGGTAATCTTCCCAGCCGAAATCGGGGTTATAATAATTGACCATTCTGCTCATGGCCGTACTGTGCATAGCGATTACAATGGTTTGGTCTTTGTGCTTATCCAGCAAAGGCTTGAGCGCAGCGATTGTGCGGCGCTGCACGTTTCCGTAACTTTCGCCGTCGCTTAAATGCATGTCGGGGTTGCACCACAGCTGGTGGATCAGCTCCACGAAATCCATGCTGTAATCCGTTCCGATCTGTACTTCGTGGAAATCCTCTATAATGTGAATCGGATAGCCGTAGGCTTGGGCAAAGGGCTCGATTGTCTTTAAAGCGCGGGCAAACGGGCTGGAATAGACAACGTCCACATGGCGCTCAGCGAAATAAGCAGTTACCTTTGGCAGATCGCTGAGTCCTTTTTCGGAAAGAGGGCGGTCTTTATCGTCATAGTCTCCGCTTGCGGGCTGCGCGTGGCGCAGCAGATAAACTTCCGTCATATGTTTTCCTCCCTATAAAAGATATGGTATTATACCATGAAAGGCTTGCTCAATACAATTAATTCTTTTAATTTATTGCGTTATATGCTATAATATTTCTTATATTAAAACGCCGAAAGGGGAACGCATATGCGTTTAGATAAATATTTAAAGGTTTCCAGGATCATCAAACGCCGTACGGTGGCCAATGAAGCTTGTGATGCAGGGCGTGTCAGCGTCAATGGGCGCACGGCCAAGGCAGGTGCAGAGCTTAAGATCGGTGATGAGATAGCCATTCGTTTTGGGGCGAAAACAGTCGTTTACCGTGTGCGGGCATTGGATGAGCATGTTTTAAAGACCGATGCACAGGGAATGTATGAAATTATAGGAGCGCAGGAGCATGAAGAAAAACTGTGATCTGCCGCGCGTACGCGTAGCGGTGATCCTTGCCGCTGCGGGTTCGGCTCAGAGGATGGGGCAGGATAAGCTATTGATGCGGCTAAAAGGGAAAACCGTGATTCGCCGCAGTGCGGAAGCGTTTGTAAATGCGTTGGGCTCCTGCCGCATGATTGTAGCTGTGTCAAATAAAAATGCATCGTTTATTGCGGCGGAGCTGAAAGAATTCGGCGCCGAGATTGTGCAGGGCGGTGCGTCGCGGGCGGAAAGCGTCAAGCTTGCGCTTGCGCGTTTGAACGGAGAAGAGATCGTGCTGATTCATGACGGCGCGCGGCCGCTTCTCAGCGAAAGACTGATTCGCGCGGCAGTGCAGTATGCGGAGCAGTACGGCGCGGCAGTTCCGGCGGTTCCTGTTAAGGACACGATTCGTGTTTGCAGCGGCGGCTTTGGCGCAGGGACGCCCGAACGCGGCACGCTTCGCGCGGTGCAGACTCCGCAGGCGTTCAGGACGGCTGAATTAGTGCGCGCTTATGCGGCCGCCGGCCTTCAGGAGACTGATGACGCAGCCGTATACGAAAAAGCGGGCGGACGTGTTTATCTGTTTGAAGGGGAAGGGACAAATTTGAAGCTGACTTCTCCGGAGGATTTCTATACGGCACAGGCGATTTTAGGCGGAGGAAAAATGATGAGAGTCGGCAGCGGATATGATGTTCATGCTTTTGCTGAAGGAAGAAAGCTTGTTTTGGGCGGTGTGGAGATTCCCCATGGAAAAGGGCTTGTCGGCCATTCTGATGCTGATGTGCTCATTCATGCAATTATGGATGCGATGCTGGGAGCCGCTGCATTGGGGGACATCGGCAGGCATTTTCCCGATACCGATCAGGCTTATAAGAATATCGACAGCCGAAAGCTGCTTGCAAGGGTAGGGGAGCTGCTTGCGCAGCACGGCTACCGTATAGGTAATATTGACGCCGTTGTGATCGCGCAGGCGCCAAAGCTATCCCCTTATATTTCAGCAATGCGGCAGAATATTGCGCGTTCGCTTGGCATCGGCGAGGAATGCGTGAGCGTTAAAGCGACTACCACAGAGGGCTTGGGCTTTGAGGGGCGCAAAGAGGGGATTGCCGCGCAGGCATCGGTTTTGGTTGAAGAGATATAAAGTTGGCAGGGTCTGATTTTTTTAGGAAAGGATGTTTCTGCAAGGTATAATCTTGCAGAAAACGCGGTCATAAGCATGACAAAAACGGCAAAATCCAAAACGGTATATGTTTGTTCGGCGTGTGGATATGAGTGCGGCAAATGGATGGGCAAGTGCCCTTCGTGCGGCGAGTGGAATACCATGACGGAAGAAATCGTTGCCGTGCATAAGGCGGAAAGCGTTTCTGTGCCGCTGCCGCTGTCGGAGCGTGCGCAGCCGGTCGGAAAGGTGCGCACGGAGCATTTTTTGCGCGTATCATCGGGTATCGGTGAGCTTGACCTTGTACTGGGGGGAGGGATCGTTCCTTCTTCATTTGTGCTTTGCGGCGGGGATCCCGGTATCGGAAAAAGCACGCTTTTGCTGCAAATGGCCGATTATGTTGCGCAAAAGGATAAAGTGCTTTATGTTTCTGCCGAAGAATCCGCTCAGCAGGTCAGAATGCGGGCGGACAGGATCGGCGCGCACAGCGCACAGCTTTATATTTTGGCACAGACGGAAATGAATGAGATCCTTGCGCAGCTTGAGGCGGAGCAGCCGAAGCTCGCCATCATTGATTCCGTGCAGACGGTGTATCTTTCGGAGATGAACAGCGCGCAGGGCAGCGTTTCGCAGGTGCGCGAGTGTGCGTCCCGATTGATGCGTTATGCAAAAAGCCATGACTGCGCCGTGTTCCTTGTAGGTCATGTTACAAAAGAGGGCGCGATTGCGGGGCCGAAGGTTTTAGAGCATATTGTGGATACTGTGCTCTATTTTGAAGGAGAAAAAAATAATACCTTTCGCATTTTGCGCGCGGTAAAGAACCGTTTCGGCTCATCGAACGAAATCGGCGTGTTTCAAATGCTGGAGGAAGGCATGGCGCCGGTTCCGAACCCAAGCGAGGAATTACTGAATCAGTCTCAGCACGAAAGCGGAAGCGCGGTGTTTTGTTCGATGGAGGGAACAAGACCTATTGCCTGTGAGATTCAGGCGCTGACAGGGCCGAGCGTCTTTGCAGTGGCAAGGCGTTCCGCTACCGGTGTGGATTATAACCGTTTGGCAATGCTGCTGGCGGTGTTGGAAAAGAAATTGGGTTATGCGCTGGGGGCGCAGGATGTATATGTTAATGTAGCAGGAGGCATTCGTTTAGAGGAAACCGCGGCAGATCTGTCTGTTTTGGCGGCGGTAGCCTCCTCGTGCAGGAATCAGCCGATTCCGCGCGGTACGGTGCTGATCGGGGAGGTCGGGCTGACAGGCGAGCTGCGCAGTGTGGGGCAAGTGCAGCGGCGCGTGCAGGAGTGCATGAAGCTGGGCTTTGAACGGGTAATTATGCCGAAAAATTCCTGCAAGGGGCTTTCCAAGGTGAGCGGGATTGAAATTCTCGGCGTGCAGACGCTGCGGGAAGCCTTAAAGCTTTGCTTTAAGCAGACTGATTAGGATAAACGAAAGGATATCATACTTATGTGGAAAAAAGTAGTACGGGTAATTTCAGTTCCCCTCGGAGCTGCATTTGGAGTAGGCGCAGCGCTTTTGCTCAAGGAAGGATTAACAGCCGCTAAAATTCAGGTAGACGATTATTACATTGCTATCGGTATTGGCGCATTGACTGTGATTTTCGGCCTTTTGGGATTTCTGTTCAGCCCGCGTTTTTGTGATTGGATGCAGAATCTTATGTCCAGAGCGGAATCGGAACTGAAAAATATGCCGCTTAAAGAGCTGCTGCTGTGTGTTGTCGGGCTTATTGTCGGGCTGATTATTGCTTTTTTTCTGGGGCAGGCGATTGCAACGCTGGGCAGTCCGTTGATCTCTATTACGGCGAATGTGGTTTTGTATTTCTTGTTTGCCGTGCTTGGAATCCGCGTGGCGATGTCGCGGCGCGATGAGGTGGAGATCAATTTAGGCGGCGAAGGAATTTCCGAGCGCGCGGTCGTGCTGGATTGCAGTGTGATTATTGACGGCAGAATCGTAGATGTGATAGAGCTTGGCTTCTTAAGCGAGCATATTATCGTGCCTAATTTTGTTTTGGGCGAGCTGCGCCGAATTGCCGATCATGAGGATGTTCTCAAGCGAGCGCGCGGACGCCGCGGACTTGATATGCTTGCAAAGCTTCAGGGAATGCAGCATATCCGCCTTACGGTTGACGAGAGCAATCCCGAGGGTGAGGATATTGACCAAAAGCTGGTAAAGCTTGCGCAGGCGCGCAGAGCGGCGTTGGTTACAAACGATTATAATCTCAGTAAGATCGGGAAGATGCAGAATATTGCCGTGCTTAATGTTAACGACCTATCTAATGCTGTGAAGCCTGTGATGCTTCCCGGTGAAGAGCTGGATCTGCAGATTGTCAAGGAGGGTAAGGAGCATGGCCAAGGTGTTGCTTATTTGGACGACGGAACGATGATCGTTGTTGAAGGCGGAAAACGCTATGTGGCGCAGTGTATCCGCTGTGTGGTTACGAGCGTTTTGCAGACAAGCGCCGGCCGCATGATCTTTGCAAAAATAAAGGAAGAACAGTAGTAAAGCAAGGGAATCTGCCGAATACATAAAGAATAATACTTTTATAAAGGCAAGTGATTGTTAGTATGGCCAAAATGGAACGGGTGCTTACCGGTGATTTTGCCGAGATATTGGCGCGTATTGAGCGAGGAGTTGTCGAGGGCAGCACAACTGCGTCTTTGGAGGGTTCAAGCGATTTTGTAAGCGGAGCTTCAAGGTGCAGCGTGCGTGTGTTTGAAAGATACAGCTATGCGGGCAGCAACCGCGTTAGCCTGAGCGTTACACTGTTTCAAGGCGAGGATGGAGCGATCCGTCTTTCGGCGATTGCTTCCGGCGGCAGCCAGGCGCTGTTTTTTAAGATCAATACATGGGGAGAAGAGGCGTTTCTGGATAAGCTGAAAGGAATTATATAAACATGGAATATGGAATACGGTGCTGATTATAAAACAAAACGAAAAGGATGAGTCCTTTTCGTTTTGTTTTTGTTGTTTTACGCTTCGTATCCGATAAATTCATCATATGTGCACATGCGGTCGGTGATAGAGCCGTCGGCATTGATCTGAATGATTCGGTTGGCAATCGTCTGCATAAATTCGTGATCGTAAGAGGAGAACAGCACAATGCCTTTAAAGGCGATCAAGCCGTTATTGACTGCGGTAATGGATTCCAGATCCAAATGGTTTGTGGGTTGATCGAGCAGCAGTACATTAGAACCGAACAGCATCATGCGCGAGAGCATGCATCGCACCTTTTCGCCGCCTGAGAGCACCTTGACAGGCTTTAATACATCGTCGCCCGAAAACAGCATCTTTCCCAAAAAGCCGCGCAGATAGGTCTCTGTAGTGTCGGACGAATATTGCTCCAGCCATTTGATCAGCGGGAGATCGCCGTTTGCAAAGTATTTTGTATTATCCTTCGGGAAATAGGACTGGCTGGTGCTGATTCCCCATTTGTAATTTCCGGAATCCGGCTCTGCTTCACCGGCTAAGATCTGCATTAACGCAGTAACGGCAGCTTCGTTTTCGCTGATAAAAGCAATTTTATCACCCTTGTTTACACGGAATGAAACATTTTTCAAGGCCGTTTCACCGTCGATCGTTTTGCTTAAGCCTTCCACCGCAAGGATTTCCTTGCCCGGTTCGCGGTCAGGCGTGAAGCCCACATAGGGATAGCGGCGAGAGGAGGCAGGCAGCTCCTGCACAGTCAGCTTTTCTATCAATTTTTTGCGACTTGTTGCTTGGCGTGATTTGGATTTATTTGCCGAGAAACGCTGGATAAAGTTTTGCAGCTCGCGGATCTTATCTTCATTTTTCTTGTTTTGGTCGCGAATCATGCGCTGGATCAGCTGGCTGGATTCATACCAAAAATCATAATTGCCCACATAAAGTTTGATCTGATTGTAATCAATATCCACAATGTGCGTGCAGACGTTGTTTAAAAAATGCCGATCGTGCGAAACAACAATAACAGTTCCTTCGTAGTCAAGCAAAAACGATTCCAGCCATGTGATGGAATCTATATCAAGATTGTTTGTCGGCTCGTCCAAAAGCACGATGTCGGGCTTTCCGAACAGCGCTTGCGCCAGCAGGATCTTCACTTTTTCAGGCCCCGTAAGCGCGTTCATCTGCATGGGTAAATAGGTGTCGTTCAGCCCTAAGCCTTCAAGCAGCTTTCCGGCTTCCGTTTCAGCGTCCCAACCGTCAAGTTCGGCAAATTCCGCTTCCAGCTCGGAAGCGCGCACGCCGTCCTCCTCGGAAAAATCCGCCTTGGCATAGAGCGCGTCCTTTTCCTGCATGATTTGATATAAGCGTGCATTTCCCATAATGATCGTATCCAGCACGCTGAAGGCGTCAAAAGCAAAGTGATCCTGCTTGAGCACGGACATTCTTGTGCCGGGTTTGCGCGTTATGCTGCCGGTTGTAGAATCCAACTCGCCTGAAAGGAGCTTTAAAAAAGTAGATTTTCCGGCGCCGTTTGCGCCGATCACGCCGTAACAGTTTCCGGCGGTGAATTTCAGATCTACGTCCTTAAAAAGATAAGTTCCCCCGAAATTCAGGCTTAGGTTTGTAATCGTAATCATGCATATTCTCCTTGATGATGTTTGTGCTTTGTAAGTGAAACGATGTTATTATATCATAGTTTATGTGTTTTGGCATGAAAATCGGCGAAAGAATGAATTTTTGCCGAAACTGTGTGCAAAACCAAAGGTAATCTGTTATAATAAAATAGCTTTGTTTTATAAAAGACGCTGTTTTAAGAGATTATGTTTGGTGTAATTTCTCGGGTGGTATATAGGTATGCCGGTTTAAAGAGTTTTTTTCGATATGACGGCGGCTTCGTATTTTTTACAGAGGGAAAGAAAGGAGCGAAAAGCATGGAGCGCTGGATGCGTAAATGGCCATGTGCACTGTATTGTTTTTTGTCGGGCGTGCTGACGGCAATGACCTATAATGTGCAGGAATTGTGGTTTCTTTGCTTTTTTGCACTTATGCCGTTTCTGGCTGTTATGCTTTGGAAGAAGCAAACGAAAAAACGAAGCTTTTTTTATACATTTTTATTTTTTATGGGTTATTATATTGCGCTGCTGACATGGTTTGGGGAACTGATTTCCGTGGTGGCGGGCAGCCTTTCGCCTTTGGCCTCTGTGCTCGTGATGATTCTTGCCATTTTTGCCGTTGCCTTGATCGAGAGTACGGTGATGAGTATAGCTATGCTGCCGTTTTCAAGACTGTATTGCGGCGGTTTTGCGGATGTGCTTGTTTTTGCAGCGCTTTATGCATTGGGAGAATGGGGAATCGCGCAAATGGGAAGCCTTGCGTTCCCGTGGGCAAGGCTTGCAAATATTGCCGCGCCCGCCGCTTGGTTTGTGCAGGGAGCAAGCCTGTTTGGCGGCCTGTTTGTTTCTATGATTATTATCTGTGTTTCGGGCTTTGCTGTTTATGCGCTGCTTCATTTGCGGAATCGGCGCACAGTACTGCTTGCAGGCGTGTGTGCAGTCTGTATTTTTGCGGCGAACACAGTGTTTGGCATTGGGCGCATGGGTATTCCGAATGAGCCGGCGCAGGAAACGGAGATTTTGTTGGTGCAGGGAAATTTTTCTGCACAAAACAAGTGGAGTATGGAGACAAAATCGGCGTTTGAAGCCTATATTCGGCTTTCGGAACAAAATAAAACGGAAAACACGAAGATCATTGTTTGGCCGGAAACCGCAGTTACGGTAGAGCTGAACCGACCTGAAGGGAAAGAATATCGCGCAGCGCTTTCCGAATTTGCCTGTGCCAATGGGGTTACGTTGATTACCGGTTCTTTTTTTCGCAGTGAAGAAGGAAAGCGATATAATTCGTTATATGCTTTTTTGCCAAACGGCGAGGTATTAGAACCTTATCATAAGCAGCTGCTTGTTCCTATGGGCGAATTTATTCCGCTTCGAGGGCTGATGCAGGCGCTATTGCCGAATCTTATCAACAGCAGCATTTTTAAAGAAACGCTTACACCCGGTACGGAAACAATGGTTCTGAAAACGCCGGACGTTGCCTTTGGGGGCGTTATTTGTTATGAATCAATAGAGCCTTCTATTACAAGAACAGCTGTGTTAAATGGCGCTGAGCTTCTTGTGATGATTACGAATGATTCGTGGTTTGGATCAAGCGCAGCGCTGCGGCAGCATTTAAGCCATGCCGTTTTGCGCGCTGTGGAAACACACCGAAGCCTTGTGCGGAGCGGAAACAGCGGCATCACCGCATCGGTTGACGCATATGGGCGTATTATGGGTGAAACGGAGATCAATGAGCAGAACACGCTGCTTTGTTCTGCTGCGATTTATCGGGATGCTACTTTGTATAGTGTCGTGGGCGATTGGCCGGTAGCAGCGTCAGGATTTGCGCTATGGATTTTTGCTGTTATAAAAGTAATTTTTCAAAGAAACTCGCAGCAGCGTAAAAGGAAGACGGAAGCTGCAGAATAAGCATGTATTCGGAAGACCGAGACTGTCATGGGGCGGCGCACTCGCTCGCGCCGCTTCTGCCGCGGCATCTCCGTGCTCCGCGCAGCAGGGGCGACTTCCGCGCCCTGCAGGCCACTTCCGCCGCCCCTGCCGCTGCAATTTTAAATCCATTATTGCTGTTTGTTTTTAATTTATATATGAGCATATGTGCAATATAACGGGGATGCCGAAAAAATACTTCCTTGCAAGCGGAGATGAATTTCTGTGAGGGCATAGAGAGCGCGTTATCTGTGAGCGTAATTAAGGCTGTGGGAGAGTTCAGTCATTTCTGAGCGAAGAGAATTTTTAAGCTGCTTTAAGAGTTCTGTACGTTTGCAAAGGGTTTTGCCCGATTCTGTTAAAATGATTTTACGGCTTTCGCGAATCAGAAGCGTATCGCTGAGTTCTTCCTCCAACTGCTGCATTTGCTTGCACAATGCGGGCTGTGCAATATGCAGCTTTCGAGCCGCTGCTGAAATGCTTCCTTGCTGTACAACGGTTAGAAAGCTGCATAGTATTTCAAAGCGCATATAACAGTCGCCTTGCTTTGAGAAATATAATGCCTGTAACATCGTTTGCTTAGCCGTGTCTATTCTTTTTAAAAGATTATAGCAAATTATCTATAAATGTTTCAATAAATGTATTTTGAACCTTCTATTTTAGCAGCAACATGGGTTTCGTTGCCCACATCAAGCTCCCTTGCCGTCTTTGTCGGTGTCATGTTTGCGTTTTAACGGCAGCGTGGTGTCGGCGTCTTCAGGCGTTGTTATTGCCGCCGATCCTGCATTCTGATCAGCGCCGATCAGAAAGTCCCTGAACAACAGCGCGGCTTTAGAGATATACCTTGTTTTATGCCAGTATACCGAGGTAATACGTACTGCATCGGCGTCGTTTATAGGCAATAGAGTAATATTGCTGTCATACAGACCGGTCCATGAATCAGACGGCGTAAAAGCGATACCGAAGCCTGCGGAAATGTATTTGCGCACATAATACGGGTCGTCGCAGGTGATAACGATATGCGGTTCAAAGCCGTTACGGCGGCATCTCATTGTCATAATGCGGCTCACACTGCTCTGTTTCGGCAGGAAAATAAAGTCCTCGTTTTCAAGCTCGCAAAGCTCGACCTGTGGATGTGTAGCCAATCTATGCGTATTGTACACCGCCAGCATGATGCGTTCGTTTATGATCGGATGGGAATGGTAAGCATCGCTGCTCTGCGGAAAGGAGGATATGTAAAGATCAAAGTCCGAGTGAGTCTGCTCATAAGTATTATGGCAAATAGAAAACCTGATGGTAGGATATTTTTTATGAAAAGCCAATATCCGATCGGTGATAAGACGTCGGTTTTCCAGAACTAAAATCTTGATCTCTCCATCGTAGGCAGTTTCCTCCTTCACTGCGGCAATACCGTTTTCGATCTCAGCCAAGCCGTTTTGAATATGCTCTAAAAATTGCCGGCCGTTTTCATTCAGGCGTATACGGTTGCCCACACGGTCAAACAGCGGTGTCCCCAGTTCGTCTTCTAACTTGGCTACCGTTTTGGAAATTGCCGATTGCGGAATGCCGTGCTTGCGAGCTGCGGCCGTCATGCTTTCAGCTCGTGCGGCGGAACAAAAATATTTTAGCTGTAATAACTCCATAGTTACCCCCTCCTATGCTCAGTATAACACATATCGCCGTATATGCAAAGGAAAATCATATAAAATAATATATGAATACTATATATAATTATATTCTTGACAATATAGTTGCGTTTCGGTATGCTATAGAAAAATGATAAAAGAGTGTTTTTTATGGCTGAATTATTAGAAGCAATGATGGTTTTAAGCTTTGGTATATCATGGCCGGCATCTATCATCAAATCCTACCGGGCAAGAACCGCAAAAGGCAAAAGGCAAAAGCCTGTTCTTTTTATGCATGATTTTGTTCGGCTATGCTTGCGGTATTGTCTGGAAGACGATCGAATTTGCAAGAACGGGCGTGATAAAATATCCGGCGTATTTTTATGTTCTCAATTTCATTATGGTTTTTGCTGATCTCTTTTTGTATTTCCGCAACACAAGATTAGACAAACAAGCGCAGGAGGTAAAATAATGACAACATATAAGGATATAGTCTATGACGCGCAGTTTCCCGAAATTTGTAAATTGGATCTCTACCTGCCGGAAAACGCGGCAAAAATGCCGGTCTATATGTACATACACGGAGGAGGCATAGAGTCGGGCAGTAAAAGCGACGCTTCGGAGATGGCAAAAAAGCTGACCGAAAACGGCGTCGCGTTAGCTTCGATCGACTATCATATGTATTCGGCTGGCCGATTTCCCGATTATTTGAACGATGCGGCGGCCGCGGCCAAATGGTTGCTCCGTAAAGGAAGCAAGTATGCGGAGTTTTCGGGTCTGGTGATCGGCGGTTCGTCAGCCGGCGGTTATATTTCCATGATGCTGTACTTCAATCCGGCCTATCTTGCAAACAAAGGCGTTGCCTTAACAGAAATACGCGGCTGGTTTTTTGACGCGGGTCAACCGACCACGCACTTCAATGTTTTGAAATACGAGCACGGGCTTGATTCGCGTTGTGTCATTATCGATGAGGGCGCGCCGCTGTATTATCTGCGAAACGCGTATACAGCGGAAACCTATAATCCGAAGATATTCATCTGCTGTTCGGAGCATGATATGGTTAACCGCTTAGAACAATTGCAAATGCTGCATGCCGCAATGCTGCACTTCGGTTTTCCGAAAGAACGTCTGCAAATGAAGGTTTATGACTGTAAATCTCACTGCGGGTATTTGATATGGGACGAATATTTTGCCGACACGGTGAATTTCGTTAAAAATTGTTTGGAATAACCGCTGAAAAAGCCTTTAATTCTTTTAACATGCTTTTTTGAAAGTTATAATAAGTTTATCAATCTTTTAAGAGGGAGATAGCGTGAAAAATAAAATTTTTTGCGCCGAAATTTGTTTCTTTGCCGCAGAAGGCGGCAATTTCGGTCAAGAACCGAAACCGTTACAAATAGAATAAGGAGTGGAGATCAAAATGAAAAAAGTAGTTTCTGTTTGGACTGTGTGGTTTATCGTATTGGTGTGCTTGCCGGTTTTTGGTGCAGCAGCATCTGAATTTTCGCTGCTATATGGGGAGAATCAGCTTTCCACTGAAGTTTTAACGAATTTTACCGATGGCGAGGTGTGTGGAACGGCTAGCGGGAATGGTTCTATGATCGTGGAGAATGGCGCGCTCAGTATGGCGTGTAAATCCGGTTCCTATGTGGAGTCCTATTCTTTCTATAAGGGCGGAAATATTGCTTCCGCCGCGGTTGCCAATGCAAAATATATTGGCTTTCGGGTGGAGAATTGTTCGGATGCCGATATTGCCTTTGCTTTTCAAGGGCAGCGGCAGGGCGGAGCAAACTTTCGCATGGCGCGCGAGGGAGAGGATATGCTGTTGGTTAATGCGCGCGGGCAGGTTGCAAAAGCACAGGCAGTCGTTTCAAATAACCGCATTGCAGCGGTGCTGCCGGCCGGCTTTTCCGGTTCGCTGCTGCTGCCGACCAGCCGCGCAGCCGTTTCCATTGATGCCCAGCCGGATTGGAATAACGGCGGCAATAAAGCTTTTTACCGATTGGGTTTTTATATAAAGGATAACGGAAGCACGACGCTTGGGCAGATTAACATTAAGGGAATGTTTATGATAGATCAAAAATTGCCGGAGGTAACGTTTATGAATAAGTTGACCAATATTACAAATGCGGAGTATTCCTATACCGATGCACAGCGCATACAAGCTTTTTGGAAAGAAAACGTGATGTATAATGAAACGGTTTGTATGCTTCAAAAAGGGGAGAAAATCAGCGCTCATACGCTGTTTGTTCCCAAGCGAATTATTTCCGTGGTGGATAACGCGCTTAATAAAGAATATAAGGAAGGCGTGGATTATCAGTGGGTCGAAGGAACAAATGAGATACGCTGGCTCGAAGGTTCCTCTATACCGTATTTCTACGAAGGCGCGTTGGACGGTTTGAAGGAAGAGGGCAGCTCGGAGTATGTGAAGAACTGGGACGGTTCCTTTGATGAAACAGGCCGCTGCCGTTTGGGCGGCGTGCTGTATTGCGTGGGGTCGTTTCTTTATCAGAAGCAGATTGCGGTTACATATGAGTACGATTTGAAGGATGCACAGCAGATCTCTGTTACACCGTATCAGGGCGATCGGCTGGAAAAGACAGCGCGGAAGTTAAAAAATGGGGAAACGCTTCGTATTCTTTTTTACGGTTCAAGCTCTTTTCAGGGTGCGGACGCCAGCGGCTTCCATGGGCGTGCGCCGTATATGCCGATCCTTTCGCAGCTGATCGGGGATTATCTTAATGCGAACAAAATGCCTGCCGAAATTGTGAATCTTGGAGTGGGCGGGTGGAATACCGGCGTGGGTTTGGCGGCGCTTCAGGGGCTTTCAGAGTATACTTCAGGCGGGCAGACGCGCCCTGTTACCGGTATAAACGGCAAGGAGCTTGGGGACAGCTATCAGAAAATTGCGCAGGCAGGAGAATTCGACCTTGTAGTGATCGGCTTCTTTGCCGGCAACAATTACGGCGTTGGCATAGGCGCGGCGCAGTTTAAAACCGATATTGAGGAAATGATGCAAATATTCCGCGCTGCAAATCCGAATTGTGAATTTATGCTGATAACCGGCATGGTTACAAATCCTGTACCTAATTATACTGCGCCTTATGTGAAGGCGGCGTATGAGCTTGCAGGCGAACAGCATGCAATCGTAGATATGGAAAAAATTCACGGAGATATTCTCAAAACAAAGGATTTTATCTCTACCAGCGGGAACAACATCAATCACGGAAATGATTGGCTGATTCGTGTTACGGCGCAGAATATGCTTTCGGCAATGGTTCCGAATTTTGGGGGCGAGCGCGCAATGGAAAGCGCTGAGCAGACAGGGGATGTTTTTGCGGCTGCCGCCGCAGCAGGAACGGCTGCGGGTATCACCGCTTTGGCGAGCGTTCAGCTGTGCAGGCGCAAGAGAAAAGACTGATTCAAAATTTAACGGTTTACAATAAAAGCATAACGCCGCCCTTTGAGGCGGCGTTATTTGATTTATAGAAAGCGCCGGCATTGCCGGCGCCTCAAACGGCTTTAGTAAGCATAGAAAGAGCATCCTGTTGATAAAGAAAAGTCGGCTTGCTGACTGTTCAAAAGAATCAGGCCATGTAGAATATAGGGGAGTCTGATCCATCGGCTCTTTGTAAGCAATATGGCTTGTTTAAGGGTATGCCGCTGTAATCGCGGTTGGTTGTATATTACAGGCGTTATGCCTTAGAATAAGTGCGCAGGCTCACGGCATGCACGGTGATCGAGATTTTACAGAACAGATCAAATGATTTGTTTTTAATTTTCCATGTCTGGGATGTATGTATTTTTTGCATGGCTGCCGGTCAATTCGTTTTGCATGCTTTTGTAACCTTTTCCCCAGCTGTACATAGCGTCAAGAATCGGTTTTAAGCTCAGTCCCAGTTCCGTAAGAGAGTATTCTACCCGAGGCGGTACTTCTGCATATATTTTTCGTTCT
>JAHAAN010000031.1 GCA_018376855.1 Clostridiales bacterium | reverse complement strand
CTCTGCATGGTCCCCATGGGAAAAATTAAATCTTGCCACGTTCATTCCGGCGCGTATCATCGCCTCCAGGACTTCGGCGCTGTCCGTAGCAGGCCCCATTGTACAGATAATTTTTGTCTTGCGCATAAAGTTTCCCTCCGGTATTTCACTCATTGATCGATTTTATTTCAAAAAACACTGCATCGGCAGCTAATTTTTATCGCTCCGCAATTCGCAGCGCCACTTCTTAAACGCTTTTGCTGCTCAATTCAACAGAAGAAGCGGCACAAACGGCAGAGAAAAGTTTTGTTTACCTCCGTTTATACTGATATTATAACACAAAAGACGTTTTATTCTAATGCACGTTTTGCCAAATTGTGTCTTGCCGCATGCTTGTAAGCAAGCTATTCCAGCTCGTTAAGCAGTTTGACGCCTAACACCGTCGCAGGTATTCGGCAGCTCGGAGCAAGGTTAGATAGAACGATAACTGCCACGTTCTTAGCGGCATTAAAGCCGAGATAGCTGTTATAATTTCCTGTGCCGCCATTATGCCAAACAACGCCGTTTTCGCTGTCAATGATCCAAGCCATGCCAATGGCATCCATGTTGATTCCCATTGCTTTATATTGTTCAGAGGCAGCATTAATTTTCTTCAGCTCTTTATGACAATCCGCAAAATATCCAACTTCATCAAGCTGGGTCTGCGCATAGATCAACATATCGTTTATATCCGAGGTAAGCCCTCCGGCCGATAAATACGCATCGCCCTCGTTCCAATCCCAATACCTTCCCAGATCACCGTCCTGAGCTGAAAGCTGTGTATGCGAAAGATTCAGCTCCTTCACAAATCGGCCGACAAGGGCGGCGTAATCGTCCCCATAGACCTTTTCCAAGATTAAACCGAGCACAGCATATCCATAGTTTGAATAGTTGAACGGGTAATCCTCATTTGGCACGCTCAGCTTGCCGGCTCTATCCACTACCATCGCTTTAGAAACACCCAAAAAGGAATTTTTTCCGGTGAAAAAGTTAGAGATCATCGGGCTTTCAATATAGTGGCTCTTATACCCGGAAGTGTGTGTCAGCAGCTCCGCAACTGTTGGATAAGCATTCCCCGCCGGCAAAGAAAGATATTGGTCAATCGTTGCATCAATATCCATTTTCCCTTCCTGCACACCTTTACTCACCATAGCGGCAGTAAAGGTTTTGGTTAGCGAGCCGATCTCATATGTGTGCAGCTCTTTAGGCAGTTCTTTTCCGTTTTCTCCGTAAACGGTATAGGAGGCATTGCCGTTTTTAATAATTCCGACTGTAATGACCGCCTCCGCATTGTTTTTTGTTGTGTACTCCAAAGCTTCTTGAAATGACAGTCCTGCAATTTTGCTCATTTGATGTTTCCCGTATACTGACAGCGCAATAAAAAGCAGTGCGCCGCATATCATGATGGCTACCACTGCAATCAAAACCATTTTCCGTTTTTTCTTTCTATCCCGCCCCGATCGGTTATCTTTCATTTTGCCTACTCCCCATTGCTTTTTCCGGTTCAGCACACGCTGCCAGCTAAAGTAATCCGTCGGTTTCACTGCGCTCGCCCCTTACGGGGCAACTGATTCATATGGCCTAAAAAACAGCCGCTTCTTCTTTTTCTGCTTATCGTTTTTTCTCGCTGCGGCTGTTTTTTATTGTATCACCTGCGCGAAATTTTCACAATAACTATTTGCATATTTTTCATGCTTTTGCTTAAAATTGCTCTTGATATATCGCACAAAATCGGTTATAATAACCTTAATTATTGAAAGGGGCGTACCATCATGAAATCTGTTTCTATTCTTTTAAAAGAAGCGCAAAATATCAAAACCTTTGTTTCAATCATCAATAAATATCCGTACGACATTGATCTGCGTTCCGGCCGGTACGTTGTGGACGCAAAAAGCATTCTCGGAATTTTCAGTTTGGATCTTGCCAAACCGATCACCATGGAAATTTATTCTGAGGACTGCGACAATCTGCTGGCAGACATTAAGGATTTCATCGTAGAATAATTTCAAGTACATTCCTGCACAGCACATAAAAACACAAAAGGGCTGAAGCAAATCAGCCTTCTTTTTTTCAGAACGGAGAAACCCATGAAAATCCACTATAACGAAGAGATCCTAACCGTTATGTATGTATTTTACCGCAGCGCAATGGGTCTGACCGTTGACCAGCTGGTTGATATCTTAAACGACAACACGCAGATCGACTATTTTACCGCGCACGAAATTGTGGAGCATTTGCTGCAGAACAAGCTTGCTTTTGAATACCAAACGCCTACCGGAACCTATGTAATGCTCTCTCTTGAGGCAAAGCAGGCGCTCGCAAACTTCCTGCCGATGATCCGCGCCTCCGTGCGGGACAGGCTGGATAAATACATTCCCGAAAACCGCGAAAAGCTTCAGGACGAGCACACGCTGCTGAGCGATTACTACCAAATGGGAAACGGCGATTATTTAGTGCTGCTGCGGGCCTTTGATTCCGATCACTGTCTTTTAGATATGGCGCTCTCCGTGGCGGATCACGATATTGCCAAGTTTCTCAGCGAAAAATGGCAAAGCCGCGCCGCGGAAACTTATCATCTGATTATAGAAACCCTTACAAGGCCGGACTCTGAGGATACAAAAGAATAGCGCTTGGCTCTTTGCTGACACGAAAGGCAAAGAGCTTTTTTCTGCTGTGGACATTCAGCACGCTGATTTTCCCATCCATTTGATCTCCCACTAAAATCGTGCCCCTTCTTTCACTCACGCACAGCTGATCCGTCATTCCGCCCACGTCGATCATGCCCGCGGGCAGAAGCTTTCCCCTGCGATACAGCGCAACCTTCCCGGCCGCCGCGCAGGAAACCGCAAGATAATCCCCCCACAGGCTCATCGCGATCGGCATTTCCGCCGTCTGCGTGCAAGCCTGAAGCGAAAGGGAATCGTCCAACGCGCAAATGCACCCCTCGCATCCGAAGTCTCTCGGGAACCCGCTGACATAAACGAGTCGGTTCTTTTCGTCCCCCGCAATTCCCATCGGAATCAGCGGAAGCTCCTGTGTACCGATAATCTCTAAATTTTCCCGATCCAGCAGATACAGCAAAGACGTGTTCTGCGCACAGACATAGCATCGGCGCCGCATCATTGCAAAGCCGGAGGGATAGCCCGGCAGCACTGTTG
The DNA here is from genome assembly GCA_018376855.1 of Clostridiales bacterium. Classification (GTDB taxonomy): domain Bacteria; phylum Bacillota; class Clostridia; order Christensenellales; family QALW01; genus JAHAAN01. The sequence goes on along the minus strand of JAHAAN010000031.1, from coordinate 12,893 downwards.
AAATATGGGTTTTTCCTGTTTTTAAACAGATTTTTTCCAAAGAATCCGTATCCGCGCAGCACACATAACCGTATGCGCCGCTGATCTCCACCGCAAAAGGATAACTGCCCACCAGCCGGGCGCTGAACGTAACGCTTCTTTTTGCAAGGTCAACGGCATAGAACATATTATTGTAAGCCCCCGCCAGATACAAAACTCCCTTGCGCATCGCTGCGGCTCTCAGCCCTGCATCACGGAAACACCCATCGCCTTCAAAAAGGCATTCAGGCCGATTTCTCGCAAAATTATATGCCGAAATGGAGCCGTCATCCATTCCTAAAATAATTGCCTGCTCCAAGCGCTTCACCCATCCTTCCGTCTGCATTATACTATGTAAAAAAAGCGGCTGCGTGCATTGACGAAGCGCCTCCCCCTGTTATATAATATCAAAAAAGCCGAGAAAATACCGGCGCCATGAAAGGATTTTGACAAGTATGTTTACCTATAAAACGCAGGGCGTATGCGCCCGCACCATTGAACTGGAAATCGACGAAAAAGATATTATCAGAAATATCATTTTTGAAGGCGGCTGCAAAGGCAATACGCAGGGCGTCGCCCAGCTTGCAATCGGAAAAAATGCGCGCGAGGTAGCTCGCCTGCTTAAAGGGATCCAATGCCGCGGAAACACCTCCTGCCCGGATCAGCTGTCCTGCGCCATTGAAAAATATTATGACTCGCTGTGAAAAAGCGCTTTGATTAACCATAGCCACAGGAATTTCATTTCAATATTGTGCCGTAGGATTATATATCATTAGGTGAGATTACAGAATCTTAACACGTTAAATATCCGGCACAGAACACTCTATTGTTTCTTTGCAGTGAAAATCAAACGGAAACCATTACAAACGCAAAAGGCACGGTGAATACTGTATGAGTATTATTCATTCATTTGACAGCAACAGCAGCGAAATCATTTCCCCGCAAAAGGTTATTGAAAAAATCGAGAACTTTCCCAAGACAGTCATAGCCGCTTGGTCGCAAAAGTTCACCGCTCTGCTTGCCTCTCTGTGCGAACCGGAGCAGATCAGCTTCATGACAGGCGGCATCGTAATTCCGATTTATAAATTTCAATATAAAAACCACACTATCGGCTTTTACCAAACGCTTTTAGGCGGCTCTGCTTCCGGCGCCTTACTGGAAGAGATCATTGCAAAGGGTGCGGAAAACGTTCTGTTTTTCGGTTCATGCGGCTCCCTTGACAAAGAAATTACAAGCGGCCGCGTGATCATCCCCACAGCCGCATACCGCGACGAAGGAACCAGCTATCATTATGCTCCGCCAAGCGATTTTATAGAAATAAAAACTGCCGACAAGCTTGCGGAAATCTTTGATGAACTGAATATCCCCTACCGCAAATGCAAGACATGGACTACTGACAGCTTCTACCGTGAAACCGTAAACAACATGGCTGCAAGAAAACAAAACGGATGCTCGGTTGTTGAAATGGAATGCGCTTCCGTCATGGCAGTAGGAGCGTTCCGAAAAGCAAACGTATATCAGTTTTTATACACTGCCGACTGCCTTGACGGCCGCGAATGGAACATAGGAATTCTTGGAAAAATGCCGGACGACCTGCGGCTGAGCATATTGCGCATTGCGCTTGAAACGGCTATCAGAATATAACGCTGTGCGCGGCCTTCGCCGATCAGGTTCGCTTTTAGGTCGTCGCTTATATTATGTGATTCAAATACTTAAAACGGTTCTGCCGATTCGTCAGCCTGCAGAACCGTTTTTATTTCATTCTTTACACAATACAAAGCTTTTTATTTTCTGCCGATATATTCCCGCGGAGAAACGCCTACCGTTTCCTTAAACACCTTAGAAAAATATAACGGATCCGAATATCCCGAAAGCAGCGCGGCATTTTTCACCGACGTAACTCCCTGCTCCATCAAAAATATCGCATGCTTGATCCGAATCGTTTTCAGGTAATCCGAAAAACCGATCCCCAGCTTTTCCTTAAACAAATGGGAAAGATATTTGGGATGATAGCCCGCAGCTGCCGCCGCCGAAGCCAATGAAAGCTCCGCCTCCGTAAAATGATCCTCCAGATATTTCAAAACATGATCGATGGTATAATGGCCGTTATCCTTTTCGCCGTGCAGCTTTGAAAAGGTATACAGCAGCACGCTCTCGCTGAGCAGATCAATATTTTCGCCGTTTGCGCGCATCAAACTGTCCCTCCACATGGGAACCAAGCCTTCATAACCCGAAAAAATACAGGAAGAAGCCGAAATGCCGAATCTTTGAAACAACTCGTCTGCCCGCCTGCCCGAAAAGCTGATATACATATAATGCATATTGCCCGTGTTCTCAATGCCGAACGGAATACCGGAAAAGCTGAAAAACAGCATACCCGGACTGAGCGCCGCGTGAAACAGATCCGTGCGGTAATAGCCTTCTCCGCTGATAACCAAATGCATCACATGCGTTTGCCGAATGCGAAGCACATCCTTTTCCGGCGCCTCGCTTTCATAGATAAAATTCGTTGTAACGATATTTTCACTGGTATGCGTTTGAACAAATTTGCATATATTCTGACTTCTCACAGCACGGCTCACTCCTTTTTTGCTGCGGTGTTTTTTTAAATCTTTCTGTTATGATAGTATAGCATGACCTTTTTGCATATGCAACTATATTACATAATTTAATAGAAAAAATCCATTTTATATTTGAATGCAATCGGCTATAATATGGACACAAAGGAGATGGACAGCGTTGTATTACGGTATCATTATGACTGCGGCAATTATGTTCAGCCTGCAATTTCTATTTAACCAACAATTTGAAAAACAATGCGGCAGCGGAATGCGCGCCGCACTGGTATTCTCGGCGGGCTACAGTGCAGCGGGGCTGCTTGTACTTCTGATAATCAACGGTTTTCGCTGGGAATTCAGTTGGTTTTCCCTGATTATGGCGATCCTGACAGCGCTTAACGGAATGGCATATACCTTTTGCAGCCTTAAAGCTTTCGGAAAAATCAATCTTTCTCTCTATTCCGTTTTTTCCATGCTGGGCGGAATGATGCTCCCGTTTATATTCGGAATTCTTTTCTTCCGCGAAAGTCTCTCCACCGGAAAACTCGTATGTGTCGTTTTAGTAGCCGCTTCCCTGTTTCTCACTGTTGAACGCGGCAAAAAAAACACCGGAATCGGGTACTACATAGGAATCTTTGTTTTAAACGGCATGAGCGGCGTGCTGTCCAAAATCTTTCAGGCCGGCCAATGGGCCAAAACAAGCGAAGCTGGTTATTCGGTGTTAAGTGCAGCAGCCGCGGTAATCCTCTCTCTTGCGATCCTGCCGTTTATAAAGGGCGAACGGATCCGGTTAAACATCCGCGCGACAGGCAGTATGCTGGGCTACGGCGTTCTGAACAAGGTGGGAAACTTTCTGCTGCTGATCTCATTAGCGCACCTGCCGGCGTCCGCGCAATACCCCATGGTAACAGGCGGCGTAATGATCGTTTCCACCGTTCTGTGTTATTTTACACCACAAAAGCCGTCGGCAAAAGAAATCGGCGCGGTTCTGCTTTCGTTTGCAGGGATTTTAGCGCTTGTGCTGATTCCTTAAAATAAAAATTTCAGGAGGCCTTTTTATGAAAACAAAGAAAACAATTAAACTCGGCGTTCTAGGACTAGGCAGGGGCTTTGATTACTTCGACAGCATTATGATGAACAACGGCGAAATCGTGGCTGTTTGCGACACCGATCAGGCAAAGCTAAACCGCGCGGCGGAAAAGCTGGGCGGAAGCGTTTCTATCTATACGGATTTTGACACCTTTATTCAGCACGATATGGATGCAGTATTTCTTACCAACTTCTTTCACGAGCATGCGCCTTATGCCATTGCCTGCCTTGAAAAAGGCATTCATGTGTTGAGTGAATGTCTCAGCAACGGAACCATGGCTGAAGGCGTCGCGCTTGTGCGCGCCGCCGAAAAGAGCAAAGCGATCTATATGCTGGCAGAAAACTATCCCTACATGCAGTTCAATCAGGAAATGCGGCGCATTTATCAGGGCGGCACGCTCGGCAAAGCGCTTTTTGCAGAGGGCGAATACAACCATCCCTTCAACCCAAACGACCCGGGCATTCTCAAGCTTTTAAGACCGTATGAGCACCATTGGCGCAATTACCTGTCCCGCACCTATTATATCACGCACTCTCTTGCGCCGCTGATGTACATTACAGGTTCAACCCCAAAAAGAGTTACGGCGTTTCCCGTATATCTGCCCACGGAAGAACAATATCCCTCCGCTTCCTTTGTAGGCGACAGGGCCGCGATCATCACCTGCCTGAACGACGATGATTCCGTATTCCGCGTAACAGGCTGCGCTGCCTTCGGCGCGCACGGAAATTCCTACCGCGTTTGCGGAACCAACGGGCAGATCGAAAACGTGCGCGGAAGCGGCGGAAAAATCATGCTGCGCTATAACGACTGGCAGATCCCGGAGGGCATGGCGGAAACCAATTTTTATATGCCCGAGTGGCATGATGAAGCAGCCGATCTAATCAACCAAACCGGACACGGAGGCGGCGATTACTTTGTAATGCACAAATTCTTCGAGGCGATCCGTACTCAAAGCCAGCCAGATTTCGACGTATATTTCGCCACTACAACGGCTTCCGTGGCTATTCTCTCGCACCGCAGCATGCTTGCAGGCGGTGAACCGATCGACATTCCTGATTTTCACAAGGAAGAAGACCTCGCGAAATATGAGAACGACACGCTCACTCCTTTTTTCGGGTCAAACGGCAGCAAGCCTACGCTCCCATGCTGCTCTCACCCTGATTACCGCCCTTCGGAAGAACAACTAAGCAAATACCGCGAGATCGTTTCACCCGCAAAAGAAAAGTAACGCATAAAAAGAGGCTGCCTTATACGGCAGTCTCTTTTGCTTTCCGCGTTAAAAAACGAAATTACCGTTTATTTCTGCGCACAGCCAACGCACCGCATCCGGCAATCGCAGCTGCCGCAAAAGCGATGCTTGAAAAATCGCCTGTGGGCTGTTCGGGCTCATCTGTAGGATCCCAGTCTGCCGAATAATTAAACGTTAAAAGCCTTGTGTTCCATGTCCATTCGGAACCGCCGGCAAGACGCATTAGCGTTACATAATACGTCTTACCCTCTTCAAACGGATAGGCGTTTACACCGGATCCAACCGCCAGCACACGCTCTGTGGGGTGATTCGTGCCGCCGTTATCGATCTTAACATCATAGGGGCCGCCGTTTGTCATATCCATACCGGTAAAATCCGGCCGCGTATCATAAATGGCGATCTCTACATTATCCACCGCATACTGTCCGCCTTCGGAAGCATCGTACTTAATGGTAACACTTCCGTCCTCAGGGTTCACGGAAAAAATCACTTTCCAGTCCGCCGTCGTTTGGGGATAGGCCGCAAGCGCCGCCGCACCGAACAAGCTCAAAAAGCACACTGTTAAAAGCGCTATGATTGTCTTTTTCATATTCTTTCCTCTTCTCCGGCCATTTGGTTTTTTCCGATCCGCAGCGCGCCGGACACAGCAGATCTTAGCGATTTATTTTACATTTTGCAATATTTCGCAGAAATAGTATGCGCCGAAATCCACTTGCTTATGCCGCAAATAAAAACCAAATTCAGGACTGCAAAAAAACATGCCGCTGCTAAAAAATAGCCGAAAAGAGAAAACTCGAAAAACAAAAATGCTATTATCTATTATATGATTTACATTGCGGGGCAATAAAAAATCAAGCGGAAAATTCCGCTTGATTTCATAAAAATAATAATTCCTACTATTTTTTCAACTCTTGAACGATCAAATCGCCCATTTGTTCGCAGCCGACGCTGTTTTCAGAGGAAAGATCGCAGGTTCTGTAGCCCTTTGCCAGCACGCTTTTAACGGCGGCTTCGATCGCACGCGCTTCTGTTTCCATATCAAAGGAATACTGCAGCAGCATGGCCGCCGAAAGCACGGTTGCAATGGGGTTTGCAATGTCCCTGCCGGCGATATCGGGCGCAGAGCCGTGAATCGGCTCATAAAGCCCCACAGAGCCGCCGATACTGGCGCTGGGCAGCATACCGATAGAGCCTGTGAGCATGCTCGCTTCGTCGGAAAGAATATCTCCAAACAGGTTGCCCGTAAGGATTACATCGAACTGCCCAGGATCGCGCACCAGCTGCATAGCGGCGTTATCCACATACATATGCGTAAGCGTTACATCCGGATACTCCTCAGCTATCGCGGTAACCTTCTTTCTCCAAAGGCGCGAGGTATCCAGCACATTGGCTTTATCCACGCTGCAAAGCCTGCCGGAGCGTTTGCGCGCCGCCTCAAAAGCGATGCGGGCAATGCGGGTGATCTCCTCCACCGTATAAGCTTCGGTGTCATAAGCCGCCGTTCCCTCTTCGTTCGTTCCGCGCTCGCCGAAATAGATGCCGCCGATCAGCTCTCGAACAACCAGCACATCCACGCCGCCTTCAATAATACTGTCCTTTAACGGAGACGCGCCTTTCAGCTCCGGATAGATAACCGCAGGCCGCAAATTTGCAAAAACCCCCAGCGCCTTGCGGATACCGAGCAGGCCTGCCTCCGGCCTTGCGCTGCCCTTAACATGATCCCATTTAGGGCCGCCGACCGCGCCGAGCAGCACGGCGTCCGCCGCCAATGTGGCGTTAAGCGTGTCCTCCGGCAGTGCCGTGCCGGCACAGTCGATGGCACAGCCGCCGAACGGCTTATACTCCAGCTCAAATGTATGACCGAACTTTTTTTCCACTGCCTTTAACGCCTTAACAGCCTGCGCGACGATCTCCGGCCCGATCCCGTCGCCCTGCAAAACTACGATTTTCTTTTTCATGCTTCGCTCCAATCCTTTCACGCCCGTTTGTTCTTAATGCTCTGCACCAAGCCGCCGGCATCCATGATCTCCTGAATAAAAGCCGGCATCGGCTCAGCCTGATACTGCTTGCCCTGTGTGAGATTTTTAATCACACCGGTTTCAAAGTTGATTTCCAGCTCATCGCCGTCTGCAATCTCCTCGGCCGCTGCCTTGCATTCGATGATCGGAAGCCCGATATTGATGGCGTTACGGTAGAAAATGCGGGCAAAGGTTACTGCAATCACGCAGGCGATCCCGTTTTCCTTAATCACAAGCGGCGCATGTTCTCTGGAAGAACCGCAGCCGAAGTTATCCATCGCAACCATAATGTCGCCGGCCTTCACCTTCTTAACAAAACCAGCGTCAATATCCTCCATCGCATGTGCAGCCAATTCCTTTGCATCTGCAATGTTCAAGTAACGCGCGGGAATAATAACATCCGTATCCACATTGCTGCCGTATTTATGCACACTTCCTTTTATGATCGTTTTCATGCCTGTTCCTCCTTAATCTGGTCCGGCGTTGCAATGCGGCCCATGATAGCGCTTGCCGCCGCCACGCACGGGCTGGCCAAATAGATCTTGCTGCTGATATGCCCCATTCTGCCGACAAAATTCCGGTTGGTCGTGCTGATCGCCACCTCATCCTGCGCCAAAATGCCCATATGTCCGCCCAAACAAGGGCCGCAGGTCGGCGTGCTGACAACGCAGCCTGCATCGATAAAGATGTCAAACAAGCCCTCGTGCATTGCCTGCTTCCAAATTGCCTGTGTAGCAGGGATCACGATGCAGCGAACGTCGCGGTGCACCTTATGCCCCTTCAGCACTGCCGCCGCCGCACGCATATCCTCGATACGGCCGTTCGTGCAAGAGCCGATAACCGCCTGATCCACCTTGATCTCCGCAAGCTCCGCAGCAGGACAGGTATTTTCCGGCAAATGCGGGCAGGCGACCGTCAGCGGAATTTCATCAAGATTCAGCTCAACGGTGCGGACATATTCAGCATCCTCATCCGCCTCATACGCGGTATACTCTCTACCGCTGTGCTCCTTCATATATTCCACCGTGCGCGCGTCCACAGGGAAAATGCCGTTTTTCGCGCCGGCTTCGATCGCCATATTGCAGATCGTGAAGCGATCGTCCATGGTCAGCTGTTCAATGTCGCCGCAGAACTCCAGCGACTGATACAGCGCGCCGTCTACACCGATGAGCCCGATCAAATAGAGAATAATATCCTTGCCGGACACATACGGCCGTTTTTTGCCGGTGATACGCACGCGGATCGCTTCCGGAACCTTAAACCATGTTTCGCCCGTGGCCATTGCGCAGCCCATATCCGTAGAACCTACGCCGGTGGAAAACGCGCCAAGCGCACCATAGGTGCAGGTATGCGAATCCGCACCGATCACGCAATCGCCCGCCACAACAAGGCCTTTTTCGGGAAGCAGCGCATGCTCAATGCCAACGCTTCCTACTTCAAAATAATTCGTGACCTCCTGCGCATGCGCAAACTTGCGCACCTCAAGCGCCTGCTGCGCGCTCTTGATATCCTTATTAGGGGTAAAATGATCGGGCACAAGCGCAATCTTATGGCGGTTAAAAACCCTTTCCTTACCTAAAAGTTCAAACTGTTTGATAGCCACAGGAGATGTAATATCATTTCCCAGCACCATATCCAACTTGCACATAATCAGCTGCCCTGCTTTCACCTCGTCAAGCCCTGCTTTGGCGGCAAGCAGCTTTTGCGTCATCGTCATTCCCATAGTTCTTCCTCCTTATTATGCAATTTCGCTGATGCAGCGATTGATTGCCGCAATATACGCCGTGATGCTGGATTCAATAATATCGGTGGAAATCGCGCGGCCGCGGAACAGCTTTCCGTCCTTCCGAATCATCACCGTAACCTCGCCGAGCGCATCCTTGCCCTCTGTAACCGCTTTAATATCGTATTTTTCCAGTGTGATGTTTTGATCGACGATCCCGTCGATAGCCTTGAACGCAGCATCGACAGGGCCGGTTCCCATTGCTTCCCCGGTAAGAATATTCCCGTCGCGCTTCAGGATCAGATTTGCAATGGATTCCATGCCGTTTCCGCAGTAAATGCGGAAGGACTGCATTTCGTAGATCGCAGGAACCTCGCTGACCTTTTGGCTGGCGATCGCTTCCAGATCCTCGTCCGTTACCTCGCGCTTACGGTCTGCAACGTCTTTAAACTTTTTGAACGCCTCATTAAGCTCCTCTCCCTCCAACACATAGCCGAGCTGTTTAAGACGCTCTGCAAACGCATGCTTTCCGGACAGCTTTCCCAAAACGATCCCGCTCTTCTTCGCGCCGATGACCTCCGGCGACATGATCTCATACGTTTCCGGATTTGCCAGCACGCCATGCTGATGGATGCCGGATTCATGCGCAAAGGCATTGGCTCCCACCACGGACTTTCCGCCCGGAATGCTGATATTTGTCAAACTGCTGACCAGCTTGGATACGCGGCTGATCTGGTGCGTATCCGCCTCGAAGGAGCAGTTATAATAATTCCGGCGCGTATAAAGGTTCATCATCACTTCCTCAAGCGCCGCATTACCGGCTCGCTCTCCGATGCCGTTAATCGTACCCTCCACATAAGTCGCCCCTGCGGCAACGCCGGCCAAGCTGTTGGCAACTGCGTTTCCCAGATCGTCATGGCAATGAACGGAAAGAAAGGCTTTATCTATATTCGGAACATTTTTACGAATGGACTGAATAAGGTCATAGTACTCCATCGGCTCAATATACCCCACAGTATCGGGAATATTCAGCACCGCAGCGCCCTCGTTGATCACGCCCTCTAGGATCTTATAAAGAAATTCACGATCGGAACGAGTGGCGTCCTCACAGCTGAATTCCACCACGGGAGCATATTTTTTTGCCAAGCGAACGGCCTCCATGGCACGGTCGTACACCTGCTGAGGTTCCATCTTAAGCTTATATTTCATATGCACGTCGCTGGTGGCGATAAAGGTGTGAATGCACGGATGCAGCGCTGCTTCCACCGCTTTTGCCGCACGTTCAATGTCAATGGCAACCGCTCTGCTGAGCGAAGACACCGTGGAAAACCTGCAAGCCTTCGCAATCGCGGAAACGCATGCAAAGTCTCCGTCCGAAGCGCCCGCAAAGCCCGCCTCAATAACGTCGATATGCATTTCGTCTAACGCAGAAGCGATTTTCAGCTTATCCTGCACGTTCAGATTCACGCCGGGGGTCTGCTCGCCATCGCGCAGCGTAGTATCCATAAACCGAATTTTTCTCTCTTCCATACTCTTCATCCTTTCTTCCGGCAGCTGCCGGATAAAACAAAACCCCTTCTTCTCAAAATTCAGAGACGAAGGGGTAATCCGCGGTACCACTCTGTTTGGATATAAAATATCCCACTTTACCGAATACTAACATATTCGAACCCGAATAACGCCGGGCCGGAACGGCACACCCTACTGACTCTTCAGGCTGCTGCTCTGCGGGGAGTAACAACGTTTTCGGCCTGCCGTTTCGCACCGTCCAACGGCTCTCTGCTGCGGCCTAAGCGCGCTGCGTGTTCCGCATCATCGCATTTCTATTTTTGCTTATTATACAATCTGCTTTTACATTTGTCAACGGATATTTTTAAAACTTACAGAAATAAAACATTGCCTTTTTTCGTATACTGTGGTATGATTAAAAAGTCGTGAGGGAGTAGTTCGCGCCGCGGGCGTGATAAGTCAACACACTGATCCTGCGGGGTCTGGCTTATCTTAAAAAACGAGACTCATGTACGGCTTTTGGCTGTGCTGAGTTTTTTTGATTAGGCACAGTTCATGTGTCTATTTTTTATTTTATAGAAAAATCGGAGAAAAAAACATGGACATTGTTGAATTACTTTTGATCGCAATCGGGCTTTCGATGGATGCCTTTGCAGTTTCTGTATGCAAGGGACTTGCAACAAAAAAGGTTTCTGCCAAGCATTTACTCACCGTGGGCGCTTGGTTTGGCGGCTTTCAGGCGCTTATGCCGTTCATCGGCTACCTGCTTGGCTCTGCGTTTGAAGGCTATATTACCGCATTTGATCACTGGGTAGCATTCATTCTGCTTGGGATCATCGGCGGCGCGATGATAAAAGACGCATTTTCCAAAGAGGATGAAAAGACCGACGACTCTTTTTCCGTGAAGACCATGTTCCTTATGGCCGTTGCCACAAGCATCGACGCGCTTGCCGTCGGCATTACTTTTGCGCTGCTGCCGGATGTCAACATCGGCGCCGCTATTGCGCTGATCGGCTCGATCACCTTTGTTCTTTCCGCCATAGGCGTTAAGATCGGCAATGTATTCGGTGCAAAATACAGAGCAAAAGCAGAATTGGCCGGAGGCGTGATCTTGATTTTGATCGGACTAAAGATCCTGCTGGAGCATTTAGGCTTGCTTACGTTTTAGCGGCGCGGGGCGCACGCTCCGACGGAAGCCGGAGGAAAGCCCCAACGGGGCTTTAGGCGCCGCAGGCGCCCGTGCGCCCCGCGCACAGGGGACTTACTCCTAAGCCTGTTTCCCCTCTTACCCGCATTTCTCTTTTTTCGGCACGCCGATCCGGAACAGCACAAACTTACAAAATGAAAAATCAAGCGCAAAATTCAAAATCATTTTAATGAGTTTCGCAAATTCCTCAGCCATGAACGTATTCTTCAGCCACAAAATAAACATGGCCCACAACGGCGTCGTAACCAAATAAAACAGTCCGTATCCAAGCATTCGCAGCCACAGCGCGCTCGTTTCACCAAAGGTATATTTGCGGTTCAATGTGAAGTTAAATAAACAGGATAACGCTACCGACACGACTTCCGCGCAAAACACCACCTCATCAGCCGAACTGATGCAGGTAATCAGTGTAAAGGAAAGAAACTCAATTACGCCCGCTCCTAAACTGAACGCCAGAAAACGCCAAAATTGCCCCCATGTTTTTCTCTTCTGCCCCACACTGTCTTCTCCTTTTACTATTCAACGATATAATCCAACAGCACATCCGCGCCCTCTAAAATCACCTGAACATCCGTACCGTCGTAAAAACAAATATCATAATTTTTTTGATTCAGCACGCTGAAATAAATATGATCTGCCGATCCGTTGGCTTTAATATCGTTAAAGGTATCCGCTTTTACATTCTTCGCCAACATTTTATATGCCTGTGTCTGCGTATCGTAAAGCATTAACGTGCCGTGCATAGCGGCCGTAGGATGGTTCGCGTATGGGTCGGCAGGCGCATCGGAAAGCACAACGATATCTTTAAAATAAAGAATATATCTGCCGTCATTGGAAAGAAGCGAGCACGAATAATAGGTCCCGTAGCTGCTGTCATACACAGCGCCCACACTGCCCAATTCATAGGACGACCCCTGAAAAGCCTCCGCCTTATACAGCGCAGTATGATTTTCACTTCCATCCTTAGAATATAAGGCGCTGTCGCATGCCTCATAATAGATAACCTCATAAATGCTTCCGCTGTCGATCTCCGTAACATTCAGCTTTTTATTCTCCCATGATACAGCGTAAAGCTGATTGCTCTCCACAGTATTTCCCTGCAAGATGATATAGCCCTTTTGTTTTACCGTATTCAAACACACGGTGTTTAGGGATTTGATATGCGTTTTGCGAATCAGATTCAGTTTTGTTCCGTCAATTCCGGCATAAGAGATGTCATAACGGTCCGCCGTAGAAGTATTGGAGGCATAGACGATGCCCTTACTTAAATCATTCACTGCCGTCGTATTCATATAAGCCACGTTGGAAGCCAGCTCTTTTGTGCGCAGCGTATCAGGATTCACCGCATACAGCGTACCGTTTTTCGCGTCGTTATCATAATCGGCCAGCAAATACAGCACGCTGCTGTCCGCTGCGCCCGCCATATACGACACCTCTCTGAACTGCTTGCCGGCGCCCTTCTCATTATAAAGCGTATACTGATACTGCCCGCTTTTTTCCAGCTCTGCATAGGCAAAATTC
>JAHAAN010000162.1 GCA_018376855.1 Clostridiales bacterium | reverse complement strand
GCTTGTTCGGGGAATATGCTCAATATCCGGCTCTTTGCTGATCGCCTGCCAATCAAAATCGCTGTCGTTCCCGCCAAATTCAATAAAGGCTACATCTGCTTCAACGCCGTTTTTGAGATCCTCCTGCAGAATCCTGCGCCCTTTTGTAACCGTAAGCCCCATCTTTGCGCGATTTAACGTTTTGTAGCAAAAACATTGGGAAATGATATTCACTGCCGAATGCTCTAAAACTGCGTACCTTCCCCGTGCCTCATCAAACACTATTCCCTTGCAGAGAGAATCTCCCCATACAATCAACCTTTAAGGGCTTTTCAAAACGCATCACCTTTTGACCTTTATCTCATTATCTAATATTAAATATTATATTACATCGGTATTTTTATTTTGTCAAGTCAAATTCAAGCTTTCACCTATTGTCTCCCGAACGAATTTATGGTATAATGATTAAAATTAAAGCTACTATTTATAGTATGAACAAAAAAACGCGATATAGAAAACAAATTCTTTGATTTTAAAGAAAGGAATAAACACAACCCGTATGGAAAGAAATACATCCTTAAAAAAATGGAGTGAACAGGCCGAAGGCTATCATACCGTCGCATGGGACAGGCTTCCCGAACTTGAGCTTTATATGGATCAGGTAACCAGCTATCTCAACCGGCAGCTTGCCGCATTGCGCGCAAGCGAGGAAGACGACGCCATTCTTACAAACAGCATGGTCAACAATTATGTAAAGGACGGCCTAATCAAACGGCCTGTGCAGAAAAAATACCAACGCGAGCAGCTCTGCGGCCTGTTAATGATTTGCGCAATGAAGTCGGTATTGGCAATTCCCGATATTTCCAAGCTTCTCTCCAGCCTGGAAACCAATCGCACCATACAGGATTTTTATGAAAAATTCGCCTCTATGCAAAGCGAAACGCTCCACGATGTAGCCGCGCGCGTCAAAGAATGCTGTGATGACAGCACCGACGCAAAAACAATTCAGGATCTGGCGCTGACGCTGACTTTGGAAGCCGACGCTCGCGTGATCGCAGCGCAGAAGCTGATCGAATCGCTCAATGATCCGGCGGAGCTTAAAGAGGTAAAAAAAGAAAATAAAAAATAATGCAAAGCATTTCCGTTTGCCGCGCTAAAAAATAATGGCTCGGCTTTTATAACGCTTATTTCAATGCATAAAGGAACTTTACTGACAATGATTGATTTTACGGTTATCCTTTTCAGCCTTTTAACAATGCTTCTTTTGATGTGCGTAGGCTTTTTGCTGCAAAAGCGAAACATGACGGACGAGCGCTTCTCCGCCAACCTAAGCACGCTCGTTCTCTATATCGCCATGCCCTGCATGATCGTAAACGCTTTTTTGCGGGATTATGATTCGTCGCTGCTTTCGATGATGCTTCAGGTTTTTCTCATTGCCTTGATCGCGCACACGCTGCTGGCGCTCCTTGCTTTTATCTGCTTCAGGAAAACTCCGGAAAAAAAGCGCAGCGTACTGCGCTATATAATTATTTTCTCCAACTGTGCGTTTATGGGCTTTCCGGTGTTAAGCAGCATATTCCCCGAACAAAGCGCCACCGCTATCTTGCTGGGTGCCTGCTTTCAGGTGTGGTTTAATCTCTTCACATGGACGCTCGGCGTGCGTCTTTATCAATCCGAAAACAAGCTGCGCTTACGCCGCCTGTTTCTCAATCCGGGCACGATTGCGGTGCTCATCGGAATGCTTCTTTTTCTGACCGGCGCGCGCGCCGTTTTGCCGTCTTTTATTCCAAACACGCTCCAAATGCTTTCCAATCTTGTTACGCCGCTTTCCATGATCGTCGTGGGAATCTCACTGAGTAAGATCCGCTCGCGTGATCTTTTCTGCGACCGATCCCTGCTATGGGCCTGTGCCCTTCGGAAAATCATCACGCCTGCTTTTTTCTTTGCCGTATATTTTCTGCTTCGCACACTCGGAATCTACGTTCCCGATACGTTAGTGATTTCCGTTCCATTTATCCTTCTCTGCATGCCGGCGGCGACCACAGCGGTTATGATGGCGCAGCAGTTCGGCGGCGATGCAGTATATGCAAGCACAGGCGTTACGCTCAGCACCTTAACCTCCGTGGCCACCATACCGCTGATGTCCCTGCTGCTGCGATTATAGCGCTTATGATAACCCTTATGGGCAAG
>JAHAAN010000030.1 GCA_018376855.1 Clostridiales bacterium | reverse complement strand
GTACCAGCCGCTCGCGTTCGTCGCCGTCGTTACCGTCTGCCCCGCATAGGCATTGATGTCCCCGTCGTACACCGCCCATACGTACGGGCCTGTATCAGACGTCGGCTTATATCTCCCGACAAACATTGATCCGGCGGCATCATGTCCAATGTATCCTTGCAGCACTTTATCCGCTGCTATTGTATCGCCCGTTAGATCGATCAACGTGCTATTGCCAAAGCTAACCTTATTTACAGCCATTTATATCACCCGATCGTTACGGTCGTGCCGCCTGCGCTGTTTTCGCTCTCGGCATACGGGATCGCGTTGACGGTAACGGAGGACAGATAATTATATCCCTCGTCCGGCAAAATCTCCTGCTTTGCGGTGGTTGGCGTAACGGTTTTAGCCTGCGGGTTTGCGCCCTCTGTGCCGCTCATCGTACCCTCAACGCCTAAGATCGTTATGCCCTCGCGGATATTGTCCGCGATAAGCTTAGCCTGCTCCGCCGCGTCGATCTGCACTTTGCCGCCGCCGTCATGATAGCCCTGCGGCACCGTATACGCCCCTGCCTTTGTACTAATCGTACCCGCAACCGCGCCGTTGTTAGGCATAGCGCCCGTTAGCTTACCGCCCCGCGCATACGCCGTTTTGCCGCTGAGAATTTCCGCCACCGCCGCCGTTGCGTCGCCGCTGTCCACATCAAACGTACATGTGCCCGTGATCGCCTCACCGTCCTTGCCGTGCGCGGTATAGCCCGCAAGCAGCTTGTCCGCCGTTACAGTGTCGCCCGTTAAGTCAATCAGTGTATTGCCCCCGTAAATTACCTTGTTAATCGCCATGTTGATTACCCCTTTTATTTTTAATATTTTTTATATGTCGCTGCCTATGTACACGGTATTCCCGCCCTGCGCGTTCCCCGTTTCATAGTACGGGATCGCCTGTATTGTTATATCATCAACCATAACCTTATCCCTTGTGGGCAATGTCTGCGCCTCCACTTTTGGCGTTATATCATAGCTGCCGCTGTAGACTTCTCCGCCGATTACCACTTGCATATTGCTTTGTATGCTGATCTCATGCGGCGGCGCATTTGATACAGATATGCACTGCATCGGACGGTTTGTTATAACAATACGCTGTGTTTTGTGGTCAGTCAATGCAATCACCTACGCCCGCACGCAATTTTACATTGCCATTTTCGGTTATTTTGTATCGCTTGCCATCCTCCATGATCGCATCCACATCATAATACGCGCCCAATCGACTGATTCGCATGCTTTCATCCGGCGTAACCGTTATATTGTACGGCTTCGCCTCGGTAAATTCCCACTCAATGATCTCCTCTGCCGCAACGTCCGTACTGTTTTTAACCGTCAGCACCAACTTATCTATGCCCGTAAAGTCAAAGTCCGTTAAATCTACCTTCAAGGACGTATACACACCCTTATCTATCGTGATCTCGTCCATGCTTTACCTCCTTACGCACCGTAATTTAATACGCACCAAGCCTCAACGATCATGTAATTTGCCACCGTAACCGGCATAGCGCCCTGCCCCATGATGTTCAACGTTTTGCCGTCTGCATCGTTGCCGATCAGATAGATGTTTTTAGGGTTGCCCGTCTGCCACACCGTGCCGCCCCCGTAGCCGCCGGCTGACCTGCCTGACAGATTTGTATACCCTTGCAGCTCTGCGGGCAGCGTGATCGTGCTGCCGCCCGTCCCCGTCGGCACCATGTCGGCTATATATACAATCGCCCTGCTGTCAGATTTGATGTAGGTGATATTGACGGTCAGATCGTTGATCGTGGCGGTGGAGGTTTGGACATTGGCGCCGCCTGTTATGCTTGTGAGCTTTGCCTTATCCTCGTCGGTGTAATCATTAGTGGACAGACCCTTGCCGGGGATTTTGTCCACCTTGCCGGCAAGCGCGGCATTTATATCCTCCGGCACACGGTCCGCCGCTGCATTGGCCGCATCCGCTGCGTCAAGGAGATCCTGCAAAACGGTTTGCGCCTGCTGTGGCGTTACCTCCTGCCCGCGCCTGGGCGACTGCACCACAAGCAGTTCAAAGTCTATGAC
Source organism: Clostridiales bacterium (assembly GCA_018376855.1). GTDB lineage: Bacteria > Bacillota > Clostridia > Christensenellales > QALW01 > JAHAAN01. The sequence continues at coordinate 14,435 of JAHAAN010000030.1, read as the reverse complement.
AGATAGACGTTCGGCATTTGCGCCGTAGATCTCGATCGCCGCCCTGCGATCCCCGCTGTCCTGTGTTTCTCCGGTTACAAACAGCTTGCTGTAATAACCAACGCCCACATTCATGGCGGCAGAGGTGTACCCGTCCGATTTTTGGGTAACAAACAACGCTGTTGTGCCGCTTGTGCTTGCAGGCACGCCGCCGTCGGTAATATGCAGACGGATCTCCACACCGAGATTATCATACTGCGCTACTGTGATCGGCGTAGGAATCCGTTTTTGATTGGTTTTAAAGTCGTAATATAAGTCGTAAATTTTAACCAGCATTTAATTCCCCCCTTTATATGGCGCGGACTGCGACGCACGGTATATTTTATCGGCAACGTTCGGCAGCACAGACCCAAACTTGTGCACAATGCTGTTGCCTCCGTGCTGATAATACTCCTCGGTTTCAATAATTCTTGTTTTCGTCATAATCCCAAGGCGGTTATCCACGCGGGTTACAATGTCGCCATTCTCGTAATCCGTGCGGTAATCAAACGTTCTGCCCTGCACCGCGTCCGCGCTGTAGCTCTCCGTTACAGTACTCTTTGCCATTTGCGCCCTGCCGTTGGTCTGTCTTGCCGATATCGTATCGCTCACGATCTGCCCAACATCATATAAGCTTTCATAACGTTCCAGTCCAGCAGGCTCCTGCGCCTCGGTATAATCCATCATATACGTTCTGCCGTCTCCCTGCACTTCGCCCTGCGTATCGTCTATCTTTTTGCCGAGATAATAGCCGACATTCCGCGCGTCCGTCGTATCAAACACATAGCGTATATCCTTTTCGTTGCCATAATCCGCCGAAAATTGCACGCTGTCTGCGCGATCCTTGCCCGTTAGAATGATAAAATAGATCTGATTTTTCGCAAGATCGTAGGCAAACCGCCAGCCCATGTTAAACACTTCAGACGCGCCTTCCAGCGCGGCGGCGCAGGTATCCGTCATATAGGCGCGATAGCGGCCGTCCGGCACATCGCACTGCGTGCCGTCGTATGTGATATACGACAGATTGCGTTTGCCGTTATACTCATCCCCAAAAGCATTAGCAACGATGTGTTCCATGATAACGCTTGCAGATTCGGGATCGCCGTCCTCTACAAATTTATGATTGCTGTCGTATAATGCGGGCGGATAATCCCAATAGCCGTCGTACGGATTGTTCGTGCCTGTTTCGGACGCGTTACCAAGATAGCGAGGATAGGGCAGCATAATGCGCTGCTTGGCAATGCCGGAAAAATCATCGCCGGAAAGGTTCAGCATAAGCTTGCTTCCCGACCCTGTTTCCGCACTCCTCGTGCGCACAATCCCCACAAACGGCAGCTGCATCGGATTCGCTTCGCTGTCCCTGTCCGTAACAAATTCAAGGTATTTTGCCGTTTGAAAAAGATAGCTGTTATTTTCCGTAAACGGCAGCGATAATTCAAAGCTGCCTACGCTCCTGTGCCGCCTGTATAACACTGCGGATTCATATACATCCGCTACGCCGATCCATTCCGGCGCGCCGTCTTGCAGCGTCCAAGCGCGTATCATTTTCAGTTCAGGCATATATTTTCATCTCCTCAGGACGTTAAACCGAAGGTTTAACGTCTACACCCCTAAAATGTAATCTGCGTAGCTGATTGACAGCGCCCGACCGCCAAACGCAAGCGACAGATCGGATTCCGTCGGTATCGCAATCGTATACTCGCCGCGAAGCAGGCGGATAAACGTCGTTTTCGGGCTGAGATCGCCGAAAGCGTTTCCGCCGCTGTCATTCTTCACGCTGATACCGTCCAGATCGCGTTTGATATGCACACCGTGATGCGCTTCGGTCTTCAGCACGATTCTGTCTCCATAGCTAAATTCGGCGCGTGTATACCCCGCTATCACTCCGTTTGACCATATCTCATATCTGCCGGGCGTAAATTCGTAATTCGTCCCCGCCCCCGGATGGTAAAACAACCACTTTGTGCAAGTGGTTGCCGGATATGCGCTCAGCGGATTATATGTCTTCGTTATGACCTCCGATTCCCACGGCGTCGGCTGACCGGCGTCAAACACCCACACGCACTGCGGCGCGTATCCCCCGGAAGCATTATCAGCAAACGACACGTTCAAAAACGTTTTCGCGTCGGACTGCACGCTGATCTTTTTATACAAGCAGTGCACTTCGTTGTTTGTATAGTTTCTGTCCGTTACGTCCATGCGCTGCCAGTCGCTCCACCCGTTTCCGGCAAGGGTGATATCGCTGCCGGCAAGCTTAAAATACGGCCACGGACACCAGAATTGCAGCTCTGCTGTTTTCATGGTGTTGTTGATCCGCTTTTCAAAGCCGCTTGTTTCCGTTGCCAGGCATTTGATCTCATACGCCCGTCCCGACGCATTGGTGTATACCAGCGTTCCCGCGCCTGTCGCGCCGCATACGGTGTGGATCAGCTTCTGCCGCGCCAAATATGCGTCCGGTAAGTTGTCCGCCGAAACGCTGAACTTCAGGCTGATCGTTCGCGGCCCCACATACTGCCCGGTGAGCGCCGCCCCATCCTCCCCCGGCACCTCCGTATATTCCGGCTCAACCTTAGGTATGCCAATGCCCGATATGCTTTCCAGCACATACGGCGTGGTTTTGGGCAGATTGTTCTGCGCCGAAAACAGCACCGATTCCCCCAGCGGGTTTATGTACTTTACCGATTGCTTTACCATGTGTTCCTCCTTTATTGATTTCAATCCACGCTTCCCGCGCGGGAAACGACAAAACAGTTTATGGGAATATAAAAAAGCGCCTTGCCCTATGGTTCAGCGCTTTTCAAAAGTATAGTATAATTCAGCTATTCTCAATCATCGTAATGCCCTCTGCATTGGATGACTTCGATCTGCCCTTCGCTCACCCGATAAACCAGCCTGTTTACCTCGTCAATACGTCGGCTCCAACACCCGTTATAATTCTTCAAGGGTTCCGGCTTTCCTATGCCGCTGAAGCCGTTTCGCTCAATATCCTTCAACAAACTATTGATGCGTTTTAAGGTTTTCCTGTCCTGCGTCTGCCAATAGAGGTAATCTTCAAAAGCTTTTTCGCCGAAAACAATCTTACTCATTCTCCATAGCCTCTAATTCCTCCATTGTTTTGACAACTACTTTTCCCTGCTTGATTTGCTCTATTGATTCACCGATCGCCTTCATATTGCTTGCGCTGTAAAACGGTTCTATTGCAACGTCAAAAGGAATTCTTTTTTCCCTTGTCATTTTTTTTGCAAAAATCGTAAAGGCCGTCGTCATATCAAGCCCTAAATCATCGCAGGTTTTTGCAAAGCTGTTTTTTAATGCATCGTCAAGTCTAACGGTAATGGTTGCCATTATTATCACCCCTTCCATCAACCTCATTATATGCTTATTATGCTTCTTTGTCAAGCATTTATTCATACAACAGAATGATAATAGAATGATAGTATTCAAATCAACGCAAGAATAACACCTGCCGCTATCCCGATGATTGCTAACTCACTAAAAAAGGGAGAGTGTTCTCTCCCCCCAATATTAAATATACAACAATCTAAATGTTTCCCTTCCTTTAGGCGTTACAAGGGTTTGGACGCCGCTCCACTTCGTTTTTTCGTTGTACTGTTCTTTGATCTCAAACAGCCCGTTGTTCTTCGCTTCATACGGCAGCAGTTTGCCCTTTTTATCGCGGTACAGATACTTTTGTTTAAGCAGATAATCAACAAGGCGTTTCGGCGGCATTCCCAGCTCCTTCGCGGTTTCCCTGAAATTTGTCAGCAGGTTTCTTTCCACAAGCTCATCAAAATAATCTGCCTTGGGAGCCATGATTTGATTCTGCACCGCAAGTTCCGCATTCTCCGCTTGCAGCTGCTGCATCTGCTTTTCCGCCAGCTTTAACGCCCTTGCCATTACCGCCTCCGGCTTATTCCACGCTTCTTCAACGCGGATAAAATATTGCCGCATTTGCTTGCCCTTTTCATTTCGCTGCAACATGCAAATCTCTTTCGCCATTTCAATGGTGAGCTGGTGATCTTGTCTCGGCTTTCCCGGAAGCCCGTCAACCCTATCGCTCAAAATTGAGCAATAGTCCTGCCCCTCGCTAAAACCATACTCCGTCATTCTCGGAAACCAATCTTTATATGCTGTTTTTACTTCCAGCGCCTCATGCAGTTCTCTCCCCAGCACGGTCGGGCGTTCCGTATCATAATTGATTTTAATTAACTCGTTCATGCTGTACGCACCCCCTTCGGTATGCAGCGAATTGCCTCGTTTAAGGCTTCAATTTGTCCAATCTCTGTTTTGGTTAAATCATGCGCAAGAATTACAAGTGAGCAAATTCTGTTTAAATCCTCTATACTTTCAAAATCGCTCATTGCATTATATTGCCGCAGAGAAAAAAGCAACGCTTCAATGCTCTGCATCTTTACAAGAAGTTCAAATAATGTGTCGTCCACTTCAATGTTTGATTCGTAAATAAATTTGTCCATAATAACCTCCGTTTTTCATTTAAATTTGACCAAAACAGAGGCGTATGATATAATATTTACGCTGACTGTTATGGTCGGTTGGGAGAATAGTGGTTGCGATCTTTGTGAGGGGAGCAACTACTATTCTTTTTCTAACTGGCTGTATTGAATTTCAATCCCTTTTCTAATCACTTCAGATTTTGAAAGTTTTGCTTTTTCAGCTATAAATTCCAGCTTTTTAGCCGTAGATTCATCAAGTCTAACTTTAAAAGTTGTATTCTTGGGATTGTCTTTCAATTTCGTGCCCTTAGCAATACCCATTATTTCACCTCGCTTTCTTCGTGGGTACAATCTAATTATAATGTACCCACAATAAAAAGTCAAGAGGTTTTTTAATCTTTCTACAATAATATCATATATTGACATTCTTTTTACAATATGCTAAAATTCACATATTATTTACAACATAAACCAAAAGGAGTACACCATGAAAACCTTAAGAGAATATCAGGCAGACAACTATCCTTGGAGTTTGGAAAATTGCACGGATGAAGAAAACGAAGAATATAACGCCAAATTAGATCCTTCTCATCTTCCGCCGGATATCGCCCAAAGAGATTACCGCAAGGGAAAATACCGTTTTTTCAAACGGGTTTGGAAAGAAAACCTTACCCAAGAGGAACGCTATGAATATCTGCTGCTAAAAGCCGCTTCCAGCTTAGACACCATTAAAGGCTGCTGCATATTCTTCACCGTGATCGCTGTGATCGGACTCGTTGCCGGGCTGATTATTGCCTCTTGATTCTTATCCCAGCGTAGCATAAAACGCATCCCATTCCGTTTCAGTGTTGATCTCGGAAAGCTTTTTTCGCTTTCCGTTGATTGTTACATACACATCCGGATTTGATTGCAAAGCAATAAGCCGATCCAAGCGCGTAATCATTTGGTTCAACTGCGTTGTGGGCATCTGCACGCCGTAACGGCTGTTTGTGTCGTCAATGCGCTGCTGATAGGATGAGATGTTTGCTTGTGTGCGGGTAATGGCGGCGGAAATCAGATTGTCTAACGTCATGCGCCGTTTTTGCTCGGTAAACGCCTCATAAATCGCCGCTATCTGCTTTTTGCCCTCCGCGCCGACCTGTTCATACAGCGATGTGTACTTAGCCAGCGCTTCCGGCGCATACCTGTCGATCAGCGCAAGCAGTTCCTGCTGCGTTTTTTCCTCCAGTGCAAGGCGCGCCTGTTTTTCGAGGTTCTTATAACTGATGGATTTATTATAAGCCGCCTTTGCCGCATTTTCCGCCGCGCTCTGTTCTTCTTTGAGCGCGGTTTTCTTTGCTTGCAGCTCTTCCTTTTGCGCTTCAATCGCCTGCTCGCTCAGCAGCTTGTCAAGCTCCTGCCGATAGTTAAATCGGTTCGTCTCATCCTGTTCATAGGAGAGCTTTTCCTTCAGCTCGTTAATCCGTTTTTGCGCGTCTGCCTCGTTCTGTGCACGCGTTAAATAATTCAACTCGTCGTCAATAGCCTTGATCTTCGCGTTGTACTCTTTTTTGATCTGCTCCATGCGGCTGTTATATGCCGCTTGGTTCTGCGCCTTGATTGCAGAGGTAAGCGCGCTGTAGATGTCGCTCATGGCGTTAGCAGCGGTTTGTGCGCTCTCGACAGTTTTAGCCGCCTGCGCTGCAAATTCTTCAGCCATCGCATCAAACTTTTTGGGATCTGAAACAATTGCATCAATCTCCTCTTTGATCTTTTGAACACCTTTCGCAGTATTATCTAATTCAAGCCCCTCTTTGATAATACTTGCAATCACTGCTTTGTGCGCGCTGTCCATTTGCTCGTAGTCTTTGGTCTGATTTTCAATTTGGATTTGCAAAGCAGAATTAAACTGCTCCCCAACATCAATAAGTCCCTCATATTTTTTAATTACTTTGTTCATTACCGTTAACGCATCAACATTATATGCATCAGCATTATATGGATCAGTTTTATATGCATCTAAACCAAGATCACTCAATAAAAAGTCCATATAACGCGCAAAATCAGTATCAAGTCCAGCGCCGCCATATTTCTTAATTAAATCGTCAATATCTTGTTTCTCATAAACTTCATCATTAACTGTATTATATCGGAGAATAAGCTGATAATCTTTCACTTGTTGCTCGAAACCAGCTTGATTCATATTTATTTGATCTACTGCACGTTTATATTTTTCATATTTTTCAGCCTCTTCCTTCAAAGTGCCAATATTTAATACTGCCTGCAACCTATACAGCCGATTCTTCTCTTTCAGCAACTCGATCTGCTGTTCCAACGTCTCATTATTAGCCAGTATCGCCTGACCCTCGCTGTTATATCCCGCAATCGCATCCGGGAACAGGCTTATAATCGTCTGCCTTGCGTCGGCCACGGCCTCAAGGCTTGCGTTCTGGTCTTTCAGCACTGCTATGGCGTTTTCAGCCTGTATGATCTCCTGCATAGCGTCGGCTTCCTCTAATGCCGCTTCGGTGGTTTTTAGGATTTCTTCTCGATGTTCCCGTTCCGCCTGCGCCGCTTTCTCTTTCGCCGCCGTTACCTGATTGATTACCGTAATCACGGCGGATATTGCCGCGATTGCAATGCCGATATAACCGCTCATGGCCATTGATGCGGAATTGGCCGCCTTGATCTCCTTTGCGGCAAAGCGAATCTGCTGAGCAAACTGCGCCGCAACGGACGCGCCGCCGCCCATCTGCCGCCCGATCTGCGAAACGCCGAACGCCAGCGCATCGCCTGCGTTCTTGGCGTTCTGCATCTCCGCGGTATTGGTTTTTAGAGATGTTGCAGAGGTCTGCGAGGTCTGCTTGAGTTCCTCCATACGCGCTTGCAGCACGGTGAGCTTATCCTCCGCCTCCTGCGCCTGCTGCGCAAGCGCTTGCAGCCCCGCGTCGTCCGCCGCCAAAAGCTCTCCCGCGCCGTTCAAGCCGAATTTTCGGTTTTGCCCGGCGATCTCGTTATACACTTCCAGCGCTTTAACCATCTGCTGCGCGATGGCTTCCGCTTCCTGCTCAGTCGCCGCCAGCTCTTTGTTGACCTTATCGGCGGACATATTTTGAATAACGCCCGCCATGCTGCCCAGCGACGCCTTGGCTGCCTCAAGGCTCTTGTGCGCAGGCATAAAATCAAAATTCCCCGCGCTGTCCTTAAAGATTCCGCCCGCGCGCTGCGCTTCCGCCTCGATGCTTACAATATCGTCCTTGACCTCTTGCGCGCCGCCGCTGTGAAAATCAATCGTAAAGCCTATTTTGTCAACGTTTGTGATTTCGTCCGCCATTTGTTTACCAGTCCTCTACATCCTCATATTCTTGCGCGCCGCCGTTTTTGATTACGTCCGCTTCCCGCCGCTTAATTTCCGCGTATTGATCGAGCGCGACAAACAGCTCGTCCACATACCATTTGTCCAGCAGCTCCGTCTTGCTGATCCCCAGCGTCATATACGCCACTACGATGATTTGCTGGAGCCAGTGATCACAGGGAGCCCCATCCGCTTTAGCAGACGGCTCCCGCGCGCAAAAAAATCCGTGTAATCATTGGCGGCGACAAACGCCTCCGCAACCTCCAGCAGCTGATTCGGCGTAAGCGCAAGCAGAGCGGTTTCATCCGCCCCAATCAGGTCGGCAATAACGCTCAAAAGCCGCGGCGTATGCTGCAACACTCTAAGCAATAATGCAGGCATCTGATCCGCCGTGATCTGCGCAAGCTCGTCCAGCGTAACGCCCGCAAACAGCGTCTGCGCCGCCTGCTCAGGCAGCGTGGAAAGCTTGCCGCAGTATCGCACATAATCCCCGATGTTCAGCTTGCGGATCTGTATGCCGTGCAATACACGGTCTTCCGGCAAGGATGGATTTTGCATAAATAACCTCCACAAACAAAACAGGGAGAGACAGGCTCTCCCATATCATCATTAAGTTGTAGGCTTAACAGGACGTTAAACCGAAGGTTTTACGTCTGCCACCGTACTGCCCGCGCGCAAAGCTTTTTTGGCTGCGTTGACCTCCGCCACCACAACGGCGTTGCCCGCCGTCGCTGTGATCTCGCCGTTTGCAGGCAGCGCCGTCCAGCCTGTGGTAAGCGCCTCCTCGTATGCCGGCATGGTTACGGTTGTGCCTGTTTTATACACAAACGTGTTTGCGCTTGCCAGCGGGGACTGCGCTACAATCAGCTTGGTTTTCCCCTCCGCGCTGCCCTGCTCGGCATATACCGTCAGCCGACCGAGCGCGCCCTGACCGGTCGTATCGTCCAGCCAGCTGGTATCCTTGCCGACGCTCTCCTTCTGATAATAAAATTGGTCGTCAAGCTCACGCCCACGGCAATAGAATTCCACTTCCGCGTCGCTGCTGCTTCCGTTGCCCTTGGTCGTGCCGGGAATATCCGTAACGCGCAGCACCTTTGCGCCGAAGTGCTTAAACATGCGGTATTCTCCGTCTGCCATCAAGCGCGCATATCCAAAACCGATGGACGGACCCGCAGGGTTGCGAGACACCTTCAGCGTGCCGTCGCTCTCCAAAATATAACCTTTGAGCGCGGCCTTGATCTCCGCCGTCATCTCGGCAAAGCGCACGGTATAACGGCATCCAAGCTCGCTGTATTCCTCATCATACAATGTGTCATCCGCGTAGATCGACTCATCCTTGCTGTCCGGCGATTCGCTGATCTCCATCGCCCAGGGGAACATCACCTGCGCGCCCGTGTTGTACCCTGTCGTACTGTTTTCAATCTCAGGCCAAAAGCGGAACAGCTTCAGGCCTTTCATTCTCTTTTTTGCCATATTATTTCTCCTTTAAAAAGTTTTGCGGAACAGCATCACCCTGTGGTTCATGCCGTCCCGCCCGTTTCGCTGTTCAAACAGATCTTGCTCAGTAACTCTGCGCCAGCCTTGCCGCTTCATGCCGTCGCAGATCGCGCTGATCCCATCAAAGTACGCATCCGTGTCGCTGTGCCAATAATGCACATAGACGGACACCTCCGATGTATATTCTGTATCATCCGCTTCGGTTTCGGGTGTGTCGCTCGCCGTCAGGCAGGAGCACGTTCCGTCCGCGCTCTCCGTTTTAGGCCACGAGAATACCGCCTGCGGAATTGCCGCGGATACATCGCTGCGCCAATCAATCATTGCTATCACCGCCCATCAGTTCACAAAGCCTTTCACCCAGCAGCCGCTGCACCTCGCCGCCGCGTATCAAGTCAACTGTATACACAAACGCCGGGTACATAAACGGCCTTGGCGGCTGCGCATGCGCCGTAATAAAGCCGCGTTCCTCATCATAATACACCCATGTGGATTTATTAACGTGTGCAACCGACGGATCGCCCGCCGTACCCGTGCCGTATTCTACATAAGCACTATACTCGCGATTGGCAAAAACAACGAGTCTTAAACCGCCATCAATCGCGTCTATGCGGAACATAATGCTCTGCCTGAGCCGTCCCGTATCAACCGGCGCAAGCTCTCGCGCATAGGAAACAGCTTTATTTGCCACCTGCTCCACAATCTGCTCCATTTCGTTCGGCAGACTGTTTTCAAGCGCACTTATGCAGTCCAGCAGCTCATCAAAGCCATAGGCCTCAAAGCTTCCCATAATCTTCACGGCTGTACCACCCTTGTCAGCAGATATTCCCCATGCATGGTATATTGCGGATCACTGTCCACAATGTAAATGGGGGCGGACGCGGACACGCCTACCCCCATGCCGTTGCAAATGCCTGCGTCCGTGCTGAGCAGCTTACTCACGCGCTCGTTAAACGTTCCGTGCTCGCTGCGCACGCGCTCATCCTTATACGGGCATATCTGCCCATATATGCAGCCTGCCGGTTCCCACTCGGTTATCTGCGCCATGTTGACGGTTTGATGCTTCGCCGTAAACAGATACAGCCGTTTTAAGCCGCGATGCGAAAGTCTCATGATCTCAGCACCCGCGCTTTCTTGGGATAGTGCGCAAGCCGCAGCAGGAGGTCGCCGGGAATGCTGTCGTCAAACGATCTTGATACGCTCCCTTCGCTCCTTGAATGCTCGCCCTCTGTACCGAGCCGGTTGTAATAGACTGCCGCAAGCTTGATCTGCACGCTCTTCAGGCGCTCCGGCAGCTCGTCGCGGCCGATGTAATCCAGCACCGCATCCTTTGCCTCATCAAGCAGCAAAAACAGCAGCGCATCCTCTCCGTTCTGCGCGTCGGGCGCAAGCAGCAGCTTCAGTTTTTCAAGCTCCTCCACAGTCTACCCCTCCTTATCAGGTCGATGCAACTTCCACGCGCTTAACGTACACGGTTTGCGGCTTGCTGATCTTTAAGCCGTACACGTTGCGACCCTGTACTGCGCTGGAGCCGATATACTCGTTTGTAAGGTTCTTAATCGCCACAGGCACGCTCCATTCTCTGACACGGTGGCACCAGTTCGGGTGGCCGCAGATAAACTCCGTGGAGGTCTTCTTACCGCTGACAACCGTGGTGTTTTCGTACATCGTGTTGTTGCTTTCAAACACCAGATAGCCTGCGATCTTGCCCACTACGCCGGACTGCACCAGCTCCTGCGACAGATCTCCCTCTTTAACAAAGTGCGTATCCGTCATCAGCTTTTCCATGAATTCAGGCGAAGCGATCAGCCAGCGTTTGCCGTCGTTCGGCACGCCGATGCGGGACTGCGAACGCTTTGCCGCAAGCACCTCTTTGTATGCCGTGCTGTCCGTTACCGCGGTTTTGGTGGCGGAAACAGTAACGCCGGTCGCCGTTTCGAGCAGATTGATGCTCTTGGTATCAATGGAGAGCGCAAGAGAGTAGCCCGCGCTATCAAGTCTTTCAGCCACAATGCCGTCCGGCACTGCCGCAGCGTCATAGCCGTCGATAATCTCGTTTACAGCTTCGTCATTGTCAATGTCCAGATCCATATAGGTTGTAGTCCCCACAGCCAACGCCGCGCCAGTTGCTTTGTTATACGCCTTTACCGCAACCTCGGTATCTCTGACAGGGATTCTGACCTTGCCCGCCTTCGGGTCGCCCTCGTAACGGGTGTTGAAGATCAGGTTATCCTTTGTAACAAGTGTTTTTCTCAATTTCTCGTCAATCAAGGACGAGAATCTGTCCTGTAATGCATGTGCCATACTGTTTCATTCTCCCTTATGTTTTTATTTTTTTAAATTGGGATTAAGCCCATAAAACGCCGCCTCAACCCCCGAAAGCGGCTGGTTTTCCGCCCCGCTCTTTGGCGCGGGCTGCCGCAGCCGCTCATCCACGGCTTTAGACACCGCCGCCGCAAACGCCTTTTCCACAGCTTCAAGGCTTGCGCTGCATGCGTCCGCGTCTGTGTAATTCAGCACGGCGGCAAGCTCAATCGGCAAGCCCTTGCTTGTAAGCGTATCCTTGGCCTGCGCCGTAAGCTCTCTGCGTGTGATTTCTGCCTCGCGTTTTGCAAGCTGTTCCTCGCGCTGCTTCCGCTCATGCTCCGCCTTTTGTTCCGCCGTCATTCTTGCGAGCTTCTGTGCCTCGGTAATAAGATCGTTCTGCTTGTTTGCCAGCGCCGTAGCGATCGCCTTGTTTACACGGCGGTCAAATTCGCCTTGAAATCCGTTTTTCAGCATATCGTCAAAGGTCTGCGTACCGTTGTTCTGTGTCTGCGTGCTGTTCTCCGCCCCGGCGGATTCAGTTGCCCCCGCCGTTTCAGCCGTTTGCACGCCGTTCATTGTTTCATCCATGTTTAAACCTTCCTTTCAGTTTTTTGCCCCCTGCGTTCATTGCCCGCACCGGTTCCAAATGTAAAGCCTGCGTCAATCGTTCACGCAATGCATGAACGTTTAACAAGGTATAAAAAAAGCCCGCTTATGCGAGCTTAATTTATTGTTTGTTATCCGCTTATCTAATCCTCTTTCACAACCTCAAACAGTTCAGGCGGATAGGCGTATTCTTCGTGCGTTTCGTCAACTATACCATACCAATTAAGCTGTGAAACAAACGCATCATACACCTTTCCGTGCCGCAAAGCAAGAGGGTCATCTTTTCCAATATACTTAACTTTAATCCGATTATTTCTATAATCATTCATCTAAAAACGCCCCATTTATCTAATCAATATCACTGTATGGACATTCACCGCATATCCTCTTAGTTTCATCGCTGCGCTCAATCGTTACTTCGGGAATTGCCGACATTTTAAGCATTCCCTGTAACCCCATAATAATTTCAAAGCATAGAACTTCGGGGATATCCCGACTGCACAACGGACAAAACCTTTCATCTGTTCCCAATGATTCTTTTCACCTCTTTGATAATTTCAGTTGTATTGTCATCAAAATCACTTTTTGACCAAGTTGTTTTTGCTATCCAGTCGATGCCTTGATATGCGCTTGTTTGTGTAAGCACCGTCACTCCATCCTCGGAATAAAACACTTTGCGTGTTCCTTGAAACATTGACACGCACAAAATTGAATTATCTACATACGATTGGACAGCCTCTGAAGCAATATTTCTCTCAAGCATTCTTTCCATTATATGAGCAGAATTCTTTTTGCCCGCATCTGCGAGAATATATACTTTGCAAGCTTGTGTTGGCACAATATGCCCTTTTGGAAGTAAGCCCTTATCTCTCAAAACAGTATACACCCTGTAATTTTCAAGAGATGTTTCAGGATATGCTTCCTTGTACTTTTTAAAGCCCTTAAGCTCTTTCCATTTTTCACTATTATTATACTTAATTTCTTGGAACTTTTCAAGGCTTTTCGGCGCTTTACTGCCCAAAACAGCACGGTATTTTTCATACTGCCTGCGATCGGCGTTTTTATTCCTTGCCGCCTTTATGGCCCCCTCTGCGCTGGGCATATCCTTCACATACTTATCATACCACTCTTTATAGGTCATATCAGCCGGAACCCTTATGCTTTTCCCCGTTCGGGGATCTCTCGCGGCGCGCTGCATACGGGCGCGTTCCTCCGCGGTAAGCGCCGCAACAATAATACTGCGGCAATACGGGTGCATCGGCGGCAGATTTACGCCTACCTTAGCCTCGGAAATGTCAAACTCTTTACCGTCAAGCTCAGCGCACAGCTCGCTTGTGCGCAGGTCAAGCGTGGCAACAAACTGATACCGCTTGATCCGGCAGCTCTTTAAGGATTCAAGCGTTGCATTGGCCACCGCCCGCGTGGTTTCCGTGCGGATCAGCCTGCGCGCATCAGATGCGGACGACTCCATCGCCTCTGCGATTCTGCGCGCTGACTTTACTTCGCTTGCACCCGTCATGGCGTCCATAATCAGCTGCTCGCGCAGCGTCTGCGCCAGCTTCTCCGTATTCCTCCATATGCGTTCGCTGTAATTCTTACCCGCGATCTTTTCGTCAAGGATTGTCTCTATGTATTGCGGCGATATGGCGTCGAAGCTGAACGCCGCGCCGCTGCGCTGCTGAATGTCGAAAATCGTTTTATAATAGGTACCGGAAACAGCGTCAACAAGCGTTTGCCGCGCCGTTTCCGCTTGCAGCTGCCGCAGGTTTACCGTTTGCTTCCGCACATCTTCAAGCAGCGATTCAAAGCGTTTGATCCGCGCGGCATAGGCGGGCGAAGAAAAGATCGTTTCAAGCTCCTTCACAGACGGATTTACGCCCATTCTTTTCAGCGCCTTTTTGATCGCCTGCATATCATTGCTTCCCGCTATTTTAAGAATACGAGCCGCTTCGCGTTCCGTCAGCCCGCTTTCCCGCGCAAACGTGCGCATAACTTTGCGGGCTTCCTGCTGCAAATAACGCGCGCTTGCTTTATAGGCCTTTGCCACATCGCCCGCCGCCTTTTCGGCTTCCTCAAGTGTTTCCCACAAGCGTTTTTCCGCCCGCCGCTCCCAATACTTTTCGCTTGTCATTCATCCGCATCCTCAACAGGCGTGTTAAGCAATATCTCCGCCTGCGCCTCTTTTTGCGCCGCAACCTTTTCCGCCTCCGCTGCCGGATCGG
>JAHAAN010000029.1 GCA_018376855.1 Clostridiales bacterium | reverse complement strand
AGCTGCCCTTCAGTGATTCAATAAAAGACCGTACTCGCAATTATGGCCGCGGCTACAACTTTGAAACGAAGGAAAACGACGCTTCGCAGAGTCGATTGGGGTTAAATATCCAGTCGCAGTGGAACACGGCGCTTGCCAATAAGGATAAAATACATACTGTATTTGTTACCGGTTTTAACGAGTGGATTGCTATCAAGATGATTTTGGAAGGTCGTTTGTTTTTAGTAGACTGCGCCAATGAAGAATTTTCCCGTGATATTGAGCCGATGAAGGGCGGCTATGAAGATGCGTTTTACCTTCAGCTTATTGATAATGTTCGCCGTTTTAAGGGCTTAGGCGAGCCGCAGGTAAAGAACGCGCCTTATACGGTCAATATGCAGGAGCCTTCTTCGTGGGCGGAAATTCCGTGCCGCTATAAGGCTGTTTCGCAAACGGCGATCGAACGGAACGGTACCTCTGTGGACGGAAAATATATTTACCAAACGCCGGCGCCCCGCAACAATATTCAGGCGGTTTCCGTTGCGCATGATGAACAGAAGCTTTATTTTGCAGTTGAATGCGAAAAGGAAATCGTCGGAGAGGGCACGAACTGGATGAATATTCTTTTCAGTGCTGGTGAACCTCAGTGCTGGTGAACCTTGCCGCACAGGCTGGGAAGGCTATCAGTTTGTGGTCAACCGTCGCCGCGGTAAGCTTTGCCGTTTGAATAAGGCTGCGGATATTACGGAGCTTTCCGATGTGGAATTACAGGTGAGCGGAAACCGAATGGCGGTGGCGGTGCCTCTCGCGGCGTTGGAAATTCCAAAGGATTGTAAGGGAATCTATTTTAAGGTTTCCGACGGAATGCTGAATCTGACAGATATTATGGATTCCTATACGAACGGCAAGAGCGTTCCGATGGGAAGACTTAGCTATTACTATTATTTCTGATAGAGGAGGAAGGAAAATGAAACATTTTGCAAAACTTTTGTGCGCGCTGCTCTGTGCGCTGCTGTTTTTCACAGCCTGCGGGCCTGCGGAGCCAGGCGGCACAACAACGCCTACGCAGGGTACAACAGGGAATCCGAGCGCAAGCGCGGATCCGGAGAACCCTACCGAGCCGCCTGTTCAGGAGGGTGTGAACGCATATGAGGATCCGACAAACCTGCTGTGCGGCATAGACCAGTTTGGCCGTGTCTTTATGCCGGTTTCCGGAACGGATGAAAAGAAGGATGTAGGCATGTTCTATTTCCTGTGGCATGGCGGTTCCGAGGGCGGAACGGGGCAGACTACCTATAATGTTACTGAAATTTTAAAAACGAATCCGGATGCGCTTTGGGATACCTCAGGCCCTGCGGAAAGCCCAAATATTCTGTATCATTATTGGGGAGAGCCTTTGTTCGGGTACTATATGTCTCAGGATAAATGGGTGATTCGCCGCCATATAGAGATGCTGATCAGCGCGGGTATTGATTTCCTGATTTTTGATACAACAAATGGCTTTACTTATAACAGTACTTGCCGCCAGCTGTTTAAGATCATGGATGAGTTCAGGGAAGAGGGGATGAATGTTCCTAAAATTACATTCTATACCAATTCCTATTCCATTCAGACGATGCAGACCCTTTATAATACCATTTATAAAAGAGGGCAGTTTTCTGAGCTATGGTACTGCCCCAACGGCAAACCCATGATTATTGGAATTACGGATCCTGCGCGTGATAAAGCTGAAATCGGAGATGCAAACTATAATCCCGTTTTATCTGATGAGATGAAGGAATTCTTTGATATCCGTGAATCTCAATGGCCGAATAAAGCATTTCGTCAAGACGGTTATCCGTGGATGGAGTGGAAATACCCGCAGCCGATTCACGATAACGGTGTGGTGAACGTTTCTGTTGCACAGCATCCGCAGCTGCCGTTCAGCAATTCTATTAAAGATTCTTCTTTAAACTGGGGTCGCGGCTATAATTTTGAAACGAAAAAGAATGAATCGGATAAAGCGGAACAGGGGCAGAATTTTCAATATCAATGGGATTCCGTTATTGAACGGAAGGACAATATTAACACTGTGTTTGTAACGGGATGGAATGAGTGGATTGCACAGAAGTTAATCATCGGAGGCGAAGTTTGGTTTGTGGACTGTGCAACGGAAGAATTTTCGCGCGATATTGAGCCGATGAAGGGCGGATATGAGGATGCGTTCTATCTTCAGCTGATCGACAATGTTCGCCGCTTTAAAGGGAAAAACGAAAAGCTTGCGCCTTCTGTAAGCAAAACGATCGATATCAATGATTTTTCTGCTTGGAACGACGTTACCAATGTGTATAAGTCCGTTTCGCAGAGCGTGATTGCCCGCACAGGGAAATCTGTGGATAAAAAATATGACTATGCACTGGAAGCTGCGCGCAATAATATTCAAACAGTTAAAGTAACACACGACAGTGAAAATGTATATTTCCTGATCGAATGTGAGAATGACATCGTGGGCAATGGTGCAAACTGGATGAACATCTTTATCGGCGTAGGCGAGCTTCGTTTAGAGGGCTGGGAAGGTTATCAGTTTGTGGTGAACCGCAATAACGGCAAGCTGAGTAAGCTGGATGCGGAAGGCAATGCGACAGATGTGGCGGACGTAACGATGAAGCAGGCAGGCAAACAGCTGGCGGTTTCGATTCCGATGAGTGCGCTGGGTACGAGCGCTGACGGGCAAGGCATTTATTTTAAGGTAGCGGACGGAGCGCTGGATCTGACGGACATTATGGACACTTATATCAATGGCAAGAGCGTGCCGATGGGAAGACTCAGTTACTATTATTACTTTTAAGCGCGAGTGAATAGTTGATTTGAAAATGCAGAGCGGTTTATAGCCGTTCTGCATTTTTGTTTATGGAAATAAAAAGATGAAAGAAACGTATTGTTTATTTACAAGGCATAAAAATTTTTTAAAATGTTTTGCAATAAAAGATTGGGCGACTTCCGCGTCCGGAACGCCTACTGCCGTCCGCTTCGCGTCCGGCGCGGCGTCCCGGCCTCCTTCCGCCGCCCTTTTTTGCGCAAATCAATTTTGTAAAAAAAAATTCAAGATATTGACATTTAATATTTTAAGTGCTATTCTAAGTAATAGAAAGGTTTTCCATAAACTCTATTTTCTTTATTTATGCTGCATTGGAGGTGAAAATATAAATTTAAACAGCTTTTATATAAAATATAAAGAAAAATAAAGGAGAAGATGATTATGAAAAAATGCAAAAATATTTTACTTTGCTGCCTTGCGCTGTGCATTGTTTTTTCAGCGGGCTTGTATACCGTTTCGGTGAAAGCGGTTGAAATTGCGGAAAAGAGCATGGCTAAGCTTTCTTCGGAGCTTCGGCAGGCGTTAGAAAATGAGGAGACGTCCGTCTCTAACAAGGTCTTTGTTGTTATGCAGGATGTTGACCATGATGAAGTCATGGAGGAGTTTTCCAAACGCTATCCGGAGGAGTATGCCGTTTATATTGCCGCTAAATACGACAGCGCTGCGGAAGCGCAGATTCCGGCTGTTGGGGGAGAGCTTGCAGACAAGGCAGCTTCTTCTTATCGCCAAACTTCCTATAGTTCTGCGCAGGACGCAGTATTGCAAAGAGCCATTGAAAAGAAAAGAGAAATATATAGAGAATATTATGCGGCGGCAAACGTTTCTGCGGTTGCAAGCCGCTGTTCGGCCGAAAACAGAGTGTTTGTAAGCGAATATGCCCCGGTTGCGATCGTGGAGCTGAATAAGAATGAAATCATGGCGCTGTCAAGGAGCAGTAAAGTTGTTTCTATGGATGCATATGCCGAAAAAGAAGGGGCGCCTGCGAGTTTGGAGCTGGCAAATAAAATTACGCGCGCGGATTATGTGCGGGATACTTACGGCAATTCCGGCAGCGGAGTAAAGATTGGGATTGTGGAAGCAGTCGGTATTCCGGATACGAATGATTCCTATTTATCTTCCGCAACAATATATAAAAGACCCGGCGATACAACTGTCGCTCTTCATGCAACGGAGGTTGCAAGAATATTGGTCGGAACGGATTCAACTGGCGCAAATGACGGTTTGGCGCCTAATGCATCGTTGTACTGTTGTGTTAGTGGCTCCAGCACCTCTTTCTATTCTTCTGTTGAATGGTTGTTAAGCTCAGGAGTAAATATTATAAATGCAAGCGTAAGCTTTGATTATGCTGCACAGTTTCCTAATGGATTGTATGATTCTATGAATCAATGGATTGATCATATTGCCGTGCAACATGATGTGCATTTTGTTATTGCGGCAGGCAATGCCGGAAACGGGAACGGAAATATTTCTTGCCCCGGTATGGCTTACAATGCCATTACGGTCGGCGGGTTGGATGCTCATGGCAGTGATTCCGTAGCGGGTTTTACAATAGCATCAACATCGTCGTATAAGGAATCCGAAGATTCAAATCGCCCTGAAAAGCCAAATCTGGTGGCATCTTCAGTGGATATTTGGGGAACCGGATCAGCTGCAAGCGGCACCAGCTTTGCCGCGCCCCAAGCGGCGGGAACGATCGCCCAGCTGTGCAGCTTAAACAGCGCGTTAAAGACCAAGCAGGCGGCGGTGGGTGCGATTCTGATGGCGAGCGCGGCTGAAAAGGTGGAAGCGGTAGGAAACGGTTCAACCGGCGATGTGTTTTTAAATTCTGTGCGTGTTGCCGGCCAAAATGGTTTTGCGGTCTCTCAGGTCAGTGATAAGGAGGGCGCCGGCATTCTTGATGCACGCTGGGCGCGCGGAATCGTCCATTACGGGAATTTTTGGTCTTACACGATTGCAGCTTCTGGATTTCCTTACAATAAAAACATAACAATCAATGCCTCTTCAAACTCTTTAACGCGCATTGCCGTTTTTTGGCTGAAGCGCAACAGCGTAACGAATCATAATGCAACGCCTGCAACACAGGTTGAAATTGCCGATTTAAATCTATCCGTATATGGACCTAACGGATCACTGTTAGCGGTTTCGGATCTTGCGGAAGGCAATTTTGAAATCGTTCAATTTGTTCCGCCTTCAACGGGAACTTATACGATCACGATCGGAGGAAGCGCCAGCGACAAGGAGCATATCGGCATCGCGGTGTGGTAGAAGTTGTTACGCGCCCGAACTTTTTTGAAATTAAAAAAGGAGGCTGTTTAAGATGATGAGAAAGAGATCGCTTGTTTTGGCTATAATGCTGTTGTTTTGTTTTGCGCTGTGCGGGTGCATCGGTCAGTCTTCCTCCGGAGAAGACCCAAGTAAAGGGGCAAGCGCTGAGCCAAGCCCGACAGCTTCGGGGGAGCCGAAGCCTTGCTTGCAGGAGCTGGATTTCGATATGCAATATACAAATTCCGAGGAGAACTGTGTAGGTAACAGTAAAATTGTCGAACACTTTTTTGAAGTATATTCTCCGACTGTGGTTAATTCCTGTGAAGAGCTTGAGGCTTTTTACAGTCAGTTTCAAAGGGAGATTCCGGTTGGGGCAACCCGGTATGGTGAAGTCTTTTTTCAGGAGCATTCGCTCATTTTGTTTGGGGTTCATGAAGTAGATGAGTTGATTTGGCATGAGGTGGAAAGTGTTTCTTTGATAGATGAAAAGAGCATTACGGTAAAAATAAAGCGTGTGTCTCCGGAGGTTGGAGATTTAGCGGAAGGAGGCTATAGCTTTTATATTGCGACGAATCAAAAGATCGCGTCGGATACGCCGATTGAATTAAAAGTTACGGACATTAAAATTTTAACCGTTAAAACGCAATATTATTTCACAGAGAATATATCGGAATGCGCGCTGCCGTCGGCTGTGATCCGTTCAAAGCAGGAGCTTGAGGAATATATTTCCCGCTATGCTTCTCATGATGCGGTTTTTGCGGAGGCGGCAAAAGAATATGATGACAATTATTTTAAAGAAAAAACGCTTCTGTTTATTCAGTTAAAAGCGAGCGATCCTTCAGTCAAGCCTTTTGTAGCGCGAGCGCTTTCTATCATTGGGGAAGAAAAAATAGTCGTTGAAATAGAGCGTATTGAAAATGAGGAAACACAGAGTAAAGATTTCTATAATATTTTTATAACGATATTTCAAGGCCCATTGGGCGGCTTCGGTGCGGATACGCAGATAGAAGTCATTGAATCGGATGTTCAGGCATAAGCTATGTTTAACGGGTTTTGACAAACCTCTTTGCTGTATAGCGGAATAAAACGCAAGGAAATGGATAAGGGAGGATCGTAAATTATGAAAAGACGAATAGTAATGATTTGTGCGGCTTTGGTGTTTTGCATGATATTATGCGGCTGTGTTTCGGAGGGAAGAAATCCTGCCGATGTGAGCGGCAGTCCGGAAACAACTGCTTCAAACAAGCCTCAGACGCTGGATTTTGAAGCAAGCTATGTTCGGGCGGCATGGGATCATAGCGAACAAACGCCCACAGCGGCAGTGTTTAATTCACGTAAGGAGCTTGAAGATTATTATCATTCTTTTTCTGAACAATCGCAGAGTGCTGACAGCATACAATTTTTAAGAGCAGTATCCCATTATACCGATGATTTCTTTAAGGATCATTCGCTGATATTGACAAGAGTGTACGCGAAAAATATTTCCGACGGGTATAAAGTGCAAAGCGTATCGCTCAGCGATCAGGGAGCAGTACAAATAGAAATAGATTGTTTTTCGGCCGAAACGGATCAGGCTGAGGGAGAATATCGGAGCATATTTATCGGAACGGAGAAAAAGATCAGCGCAGATGCGGAGATTCATGCGGTTATTACGCCCAATCAGTCTGTGCAGAAGTTGGAATTTGAGGCGCGCCGCGCGTTTAGGGGAAGCCATGAGGGAGACTGTGAATATGCGCCTGCACTGCGGGTATTTTGGACCGCCGAAGAGCTTGCGGATTATTCCGAAGCAGCAAAGCAATATAGTGCAGCTTTTTTTGAGGAACATACGCTTGTATTGATACAGGTGTGCGAACCGATCAGCAGTTCTTTTCAGCATGAAGTTCAAAGAGTTTCTTTTGCGGACGACGGAGGGGTTTTCATAGAGATGGATCGTTTCATCCCCGAAGTATTCTCGGAAAACGAAGGGCATTGGGATATTTGGGTTGAAATCGATACGGTTATAAGTAAGAATACGCTGGTGGAGGCAATAATTACATATACAAAAATGGAAAAATAGATGTATAAAAAGCGACTCTTATCCGAGGTGCGATAACGAAGTATTATGCAGGGCGGCGGGGCAGCCGAAAGGCTGTGCCGCCGCTTTGTGCCATTAGGCTGTTTTCTTTTTTGCGTTCTGCATACCAAGTCTGCCGGCAAGGGCAACGCAGTCTTCATCGGCAATATTGATAATGCTCGCAGCCTTGTAGTAAAGCTCAATCTTCTGTTTTTTGTATCCGCTGCTTTTGTCGGGAGTGTGTATCACGATTTTGTCAACCAAATCATTTAAGATTTCAGCGGTTAGTTCTTCGGGATCGGTGTATTTGCGTACATTCTTCAGAAACTGCTGAAGGTCGTGCTGTTCCTGTTTGCCGCTATCAATCAATTTCTGCAAATCAAGAATTGCCGCTTTGGTATTCTGCAAATAGTTTCTGCCAAGCCGTAACATATAACTTCATATTCCATGTTTCCGTCTTTTGCTGCAAAGTCTGCATTGGCAGGGATACGGCATAAGGCGCTATATCCTCAGTATGAGAGGCAAACTGTGCTGATGCTTTATTTTCTATCCGTTTATCGTCGACATTCTCAAATGCCATTACTGTTATTTTTAACACTCGGACATTGCCTTGCTTTGCATTTTCTTTACAAACCGAAACAACAAGTTGTTTGACATCGACAACTGTTTCCTGCCTGCATTTCGGGTAGTAGAGGGGAAGGTTTTTTATTTCCGTATCTTCTCTGATTTTATCGTGTGTTTTTCTGCCGCAGATAGGGCAAATCAGCTATTCTGTTTTCATTTTCATTGACTAATTCTTTTTTCCAATCATCATAAGCCAACGCCGATTAAAGAAAATTTCCCCGTTTTTCATATAAGGCTGAAACCCTGTCGATTGACTGCCTGCTATTTCGTCCGTAAAGCATTTTAATATATCGGAAGATATTTCTGCCGGGGTGTTTGTCAGTGTCAGCCAAGCGGTTGCTGATACGGAAATTTCTGTGCAGTGAGCAGCAAAAACCGTTAAATGGTTTTGTGTAAACATTTCAGTAAATTCATCTTTGCTTATATTGCGAATGTGTGCCGGATCACGCAGAGTTTCTAATTTATCCTCGGTATCACGCAATCCCTCTTGTGCAGCCTCCGTGTCGATTACGACTTCCACCCGGTTTCAAAACGCTTGCCATTTCTGAAAAGCAACGCTGCGGTTCAGAAAAATGGTGAAAAGCAAGGCGGGAGATTACAATATCAAAGCTGTTATCTGAAAACGGTAATTGCCCTGCACAAAACTTAAAAGTCCCTGCTTCTCAGCTTCGTTCTTTCCCACGCTCAGCATAGCGGGCGTCATATCAAGACAAGTCACGGTTTGAACAAATGGGGCAAGAGAACGTCCGCCGGCACAAGTTCCTGCTGCCACTTCTAATACGGCATTTGCATTTTGGGGATTGACGCAGGAAACGGTATGATCTAAATATTCCTGATTTGTAAAACTCATAGTTTTTGTTTCAAAATTGTTTGCTTGCTTGGTAAAAGATTTTTGTATTGGTTCTGCAGTTGATGAAATCATAAGGCAGTTCCTTTCTTCGGCACAAAAAACGAGGAAATATCTGCTTTTTCCAATGTAAGCAGCTGTACTTTTTTCTCAATTCCCCCTGAATAGCCTGTCAGGCTGCCGTTTGTGCCGACAACACGATGGCAAGGAATAATGAGCGAAATGGAATTATGTCCCACTGCACCCCCTACTGCCTGTGCGGACATTTTAGAAAGTCCTTTTTGCTTTGCAATCCTGTCCGCAATTTCACCGTAGGTCATTGTTTCACCGAATGGAATTGTCAGCATGATTTTCCATACGGCTTTACGAAAAGGCGTTGTCAGCATACATAGCGGCGGTGTGAAATCAGGCGCTTTGCCGCTAAGATATGTATCTAACCAGTGGGAAGACTGTTCAAATACCGGTAAGTTTTTTTCTTCATATTCTTTTGGGAGTGTATCTCCGAAATGTTTTTGCCCGTCAAACCAAAGTCCTGTAAGCTCTGTTCCGTTACTTGACAGCGTGATGCCACCCAAAGGCGAATCATAGTGATATGTATAAACCATAAATTTATTCCTCCCAATATTTGTCGGAGTCCGCGGGAGCCTGCGTGCGTTCTGTTTCTGTATAGGAACGGATTTCGGAGCAGACGGTAATTTTATAACTTTCAAATAGTTTTTCCCGTCCTTCCTTCCGGCTCATGCGGTGCTGCATAACGTTCCTCCAACGCTCCACGGCTGTCTCGTCTGTCCATATATTCATGGAGATAAGCTTTCCTTCTTCATTCAAGCCGGAAAAGCGTTCTGCACGAATGAATCCCTCAAATCCAGTGAGCATCGGTTTAAGTGCCGCCGGCAGATTAAGATATTTCTGCATACCTTCTTTCGTTTGTATGACTTCAAACAGTACAATAATGTTTTTCCTGTTTTTATTCCCCTTTCTTTTAAGTATATAGAATCCAGCAAGTCAATTCCTGCTTCTGTTTTGAAAAGACGTTCCCGAGCAGCTTTAATTGCAGCTAAAGGCATTTTGCCCTCATCTGCGTTCACGAGAAAATCTGCTTCAAGAAGAATTTGATAGTCCATGCCATTCTACATCGACATAGGTGTGATGATGACGCACAAGATATATGATTCGCTCTTTCACTTCAGCTGACAATCCTACATCAGATAAGAAATTCTGTGTGAGTGGTATGCTTTCCTGCTCTTGAAATTTTCCATCTTTGTTTCTATATTTTTCCAGACGCAGTGGACAGGCCATATTGTGAATGACCGCTGCGGCTTCCAGTATGGTCTGCGTAATTTCGGGCAACCTTTTCCGAAGGCCTATCATCGATAAAAATGCGTAGACTTTCATAAAATGATTGATGTCATGAGGATTTCCATTAGACATATCAATCATCTTCTGCATAATGATTGCAATATTTTCACTCACCGAGATTTCCCTCCAATCATTCTGGCTTACACCGCTTACAAGGGCGGTAACCATTGCATTTACTTTTCTTATCGCTCCTTTTTGGGGCGTAGTTCTTCATTTCAGGTATTGCGTCGCCTGCTGCTGCCCAAAAGTACAGGCTTGCCACGCTGCAATAAGGGCTTAACCGTCTGCGATATTTTTCAAATAATTTGCGCTCTATCTTCCGATGATGGTATAACATGCGCATACTTCGCAGCTGAACATATTGGGACGCTGCATACAAAAAAGTAAAATCATTTCGGCGGTCCAAACGCCAATCCCTTTTAATGCAGGCAGTTCCGCTATCACCTCATCGTCTGATTTCTTCAAAATTCCCTCTAAATCAAAAACTGCATTTTGAACTTTCGATGCAAAGTCCGTAATATATTCCGCCTTTTTGAAAGTCATTCCGTAGAACTGCAAATTATCTGTTTCTGCGGTAAGTATTGTATCGGCATTTATGATACCACATTCTTTGCCATATCGTCGCTTGTGTTTTTGTAGAAATTTGCTGCCCGACGGTATGATGAACAACAGAAGAAAACAGAGCTGTATCGACCTCACGCTCAATTTTCCCGATTTTATCAATCACTTCTCCAAGCCGTCTATTCTTTTTCTTTAAGGAATCGGTTTCTTTTTCATTATACTGAAAATACATTTCTGCTTCATCTCCCGTCTTGACTTGAAATCCGATTCATGATATGATTATATCACAATTTAAAGTGATATAATATCAGAATATAACTAAATATTATTATAATATTTCCAAACAAGAGGAGTTGAAAATGAAAAACATTTAAAACAACTATATCAACTCTGTAAACCTGAATGCTAAATCGAATTTTCCATACCTTGTGCTTGATGTGATTAACGACCAAAGTTATTCGAGAAATCCTGAATTTCAAGTTATGCATTGGCACGAGGATTTACAGTTTATCTATGTATTAGACGGTGAAATAGAGGTAAAGACATTAGATACTTCAGTAAAACTAAGCGAAAGCAGCGGTATTTTCATCAACAAAAATATTATTCACCTCGTCAGTAAAACGGCTTCTTGCCATTATAACAGCTTCATCTTTCCCGGCTATTTTTTAGGTTTTTATTTTGGCAGTCCTGCAAAGGCTTTTGTCGATTATATCGTAGGAAAAGAAGAATTGCCGATTTGTCACTTCCCGAAAGAAAATGAGTGGTGCAAGTCGATATTGACGATTCTTTTTGAACTTGCCGAACTCGAAAACCGAAAAACTGAATTTTACACCTATGAAGTGCTTTCTATGCTTTCACAGCTTTGGCTTGAAGTGTGCCGAAATGTTCAAGTGCCAACAAAAAACATTGATACCGCTATGGAATTTCGTATGCAGAAGTTTTTACAGTACATAAGCGAGCATTACGGAGAAGATGTTTCTCTTGACAGCCTTGCGGGAAGCGCTAATGTCAGCAAACCGGAATGCTTGCGTTGCTTTAAGACAAATATGCAGACTACCCCTTATAAATACCTGACCGAATACAGACTTTCAAAAGCCGCCGATCTGCTGAAAAATTCCGATGAGCCAATCGGCAATATTGCCGACAGTGTAGGTTTTAGGCAAGTCAGCCATTTTGGAAAATGCTTTAGGGAAAAAACAGGGCATCGCCAAGAGAATAAATACAGAATGGAAAAGAAACGATTTTAGTCTCATAAGGGCTGATTAAAAGAGCAGGCAAGGCAATTCCTATCTTCTTTGCTTTTTTGTTTGTGGGTGTTTTTTTAGTTGTAAATCAATTCACTGTTTATAATCTCTGTCGCTCTGTTTTTAATGTTGTTCATAGACCCAAACCCAGTTCATTTGATTTTCTGCTTTAAGCTTCTCAGTCACGCCTTCACGCTTCGCCATTAAATATAATCAATTTATTGGGGGAATTTTATTTTATGAGCACTTCCCCTTTGGCAAAAGATCTCTTTCTAAGCGGAGCGGAGAAAAATATCTTAAATCGAGTCTGTTGATTTGCCCTTGCGTTTGCGGGTAAGAATATGTTATACTGAAAAAAATTCAGAAGGGAATTTTTCTATGGATAAACAGACAATAGAGGCGAAGCTTTTTGCCAAGGTGCTTCAGCTCGTGAAACCCTATCTTTCCGGGGCTACGGTGGAACAGCAGCGCGCTTCGCAGGAAAAAGCGTGCTCTCTGCTGCGTTTGCCGGGCGACGTTGAAATCAAGGAGCTTTCCGAAATGCCGATTCCGGCACAGTGGCTGTATCCCGAGGGAACAGATGAAAATCGAATTATTCTGTATTTTCACGGCGGAGCCTATGTTGCGGGTTCGCTGAAGGCAAGCAGGGCAATCGCTTCAAGGCTTGCGCAGGCTTCGGGTGTGGGCGTGCTTTCCTTTGAATATCGTTTGGCGCCGGAGCATCCTTATCCTGCGGCGCTGGAGGATGCGCTGTATGCTTACCGCTTACTGCTGGATGCGGAAATTGCTCCGTCTGAAATAGCATTTGCGGGAGAATCGGCGGGCGGCGGGTTAGCGCTTGCATGCGCTTTGCAGGCGCGTGATGCAGGACTTCCGCTTCCGGCATGCCTTGCATTGATGAGTCCGTGGACAGATCTTACCATGAGCGGGGAAAGTGTTGGTTTGGAGGAGGAAGACCCTATTTTGTGTGCGGATGATTTAAAACGGTGCGCCGATATGTATGCCGCGGGAATGCTGGAAGAGCAGTATGTTTCTCCGTTGTTTGCACAGCTTTCGGGGCTTCCGCCCGTTATGATCCAATGCGGCAGCCGGGAGATCCTGCTCAGCGACAGCGTTCGTATGGCGCAGAGGCTCCAAGAGGCAGGCACTTTCTGTGAGCTTTCCGTTTGGGATGAAATGTGGCATGTTTTTCAGGCATACGGGCTGCCGCAGTCTAAACAAGCAGTAGATCAGCTATGTGCGTTTATCCGTAAGCATTTGTTTTTTTGAATAAAAATGAGCCACTTAAGTGTTATAAAGGTTGTAGCAGCGTATATGCCGGCTGATTTTGTAGGCAGAAAAGCATTTTTAAAGCATGGAAAAGCAAGCGGGTCGGTATGTTGAGGGAGTTGGCATTTTTCATAAATAAGCTTTGTATTGGTTGATGAATGACACCGGGGATGCCGAATCGGCAAACGCCGATGCAATGGGGTTGGGATAAAAATATATCCAATGAGTAAGGTAATTTTTAAATGATATTTCTGTTGAAAACATTTTGTTTCCACCGCACCAAAAAGGTGCTTCAAAGGGCTGCAGGGATTGTTAAGGGGGCAAGAAATAGGCCATTCCTTTTGCACCCTTAATATAAAAATAATCTGTTTTAAGAAAGATACATTGAAAAAATCTTAATAAAAACGGTGCGAACAAATGCGTGGCATTATTTCAAGCTGGTAAAAATATTTCAATGAAAAATTGTTAAAACTCGTTACCTTCCTCAAAAAAATAAAAACGCCCTTCATGGGCGTTTTTGCATTACATACCGTATCTCTTCTTGAACTTATCAACGCGGCCGCCGGTATCAACCAGCTTTTGTTTGCCGGTATAGAACGGATGGCATTTGGAGCAGATTTCTACTTTTAGCTCATCTTTCACCGAACCGGTTTCAAAGGTCTCACCACAGGCGCAGCGAACCACCGCTTTTTTATAGTTCGGATGGATTCCTTCTTTCATTTAGCTCACCTCAATTCGTTACAGCGTATATGCAAGGGCATAAAACCGCAAATTTCTCTTAATAGCAGGTTATATTATACGCAAAAAAGGCGGGTATGTCAATGAATATTTTCCGTTTGAGCGAAAATCACGCAGGATTTTGCTATTTAAGGACTTCAGCTTCTTCGGGATGCTTAGCGATATAATCGTCAAGCGCGGCCTTCACTGCTTCTTCAGCTAAAAGGGAGCAATGGATTTTTACTTCCGGCAGGCCGTCAAGCGCCTCTGCAACGGCTTTATTGGTCAGCTCAGATGCCTCTTTAACGGTTTTTCCTTTTATCATTTCAGTAGCCATAGAGCTGGTCGCAATCGCTGCGCCGCAGCCGAAGGTTTTGAATTTAACATCTTTAATAATGCCGTTTTCGATTTTAAGAAAGATTTTCATAATATCGCCGCATTTGGCATTTCCGACGGTGCCGACCCCGTCTGCATCAATAATTTCGCCCACGTTGCGCGGGTTGCTGAAATGATCCATGACTTTTTCACTGTACATATATTTTTCCACCTTTCTCAGTTGTTTTCGTGGTAAAGCGGGGACATTTCCCGCAGGCGTTTGACAATGATAGGCAGTTCTTTTAAGAGAATGTCAACGTCTTCGTCGGTTGTAGCGTCGCCGATCGTCAGACGCAGGGAACCGTGAGCCGTTTCGTGAGGCAGGCCGATTGCAAGCAGCACATGGCTGGGATCGAGCGAGCCGCTGGTGCAGGCCGAACCGCTGGAGGCGGCGATGCCTTTCAGATCCAGCGAAAGCAAAAGCGCTTCGCCTTCAATAAAAGAAAAGCTGAAATTCACGTTGTTGGCCAGCCGGTTTTTAATCGGTCCGTTCAGGTGCGTATACGGAATTGCTGCGGGGATCTCATTCAGCATTCTGTCTCGCAGACGGCTTAAACGCACATGCGCTTGTTCCATGTTTTTCACAGCCAGCTCAATGGCCGCGCCCATGCCGACGATTGCCGGCGTATTATCGGTTCCGGGGCGGCGGCCGCGTTCCTGCGCGCCGCCCTGAAGCAGATTCTGCACGCGCGTGCCTTTGCGGATATACAGTGCGCCAACGCCTTTGGGGCCGTAAAATTTATGTGCGCTCATGGAAAGCAGGTCGATCCCAAGCTTGTCTACATCGATCAGTTCATGACCGACGGCCTGCACTGCATCTGTGTGAAACGGAATCCCGTTCTCGTGCGCAATTTTTCCGATTTCCTCTACCGGCTGGATCGCGCCGATCTCATTATTGGCGAACATAATGCTGATGAGTGCGGTATCAGGGCGAATGGCAGCGCGTAAATCGTCAAGGCGAATGAAGCCTTCTTCATCTACAGGCAGATACGTAACCTCAAACCCCTCTTTTTCCAGCTGCTTGCAGGTATGAAGCACTGCATGATGCTCCATCGCACTGGTGATAATGTGTTTGCCGCGTTTAGAAAGAGCGACAGTTCCGCGGATGGCCCAGTTATCGGCTTCTGTTCCGCCGGAGGTAAAGAAGATCTCTTTTTCCTGTGCGCTGATAGCGGCAGCCACCTGCGCGCGTGCTTTTTCTACCGCCATGCGTGTTTCGCGCCCAAATGAGTGGATGCTGCTGGCATTTCCGAATTGCTCAGTGAAAAAGGGCGTCATAGCCTGAAGCACTTCGGGCTTAACATAAGTGGTTGCGGCATAGTCCATATAAATGCGTTTCATGGATTTTGCTCCTTTCGCAGTAGTATGTTTAATGGAAATCGTTTGGACAAGGACCGGTCGGCGACAGGCTGTCGTTAATCATGTCTTGAAGGGTAATGCTGTTCAGCGCCGAAAGAATGCTGTCGCTCAGGCGCTTCCACACCTTGCGTGCGGCGCAGTGTTCGGTGTTGCCGCAGATATTGTCCCGCAGGCAATCCACCAAAAGCATGTCTCCCTCCAGCGCGACAAGAATCTGCCCCACGCTGATCTGATCGGGCGGTGCAGAAAGCAGATAACCGCCCTGTGCGCCGCGCACAGTCTGCACAAGACCCGCTTTGCGAAGCGCGGTCAGCAGCTGTTCCAAATACTTTTCCGCCAACTGCTGCTGCGAGGCAATGTCCCTTAGGGAGATCGGCGCTTCGCCGTAGCGGCAGGCTAATGTAAACGCGGCGCGCAGGCCATAGCGGCCTTTTGTGGTCAGGTTCAAATCAGTGCCTCCATATCCCAGCATTTCTGTAGGGTTTAATTGTAGCACGCCGTGGTATGTGTTGTCAATCCGTTTCTTACTATGGCGTAATTTTTTTGTTTTATGCAAAGGGAATAGGAATATTTAACCGGTTGAAAGCGTAAAAGCCGATGCGGCATTTGCCGCATCAGCTTAAAATTAATGTTTTTATTGTTTATTTACCTATCTCTATCGCTGATGTTAGATTGTTCTATAAAATGGTATTATTTAAAAAATCATGAATATACCCAATAGGGATATTTATAATATCAAGGGAACTTTTGAACTGCAATACTAGAATATGTATAGAACAACAAGGTATTTTTCTTTAAAAATAAATAAGGCGGTTAAAATAATGAATACAGCAAATAAGCGCAAGATTTAAAGAAGAAAAATGCAATAAAGAATCAGCATGGATAGATTCTGCCGAATCGGTAAACAGTAAAACAACAAATACTAGTAATATTATTGCGTTTGACTTTGGCATACGTATTCAGAAACTGTGGATGAGCCGTCATATGTCTCAAGAAATATTAAGCAAAAAGATTGGCCGCAGTAAATCCGTAATTTGTGGGTATGAAAACAATGTGTGAATACCTCCATTAGAAGTGCTGGTGAGGATGGCGGGCATTTTCAATGTTTCACTTGACTGTCTTGTCGGAATTAATAAAAATGAAATGATTTCCGTTGAGGATCTTGATAATGAACAAAACCAAATTATTCAAATATTACTGAAGAAATTTGAGAGCGCTAATTCATTCAATATAAATAAAAGAGTTTAAAATTATTTTTAGTTTTTTTAGACTCATGAACCAAAACAGCATCAGCGATATGAAAATGAAGAAAGAGAGGCTGATTACGCCTCTCTGATGAAACTGGCTGATTATTTTAATGTGTCGATCGATTATCTTCTGGAACGAACGGATAACCCCGTGTAAACCGATAAGAAATTTTTCGTTGTGCATTATGCGGTGATCACCCGCGGTCTTCAATGCCGATAATGCGCTTTCCCCATGAGAAGTTGTTTTTATAGTAGCGGGTAGTCATATCCGAAATCAGGATTTTTCCGGAGCTGTAGCCCGCGTGAATCACCTTGTTGTTGCCTAAGTAAATGCCCACATGGTCGCTGCGATCGTTATCCCGCAGGGTATCAAAGCACACAATATCGCCCACACGAAGGTCGCT
>JAHAAN010000028.1 GCA_018376855.1 Clostridiales bacterium | reverse complement strand
AGGCCGGAGGAAGCCCCCTTCGGGGGCTTTAACGCCGCTTTGCGGCGTTCGTGCGCCCCGCCCCGTGCGTAAACAGCGGCAGCCTTTTCAGCAATTGCTTCCCAAACATGTACAGACAGCCCCACAAGCTGCCGAAAAACAGACGGTATCCCCATCTTAGATTGATCAGCGCGCTGTAAAAAACAGCAGCCCCGGAGGTTTCCGAGGCTGCTGCAAGTCAGGCGCTGTTTTTTTGTTTTAATCCACCTTCGGAAGCGCGTCAAAGCCGGGCTTCAGGTCGTCGTCGGTGGGGATATAATCCGTCATCGTTCCGTTGAGGTAGGCGGTGTAGGCGTTCATGTCGAAATACCCCGTTCCGGTCAGGCCGAACAGAATGTTTTTCGCTTCACCGGTTTCTTTGCATTTGAGAGCTTCGTCGATCGCAGCGCGAATGGCGTGCGCGCTTTCCGGCGCGGGCAGGATTGTTTCATATTTGGCAAAGGTCGTGGCTGCTTCAAACACTTTTGTCTGCTCAACCGCTACGGCTTTCATATAGCCGTCATGGTATAGCTTGGAAAGGATCGGGCTCATACCGTGGTAGCGCAGTCCGCCCGCATGGTTGGCGGAGGGAATGAATTCGCAGCCGAGCGTGTACATTTTTGCTAACGGCGTTACATGACCCGTATCGCAGAAGTCGTAGGCATAACGTCCGCGGGTAAGAGAGGGGCAAGAGGCTGGTTCAACTGCAATAAATTCGGTGTTTGGGCGCGAGCCGTCCAGTTTATCCTTCATAAATGCCGCCATCAGGCCGCCTAAGTTGGAGCCGCCGCCCGCGCAGCCGATTACGATATCGGGATATACGCCGATCTTTTCCAACGCGGCCTTTGCTTCCAAGCCGATCACGGATTGATGCAGCAGCACTTGGTTCAGTACGGAGCCGAGAACATAGCGGCAGTTCTCTGTGGTTACGGCCTTTTCCACCGCTTCGGAGATCGCGCAGCCCAACGAGCCAGTGGTGTTCGGGTGATGCGCAAGGATCTCGCGCCCCACCTTTGTTGTGTTCGACGGGCTGGGAATAATATCTGCGCCGAAGGTTTCAATAACGGCTTTGCGGAAGGGCTTCTGCTCATAGCTGACCTTTACCATGTAAACCGTCAGATCCAGCCCGAAGTGCGCGCATGCCATCGCTAAAGCGGTGCCCCATTGCCCGGCGCCGGTTTCGGTGGTTACGCTGGTAAGCCCCTGCGCCTTGGCGTAGTAGGCCTGCGCTGCCGCGCTGTTAAGCTTATGAGAGCCGGAGGTGTTGTTGCCCTCGAATTTATAGTAGATCTTTGCCGGTGTGCCGAGAGCTTTTTCCAGATTATAAGCGCGGATCACAGGGCTTGGCCTGTAAATGCGGTAAAAATCAAGAACTTCTTGCGGAATGTCGATATAACGCTCCGTCGTCATTTCCTGCCGGCAAAGCTCTTTGCAGAAAATGGGGGCAAGCTCCTCCTCTGTGAGCGGCTTCAGTGTGCCGGGATTCAGAAACGGCTCCGGCTGTTCGGGCATATCTGCCCGAAGGTTATACCATTGCTTGGGCATCTCGTCCTCGGAAAGATAAATGCGGTACGGTTCCTTCATAATAAACATCTCCTTTTGTTTTGATAGAATGAAAATAAAAAACTCCTGCCCTGCATATCAGGACAGGAGTGAACCTGCGGTACCACCTAATTTCATTGCGTTTTGCCGCAATGCGCTTGTTCTGCACTCAAAGGAATGCACTTCCTTGATAACGGGCGAAGCTCCCGTCGCACCTACGCACCGCTTAAAGCGGCTTCGGCTTGCCCTTGTAAGCCCATTCACGCACTGTGTGAATGCCGCGGTTCCACCCTCCGCAGCTCTCTGTGCTTCCCGTTCAGCGGCTACTCTTCTTACGCTTTGGTTTATTTTTATTAAGAATACTCTTTTTAAACGGATTTGTCAACTCTTTTTTTGCGCAGCAGTATGATAATAACTGCAGCTGCGATGATAAGCGCTGCGCCGCCGATCAGATAGGGAAGGGAACCGGAGCCGTTTTGGGCAGGCGTTGGCTCTGCGCTCGCCGACGGCTGCGCAGAAGGAGAATCGCTTGCCGAAGGCGAAGGCGTCTGCGAGGCCGAAGGTTCGTCCGGATCGCGGAAGAGATCTACGCTGATGCGCCCGTTCGTGTTATCCTCCAAGCCTTCGCCCCAAATAAAGTAGTTATCAAAAACAAGGCTTTCATCTGCGCCGACTTCCAAATAATCGCAGTGGAAACCGGGCTTGGCTACTTCCTTGTTCTTGTAGTATTCGCCTGTCCATACGTCCAGCAGCGCGGCGCGATTGCAGAGGATATACCCTTTAAAGCCGGCTTCCACCCAAAGAAAACCGTCCTCAGGCTTTCGCAGCTCCACTGCGCCGGTTTCGGCTGAAACGGTGCGGATCTGCGTGCTGCCTCCCCAAATGTAGCATGCCTGCCCTACCAAAAACACGTTGATTGCCTGATCGTAGGAGGTGTTATTCTCCATATAAAAGCCGACGCCTTTAACGCCCTCGCCGGTTAGACCGATATGGCAGTCAAGATCAAGATAAAAGCTGCATCCGCTGGCCGCATCGCCTTTTTTGGCCACAAGCTGCCCGTTCTCGTAAAAGAAGGAAAGCCTGCTTTGAAGCGATTCAGGGTCGGCATATCCAAACGCGGCCTTGCCGCTGCATGCGTCGAAATCTTCAAAAATATGAACGGAGTACGCTTCGCTGCCTTCGGCGCAGACGCAGACGGCGCATAAAGTAAGCGAAAGAAGGATCATGCTTAATAACGCAGCGATTTTTTTCATGCTGTCAGCTCCTTTCCTATCCTACATATCGGAAGCTGAGCCGCCCCATCGGCAAGCTTCTGCCCGAAACATAGTAATCCATAATGTCGCTCGGAGAGGTAATATGATCCGAAACCTTAAAATAGAAATTGTTATCGTTATCAGAAATCCCGATCGCGCTTCTGGGGACTGTAATCACCATTGCCGCGTCGCTGATGAGAAGGTTCGCTTCACCCGATTTGCTTCCGGAGAAATTGGCCGAGAGCGCGGTAACTTCCGAAACGTTTCCGTTTACATGGCGGTTGACAACGTATTCATAGCCGTTCCAGCCCTTTTCCGTCAGCTCGCCCGTTCCGATGAACAGGTTCATCCAGTTATTCTTTCCGTCGTAGGGCGTGATGTCGTTTTCGCAGAGGATATAGAAATACAGGTTTTCGCTGTCCTTCGTTACGCGGATTTCCTGAATATTGTTGCGGGCCGCTGCTTCGGTGTAGTATACGCTTTTGGCGGCGCCGGAGTGATCGCGGCTGTAATTCTGAATACCGGTGTTGCGGAACACAGCGGGCACGCTGTTCCAGTCAAAGTTTTCGGTTGGCGTGGCGTTGGAAAGTTTTCCGTTGATGCTGCCCGAGGTATGTTTGAATTTGCGGATGTTTTGAATCATTTGGATGTAAAAAGCGTCGTTATAGCCGCCTTTCATAATCTCGATATCACGGGAATATTCCATGTTTACATTGTCGCAGAAGTCATACTCGCCGTCCCATACGTTTTTGGACATTGTCCATTCGTTCCAACCGCCGATAAAGATCATGGAGGGGTCCGCTTTTAAGGCAACGTCCCATGTGCTTTGGAAATAGGTGCCCTTCTCCACATCCTCCGCAATGTTTTTCTTTTCCGTTACGCTCCAGCCTCGCCCCCAGTTGATGTGGCCGGGGCGTGTCAGCGAAAAGGAATACGGGCAGCCGGGATGCGCAGACACCGAAACGTTCATGATGTTATATCCCTTGTGAAGAGGGGCCGGATATTGCCATTCCACCCACGGAATTCCGTTGGTAAGCGCCGCTTCGCTTGGCCACTGGGGCTGACCGAAGGTGAAGAAATTCAGAATTTCCTCAGAAAGCTCCGGCTTATAAGAGGTGTCGTTGCGGCCGTCGGCCTCCTTTTGATCCGCAGCAGGGTCTGTGTAGCCGATGATGAACGGCTTTCCGTCCTTGCGGTACCATGCGTCAGGGCAATAGTTGGCCTTGTAAATCTTTTTGTATAGGTTGCGCACTGTCTGCATGGAGCGCGCATGGGTCATAAAGGTCAGGCGAGGGCAGTCCCAGCCTTCCTGAATCAGCTCGTTCATCACGCGCAGCACCAGGCGCGCTTCGTCGATAAAGGGAAGCATATTGGTGCAGTCAAAGCAGATGTAATCGATGTCCGCATAGGTCAGCAGCTTCAGCTGCTTGCGAATCACCCATTCGTCCAGCGAGTTATAATACCCCCAAAGAGGCTCTCCCCACCAGTGAACCTCACCGGCAGGCGAGATTTCGGGGTCGTAAATGTTCGGATCCATGCTGGTCAGCAGCGCCAGACCGTTTTCCATGGCGAGAATTTTGCTGTTGTCGTAAATCTTCTCGCGTTTATCGTCAAACCACGGCCAGTAAAAAATGCCGACCTCCTTTCCGTCGCGGTTGCCGGTGGTAACGTCAAAGGTGCGCCCGAACTGATCTATGCCGATGAGAAAGTGCGTGCTGTAGCCGTTGTTATACAGCGCTGCCAATGCGGCGTCGGAGGCGATGTCCGCGGTTGTCGGCGGTGCGGTCTGCGTCTGCGTCGCGGTGTTTGCCGGCGTGCTTTCGGAAACGCCGGGAACGATGCTTGCCGATGCGGTTGCCTGCGGCGACGGCGTTGTGCTGGCTGTCGGCGCGCAGGCTGAAAGCAGCAGCGTGAGCAGCGCTGTTAAAATAGCGATTTTTTTCATGCGTTCTATTCCTTTTAGTAGTATTCCTTTTCATTATAAATAGTAGTTGAAAAAAATAAAAGACACGATTCTAACCACTGTAAGCAGAAAATAAACTTTTCTGTGGGCGAATCTAACATTAAGCGTGATTTTCAGCCTTAACTTTCTCGCTGCGTGTTAAAAAGCTCTCTGGGATTTCGGATCAATGAGAATAAAGGGATGATTTGCAAGGGAATTTTTTTATGCGATTTTGTGTCTTGCAAAATTTTTAAAATTGTGTATAATATAAAAAAGAGATGCGGGTATGCGCTGTGCCTGTATCGGGTCCTGCGCGATGGGAAGCTGTGAACCATGTCAGGTTCGGAAGAAAGCAGCATTAAGCAGATTTTCCCATGTGCCGCAGCAAAGCCGGATGCAGGCACAGCACACATGCGCATTTTTTTCTTTGTTTGTTTTTGGGTATATCTTTCAGCAGAAGGAGGGGCGATTTGTGCGAACGACCGACTGCAATGTTACGATCCATTCTGAAAACGGAGTGTGCCGCATTACGGCGCCCTATAATACTTTACTTTATCAGATTCTTCAGGAGCATACTTCGCTGAGCCAGTATATGCATCCTTCCTGCGGCGGAAGGGGATTGTGCGGCGGCTGCGCTGTGCGCGCAGGGGGAGAGATGAATCCCGTTCAGGCGGAGGAACGCTATTTGCTCGGCAGAAAGGTCAATCAAGGCTTTCGGCTGGCCTGCCATTGCTTTGTCAAGGGGGATGTGGCCGTGTTTTTGGATCCAATCCAATCGCCGGAGCGGGATGAAGAGGAAACGCATTACGGCGTTGCCGTTTTAGCGGAAGAGACGATGATCACGGCTGAATTTTATAATTTGACAGAGGATAAGCTGTTAAACTGTCATCAGGAGGAAAATCGCCTTTTGACGTTTGGCGCTAACGGAGCGGAGCGTATCGCATATGCAAAGGAGCACAGCGGCGCGCAGGAACAGATGCGCGCGATCGTGCGGGAGCAGGTCAGCGAGATCGTTTCACGCCAGTGTGAGATGTTTGCGGTTGAAAAACGGCAGCTGGAGCGTTTGATTTTGGCAGCCGGAACATTTTTTCACGATCTGTTTGCGGGGCTTGACATTGAAGTCTTGCCGGAGCATCAGGCGCTTACGAAGGATTCTATGGTGTTTGAGGGGCAACAGGTTCAGCTTGCGGCTGCGCCGCGCGCGGCGGTAGAGCTTCCGGGTGTGATTTCGGGTGCCGTAGGGTCGGACATGGAAATGACCATTCTTTCCTCCGGAATCTACCGAAGCGAATACCCTGTGCTGATGGTGGATTTCGGAACCGATATCCGTTTGGTTTTGGGCAACCGGCAGGCGCTGTTCTGCACGGCGCTGCGGAACCGTGAAAACTCATTGATCTGCCGTTTCCCTACAGACCCGAGCGCTGTGCGCCGGGTTTGGCGCAGGAAGTACCGCATTTTTCATGAAGAGCTGGAAAGCGCGCCTTCGGGCATCGCTTTATCCGGTGTAGTGAGTGCGCTGGGCGTGATGCGGCACGCAGGGCTTGTGGATCAAAACGGCAAGATGCTCCGCCGGGAGGAGCTGAAGCCCAGCAAGCAGCGAATGCTTTCGGTCGTTGACGGGGAAACGGTTTTTTATGTTGACCGCCCGCATGGAGTTTTTGTTTCACAGCGGGATCTGGATTCCGTAATGCAGATCCGCAGGGCGCTTTCCGCCGCGATCAAGCAGCTGCTTGCGTGCTACGGCATCATGCGGGAGGATCTGGTGGCCGTGTATGTTACGGGTGTGATGAGCTATGGCATGACGCCGGAGATCCTGCGCGAGCTGTTTGATAATACCGTCGATGTTTCGCAGAATCTGTATATTGCCGGTTCTATGGGGATCGGAGGCGCTTCTCTCTTTTTGCGGAACGCGCGCGCAAGGGCGAATGTAGAGCATATCCGCACAACGGCCGTGTATATACCGTTTGATGAAGAAAATGAGGATTAAATAACAGCTGCCGTATGTTTGCGGCAGCTGTTTTGTTAGGTATCCGTCATGGCAGCGGAGCCTAAAGGGGACATGGACGGGCGAGTAGAGATAAATGATTTTGCACCGGTGGCGGTAAAAAGGCGAAAGGTTTATTCAGCAGAAAGCTTTGAGACGATTTTTTCAGGCGCGCAGAGGAATAAAAAACGGGCGTTTCCGTTATAAAAGAGGCTCCGTTTGTGAAGAAGCTTTTTGCGCAGTGCTTCAGCCGGAAAACGACCCGGTCGCTGTCCGCTGTGTACGCGCAATGAAAGAGGCATGAGAATTTCTTATGCGTTTCAGCGCATAGTGAGATCCGCGTGACATGGCGGGGGATAGGGCAGCGCGGCAGGCTGGGAGAGATAGTAATAGGCGACGGTGGTGTAATCGTCGTACCGGGGGCCTGTCCAGCCTAAATTATCAAGCGTCATGCGGAAATGAGAATCGAAATATACGGCGTCTTTCAGGTGCCGGCGGTAAAGGGAAAACCTTTGCTGACCGTTATATTGAGCGTTTTGATCGTTTCCCGATATGCAGTATAAGCCTGCGTTATAAGCCGTTGTACGGTTGATAGCGGTGCTCCGGGCCCTCGTAAAGCCGAACGAGCCGCAGAAGAAGTCTTCGGTTCCGGTGTAATTCAGGGAGGGATAGGTTTCGTTGTCAAGGTGCATTTTCACTTCCCCTTCCACCCAGCAGGTGTTATGGCCGTTCATGCCCGCCGATAGAACTAAGCCCGGAAAACGCCCTTTTCCGTTCGTTTCCAGCGCTTGGTAGGCAGCGCCCTTCCGCACGGGGTGCTCCTGCCGGTATGCCGCATGAAAATAGCCTGCGTCAGAGGGCAGCTCGCCGTACCAGCCCGAAACGGCATAGAACAGAAGCGCGCGGTCAGCGCTGCGGTTTTCAACGGTGATTCGGCAGTTTTTGTGGAACGGCATTTCAAAATAACAGTTATAGCTTCGGTCCGCAGCCAGCATGAGCAGCGCGGAGTTGAGCGTAACGTATTTACCGTTGCAGTCCACAACCGTTTCATCATAAGCATTCCCGAAAAAGGCGGATAACGGTACTTCCGCAGAAGGAACATCCGAACCATCCAAATAGATGCCGCATGATGCAGGAATGACCTGTGTTCAGGCCGGCCATTCCAATGTGAGTAATCATTCCGGGACCTTCGGCGCGGCATCTTTCGGCGCTTTGCCTTCCTTCTATGCCGATACAGGCGTTCAGCTTTTCACAGTCCTTCCCTTTTGTGCCGCCGTTTCTTTTTATTGTTTTAGCGCTTTGATCATAGCTTTAAAAAAAGAAAAGGTTAATAGAATTAAGAAGTATTTTTGCGGTGCAGAAAACGAATTTTTTGATTTGAGCGCGAAATAAAACGATTCTGCGTGCCGTTGTGCGCGTATAGCAAATTCGGGGGTTAAAAAACGCAGCGCGTCAACAGCGCTGCGTGCACACAGATTTAAAATCAGAAAAACGATATTATTTGCTTGTGTGAGCAATCGTTTATATGAATCTTATAAAGCCTGTTTTGCTTATGCGTTCAGAATCTGCCATGAGATTGTAACGCTTTCACGGAGCGTAACATCCTGCGGCATAATATCGGGTGCGGACGCCTTGGCGCTCATCAGGCGCGGCATGTGATATTGAGTGGGGGAGGAAAAGTCTAAATCCTGCGGAGTGTAATCAATGCTGAAAATTTCGCCGAGCCGCAGGCCGGAGGCTTTGGCGATCGTCTCTGCGCTGGCGCGTGCGTTTGTAACGGCGGCTTCCAACAGCGCGGCTTTGGCGGCGGTTTTGTTTTCCACCGTAAAGCAAATGCGGAATTCCGGTGCGGCAGGGCATTCGGAAAGTGCAGAGATCACGTTGCCCAGCAGTGCAAGATTGCAGGTAAGGCGAATACGGAGCGTATGCCTGCACACATAGCCGTCCGGAACGTTTTGGGAGAGACCGTTTTCGTTCTGTTGAGCCGCATAGTGCACGGAGATTTGAAACGAATCGGTTTTAATATTTGCTCCGTTTACACCGGCGGAAAGCAAGGCGCTTTTGCACTGAACCGTTTGCTCGGTGGCTGTTTGCATACAGGCGGCATAGTTTGCCGCTTGGTTTGCCAGATCACAGTTGATGATAATAGTATCCGGCTTGAGCGAAAGACTGCCCGTGCCGGAAACGGTGAGAAATCTCTGTTTGGTCATTGAATCTGCCCTCCGTTTAAAAATCAGAATCGTCCATTTGTTCCAGATAGGCGAATACAGAATCCGCAAGGGATTTGATTACGCCGTCCTCCATGGGGCTTTGAAAGCCTGCGGAATGCAGCAGCTCTGTAAACGGAAGCGTGCCCGCTTTGTTTACAAGCGCCAGATACCGGTTCCATGCGTCGCTGCGGTCCTGCTGCGCGGCCTGCCAGAACATCAGCGCCGCGCTTTGCGCAAGGCAGTAGTCGATATAATAGAACGGGTGCATATAGATGTGCAGCTGACGCTGCCACCAGCCGCCTTTATCGTAATAGGGAACGCCGTCGTAGCAAATGTCGGGGCGGTATAGGCGTTCAAGCTTCAGCCATGCGTCGTGC
The DNA here is from genome assembly GCA_018376855.1 of Clostridiales bacterium. Classification (GTDB taxonomy): domain Bacteria; phylum Bacillota; class Clostridia; order Christensenellales; family QALW01; genus JAHAAN01. The sequence goes on along the minus strand of JAHAAN010000028.1, from coordinate 7,245 downwards.
CGCTGCGCGGGCGTCAGCTCGGGGTGATCGTACACAATGTGCTGAAAGTGATCCACCATGCAGCCGTAAGGCAGGAATTTCAACGCTTCGCTCAGGTGTGAGTAATAGAATTTATCAGCATCCTTGCCAAAGAACAGCGGCATCCAAGGGTAAGTCAGCACTTCCATGCTCATAGAATGGATTTCCGCGATGTCCATGGTGTATTCACACTGGAAGATGTGCTTCATGGAGCGCATGGCGCGGTAGCTTTCAAACGCATGGCCGCATTCGTGCGTGAGCACTTCAATGTCGCCGCTGGTGCCGTCGAAATTGGCGAAAACGAACGGGGCCTTGAAGGCAGGCAGCTCCGTGCAGTAGCCGCCGTTGGCCTTGCCGTCCTTGCTCAGCACATCGAAGAGATCGCCCTCCAGCATGAAATCAAAGAACTCCTTGGTTTCGCCGGAAAGCTCCGAATACATCTGTTTTCCCTTGCGGAAGATGATCTCCGGCGGGTCGGCAGGCGCAGGGTTCCCGCTTGGGAAGAGAAAGGTGCGATCCCACACATGCGCGTCGGAGATTCCGTTGCGTTTGTGCTGCTTTTCGATGAGCTTGCTGCTTAGCGGCACAACATAGCGGATCACCTGTTCGCGGAACGCGGCGACGTCTTCTCTGCCGTAGCAGCTGCGCGTGCGGCGGCAGTAGGCCATGTCGGTAAAGCTCTGAAAGCCGAGCGCTTTGGCCATTTTGGTTCGGAGCTGTATGAGCTGGGAAAAAATGCGGTCCAGCTCGTTGCCGTGCTCTTGGAGGAAGGTTCCCTCCGCCGTAAAAGCGGCCTTGCGCACGGCGGCGTCAGGAGATTCCTTAAAGGGAGAAAGCTGCGGAAAGGTCAGGATCTGCCCCTGAAATGGGATGCGTGCCGAGGCCATCAGCTGCTGATAGCTGCTCATGAGCCTGTTTTCCTCTGCAAGATCGGGAATGATCTCCGGCGCAAACGCCCGCATGGACAGCTCGGCGTTTCGGAAAAAGGCCGAGCCAAGCTCCCGTTCCAGCTCGCGGCGGAAGGGAGAGGCTGTCAGAGTGCGGCATATTTCGTTGCGCAGCTGCTCAAAGTACGGAAGGCAGGCGTCGTAGTAGGCGTTTTCCTGCTCGTAAAAAGCATCCCGCGTGTCTACGGTATGGCGAATGTAGCTTAGGTTGTACATCGTCATCACTTCGGAAACGAAGGCTTCAAATTCCTTCAGAAGCGAAAGCAGGGCTTCGAGATTTTCGGCAGCTTCCATTTGTGCGGGAAGCGAAGCATATTTTTCATCGATCGGGTCAAGCGCGGGGCGCTTATAGGGAAGTTCGCTGAATTTCATGGTTAAAGTCCTTTCAAAACAGTGATTTCGATTGCCTTTTCCCCGTTTTGCGGCTAAAATAACAGCAGAAGTGCGGATCGGAGGCAAACAGAAATGGAAGAGAAAATTCTTTATGTCGTTCTGCTGGGCGTCTCGTGCACGGTGGGAATCGTGCTCGGCATTCTGCTCAGCAGGCGCAAAAAGAAATAGCTATTTAACGGTTCGTTTGTAGAGCCGGCGGTTATGCAGCAGCCATTGCTTTTCGGTGAAGCCGCCCTCGGCGGTTTCCTCAAGCGCCTTGGTGAAATCGTACATGCGGGCGTCGATAATGTCAAGATAATGCAGCAGCTCGGCTTCGGGGAACATCGGGCGCTTGGGGGAACCGAATTCCGGCTCGTAGTGGTGCGCGGTAATCATGTGCTGAAGCAGCACGACGACCTCAGGATCGGCATTTACAGCCTTGCCGGCCTCTGCAATCGTCAGCGTGCATTGCACGATATGCCCAAGCAGCAGGCCGTCCCGGGTGTAATCGGATACCAGCCCAAGCTCGCCGGCGTTAAGTTCGTTGACCTTTTCAATGTCGTGCAGGATCACGCCGCCGTAAACCCAATCGGGATTCAGGTGCGTGTAAACACCGCACAGCGCTTCGCCGCTTTTCAGCATGGTCAGCGTGTGATACAGCAGCCCCGAACGAATGGAATGATGGTTGGCCATTGCCGCCGGCCAGTACAGCAGGCGGTCGCGGTATTTTTCAAGCACATAGTGCACGATGGCGCGAATATCGTTGTTTTCGATGCGATCCGCATACATCAGCACATCGGCAAACATGCTTTCGCCTGTAAACGGCGCGCTGGGTACAAAGTCGTTGATGGACACGGGGTCTGCCTCCGTTGCGAAACGGATGCGTTCGATGCGCAGCTGCATGGTGTTCTGCCACACGACTACATTTCCGCGCACCTTTACCAGAGAATTAACGGTAAATTGGGCGTAGTGGTCGTTATAATCCCAAATTTTCGCGTTCATGCTGCTGCTGTCATCGCAGATGGTCAGGTCGATATAATTTTTGCCTGTTTGGCCGGTTTTCAGCGCCAGCGCTTTAATCAAAACAAAGCCCTCAAAAGCCTCGCCGCCTGTAAGCTGTGATAATTTTTTCTGTTCCACAAAAGACCTCTTTTCCGCGCCTGTGCAGTCCTGTTTCAGGCGTTTTGTTTTTGTTTATCCATATTATAGCATGCTTTTCCGTGTTTTGCCACATGATTCTGAAGCGTCGAGTGGTTTGGCAAAAGAAATTTATTTTTGGCGGGGCGTGGAAAGCTTATCGGCAGATCAGTAAAGCAGAAACATTTGAAACGGCTTTGCGTTTTGTGCTATGACGGTAAAACAACAGATGAATTTTTTAACGGGAGGCGTTATTATGGACAGAAAAGAGATAGAAGAATATATTATGCATGCCTACGGCGTCGCCGCGGATTTTCCGTGGGCAAAGTATCCGAATGCTGCGGTGTTTCGGCATGACAATAATAAAAAGTGGTTTGCGCTCGTTATGGAGGTTGCGAAGGAAAAGCTGGGCGTGCAGGGAGAGGGGAGCGTGAATATTCTCAATGTTAAATGCAATCCGATTATGATCGGGTCGCTTCGCAGGGAGACGGGGTTTTATCCGGCGTATCATATGAGCAAGGCAAGCTGGATTACGGCCGCATTGGACGGCAGCGCGGATGCGGAGAAGCTCAAGCTGCTGATTGATATGAGCTACGGTTTGACGTCGGTTAAGGTTAAAAGGTCGGATAAGAAAGGGCAGGATTGAGGAGGCTGCTGTGCCGAAAGCAGCGAAGCAGCTGTTAAGTGCACATATGCGCATTTTTAAATATTAATTGCGTGTGGCTGTCTCAGGCGAAAATGCGTTTATTTTCGGGGGACTGGCACGGAGATTTTGTCCCGAACATATGCTGAGGTATACGGATTTTCGGAGGTAGAGTATGCTTTGGCTTTTTTCGCTTTTTCAGAAGCTTCAGTTCTTAATTTGCCAGGTTTCGACAAGATCGAGCTTTCCTAAGCCCTTGAGCTTGGCGCAGGAGCAGGAATATGTGCAGCGTTACACCCAGCAGGGAGATATGGAGGCGCGAAATCAGCTGATTGAGCATAATCTGCGGCTTGTGGCGCACATTGTGAAAAAATATGCCGTGTCGGACGACACGGACGATCTGATCTCGATCGGAACGATCGGGCTCATTAAGGCGATCAGTACATATAACCCGGAAAAGGCGAGTCATCTTGCTTCGTATGCGTCGCGCTGCATTGAAAACGAGATTTTAATGCACCTGAGAGCGGGAAAGCGAAGAAAGTCGGAGGTATCATTGCAGGAGCCGGTCGGGATGGATCGGGAGGGGAATGAGATTTCGCTGTTCGATATTTTGGGCGCGGCGGATACGGATGCGATCGAGAGCGTGGATTACCGGCTTAATACGGGCAAGCTGTTTCACGAGCTTTCCTTTTTGGAGGAACGGGAGCAGCTGGTGCTCACAATGCGCTACGGACTGAACCGTTCCAGACCGATGACGCAGAAGGAAGTGGCAGATCAGCTGGGGATCTCGCGTTCCTATGTCAGCCGGATCGAGAAAAAGGCGTTGGAGCGCTTGCAGGAGCGGTTTATTCTGCATACGGCAGATCGCAAAAAATAGACTGCGTTACTTTTGATCGCAAACGATCGTTATAAAGCGATCGTTTTTCGTTTCTTTCGCGGCTTTCTAAAAACGATTCTTTTATAGTCAAGGGGGATTGCTAATTGCAATGCACCGGACAAGCCAATTTTTTCGCGTACAAACTGAGGGATGAGCGCAAACAAAAGCGCAATGCGCTTTTGTTATTTTTGATTGCGGCCACTATACCGCGTCAAGCGATCACCGCAGGGCGATTGTTTTTCATTTCTCATGCCGCTTTTTGTGCAGCAGAAAAATGAATATCCTTTCTTTTATGTGGCAAAATTAAGGAACAATGCAAAGAAGAAAGGGTGTATGCTTATGCCGTGGGGAATCACGATTCTGTTTGTTATGTTGATCGCAGTGTTATGGGGAGTATGCGGAAAGGTTACGGAAACGTTATACATGCGCAGAACGGGTGCGGCTGTTATGCTGGCGCTGTTTATTTTAGGTTCGGTGCTGCCTGCCTTTCATATTGGGGACAGCGTAACGCTGCGGCCGTATGTGCTGCTGCTTTCGATCGGAACAGGAGCTTGGCTTGCCGCTTCGGCGCGCAAAACCGAACGGATCCGCACGCTGATCGGAACGGTGATCGTGTGGCTCGCTTGGTGCGCAGCGCAGCTGCTGATTCCGCCGATTGCACATGGCTTTATTTCGGAACCGAATGCGGTTTATGGTCTGATCGGCGGCGTGATTGCGTTTGCAGCAGGCTTTTACAGCGCGCCGGGAGCGTCATCCCTGCTGCTTGGAAGCGCGGCGGCGGAGCTGACGATGGGGCTGCTGTACTTTCCGACGGTTGAAATCGGAATTTACGGCTATGAGGACGCGCTTATGATCGGTCTTGCGGTGCAGCTGCTATGCAGCAGAGTGTTTGCATATAAGATGTGGAAGCGGGAGAAGGGCGCCTCGCTTGCAAGGATTAAGCTGTATCGGCGGCAGTCTGTGTTTGAGATCGGAGAGATTTCTGCGGAGGAAGCGGCGCAGCGGCGCCGAAAGCAGGAGGATACGCAGGAAGAAGAATAGCTTTGTTTTTTGCGCGGATGTTCGGGGCGCACGGGCGCCTGCGGCGCCTGAGCCGCCGCAGGCGGCTTTCCCTGAGACAGAGTCTCAGGGCGTGCGCCCCGAGTGTGTTAAACACAAGCTGTTTAAAGAAACGCGGAGAGGCGGCCGGGTAAGCTGCCTCTCTTAGCGTTTTTGAGGGAATCTAAGGATATGCGGAACGCGCTTCTGCGGCGCAGCAGGAGAAAAACCGGCAAGCGGGAAAAAGAGGGCGGTAACCTTTTAAGGATATGGGGATCATCGGCTCTGCAAGGAGAGAGCCATTGCCATAGTGTAAATTTTTCTGTGGAGAAATAAAAAAATATTGAAAAATGCGCGCGCCCGATTGACAAGAGAGAAGATTTATTTCATAATAGAAGCGATAGCGGAAGGGGCGGTGCGGATGAATTTCAGAATTGCGGAAGTGGAAAGCGGTTCAGTGGCGGAAGAAGTGGGAATTCGGGCCGGGGAATACTTGCTTGCCATAGACGGACGCCCTATTGCGGATTTGGTGGACTACGCCTGCGCGCAGCGCCGGAAGAGGCTGAGCTTGGTCGTTCGGGATTCTGCCGGCGAGATTGTGCAGTATGACATTGCCAAAACCGAGCAGGAAACATTGGGGCTGTGCTTCGGCAAGGAGATTCTGAAGCCGCGCGTCTGTGAAAACCAGTGTGCTTTCTGCTTGGCTGCGCAGCTGCCGCACGACGCGAATAAAGAGCTCTTTCCCCGATACGATGATTGGCGGCGTTCCTTTCTTTACGGGGAGTGGGCGACGTTTTCCAATTTGACCAGAAGGGATTTGGAACGCATTGCCTCTTTACAGGCAGGACCGTTGTATGTGGCTGTGCACGCAACCGATCCGGAGGTGCGCGCGTCGATGCTCGGCAATGAAGAAGCGGGTGAGATCATGCCGCTTTTGGAGATGCTTGCGCAGAGAAATGTGGATTTTTATGCGTCGGTTACGATCTGTCCGGATATTAACGACGGATTTATTCTGCGCAAGACGTTTGAAGATATGCTGGTGCTTTTTCCGCACTGCAAGGGCTTGTGCATTTCTCCCGTGCGGCTGACATACCATCGCAGAGGGCTTACAAGGCTCAAGCGCGTGGAGCAGCAGACTGCAGCCTATATTTTGGATGAATTGGCACGCTGGCAGGAAAAGTGCTTTGAAATGAAAGGCGTTCATTTTATCTATGCCACGGATGAGTTTTATTCCATTGCGGGCAAGGAGATTCCCAAAAAAGAGGTGTATGACGACTACCCGCTGTATGAGCAGGGGGTTGGCAGGCTTTCCAAAATGAACTCCGAGATTGAGCAGTGCATGGAGGAGCTTCCACCGTGGATTCTGGATCGGGAGGTCAGCTTGATCTGCGGCGTGCTGCTTGTGCCGTATTTAAATAAAAGCATCGGGATTTTGCAGGAGCGTTACGCGAACCTTACGGTGCATGTGTACGGGATCAGAAATTTCTTTTTCGGAGAAAGCGTCGTTTCAACGAGGATGCTTACAGGAAAGGATATTGCCGTGCAGCTGGACGGCAAACGCTTGGGGAGCGAGGTCATTATTTTTGACAATATGCTGCCCGACGGCGAGCATTTTATGGACGATCTTTCGGTGGACGATCTTTCACAGTGGATCAATAAGCCGGTGCATCCTGCAAATCCCTCCGGAAAGAGCTTTGCCAGCTCCTCCTCGGCCTTCTGGGTGCCGAAGCCCCGGTAGAGCAGCTTTCCGCCGCAGGCGGGGCAGGTCTTGGGGGGCAGGTCCAGCTGGGTGCCGCAGTAGTGGCAGAGCAGCTTGTGGCCCGCCTGGTGGTAGACCATGGGGACGCTGCACTTGGGGCACTTGAGCACCTCGCGGCAGTCGTCGCACTGGGCCATGGTCTGATAGCCCCGCCGGTTGAGCAGCAGGATGGTCTGCTTGCCCGCGTCGAGGTTGCGCCGGATGGCGTCCTCCATGGCAAGGCTGATCTCCCGGGGGTTGCCCGATGCCAGCTCGGCGCGCATGTCCACGATCTGCACCTTCGGCAGCGGGTTGCCGCCGTAGCGCTGGGTGAGCCGCACCAACTGGGTGCGGCCATGCTGGGCCGCGTAAAAGCTCTCGGTGCTGGGGGTGGCGCTGGCCAGCAGCAGCAATGCACCGTTCTCTGCCGCACGCTGCCGGGCCACCTCGTGGGCAGAATAGCGGGGCGCAGACT
>JAHAAN010000027.1 GCA_018376855.1 Clostridiales bacterium | reverse complement strand
ATATTTTTGCCAACCGTTTCACTAAACAGAAATACATCCTGCATAACAGGCGAAAACATTTCCCGCAGCTGCGGCAGATCCAGCATTTTTTCATCAACTCCGTCCACGGTAACGGTTCCCGAAGTCGGATCATAAAAGCGCATCAGCACGTTGGTGAGCATCGTTTTTCCGCTGCCTGTGCGCCCCATAATGCCCAAATGCTTACCGCGCGGCAAATCAATGCTGATATCCTCAAGCACCTTCTTATTATCAAAAGAAAGAGTTACGTTCTCCAGCCGAATATCCACCTTGGGCGATTCCAGCTTTACTGCGTCCGGCGCGGAACAAACAGTGCTCCCCTGCTCCAGAAAACGGAATACCTTTTCCGCCGAAATGATCGCTTGCTGCGTAGCTCCGATCCAGCCGGTAAGAGCGGCAAAAAACGTGGTAACATAGCCGAAATAACCACCTACCGCCATGAATTCTCCGGCTGTCATCTGTCCGTTGAACGCTAACATCAGCCCCACCACGTTAATTAAAAACATCGGCATAGAGGACATCAAATTTAACGGAATATAACACGCAATCCACTCTTTAACAAAATTCAGCTGGCTTTGCAGAAAGCCGCGGTTGACTTTATCAAACTTACGGCACTCCTCCTGCTCGCCGTTAAATGCCTTAACCACACGGATTCCGTTGATATTTTCCTGCGCGCACATGGAAAGCTCCGCCGAACACTCGCGTGTTGCCATCACCTTGGGGCGAATGCGCCGGCTGGCCCGCCTTGTCAGCAGCATAATGATCGGCGCAGGCAGCACCGTGGCAAGCAGCATCCACGGATTGATGGTGCAGATCAGGATCGCGCCAACGATACAGCTGACCGTTGCCTGAAACATAGAGGGAATGATTCCAACAAAAAAGTTCATGACTACTTCCGGATCGCCGTTGATAATCGTCATGACATCGCCGGTATTCTGTTTGTGCAGAAATTCCTGCGATTGATCCAAAAGCTTATTGAAAAGATCCTGCCGTATGGCGTTCACGGAATCCTGCGCTGTTTTCTGCATGATATACGCACGCAGATAACCAAGCGCCTGCTGCGCCAACGCCTGCACGACCATGATGATGGCAATTCCCGCCATAAGCGCAGTCCCGTGCAGCACGATCCCAAAGCCCTCAAACGGAACGCCCTGCAGCAGATTATCAAACAACACCCGCTGCACCTGCGGATTGATCATCGCCACCCCGGTAATGACAAAGCCAAGCACAACATAGAGAATAACGCTTCCCAAATATGGCTTAAAGTATCGAAACAGCTGTTTTAGGGTCTTCATCGCAGCTACCATCCTTTCGCACGGAACGCAGCGCTCCATTGCGCTGCTTGATAAAATCCCTTATACACATCAAAAGTCTTCTTCACATTCATCTAGAAGATTTTTCCATGTTTTATGGGGATTTTCCCCGTGTTTCGGCAGTTTTTATTGTTCGTACATTATAGCGGACTCCCCCGTGAATGTAAACACCGAGCACACCTGCAAAACTGATGATTTTTTTATTCAAATTCACCGTAATCCGCTTTTGAAAGGAATTAACTTTCTATTTTGCACGTTTCCTCACTGTTTGAGCCTTTTTCGGCTCTGAGCTTCAAAATAATATATTCTAAATGAAAATTGTGATTGAATTAATTTCATTTTCTTGTTATTATATTTTCAGCGGGAAGACGTATAATAACAATGTTCCGTTTTCCGTATTTTTCATGAAAGGGTTTGATTTTATGAGCACTACTCTGATTATCGGAATTGCAGCCGTACTGGCGGTTGTTATCATCATTCTGCTGGCAACCAAAATCATTAAACAGTTTGTCGGTCTTCTTTTAATTATCCTGATCGCCGCCGGCGCATTCTTCGGCATTAAATACCTTGACGGAAAAACCAATTTGCGCACCAACATCCCTTCTATTGACGCCGCCTTTTCCCAAATGGAAACGGAAGGAAAAAAATACGAATTAAGCAGCATTCAAGCCAATTATGTCTCCAAGGATATGGGAATCACCGTTATTTATTTGGTCAATGTCCCCTACTCAGAGGAAGCTTTTGCATTTCTAAGTGAAAAAACCCGCAGCATTCTGCTCTCCGAAGAAAATTTTCAAAAAATTCTTTCGCATTTCGGCGATACAGCCATTCCCTCCGAAATTCATATGCTTGTCAAATGGGAAGGCCTTTCGGGAGCTGAATACATTGCTAAACGCACCGGCACAGCAGATCTCGCTGATCCGAACGCACTCTACGGCGCTTTTACACAGCTGATCGGAACCCCAACGACTGCAACGCCGTAAAAAAGAACACCCCCTTTAGTTTTTGCATAGGATATAAAGCGGCCATATGATAAAACAAGGAGGATTTTCCCATGTGTCCGTGTAATTCTTCTGCTAATTTTTCCCCTGTGCGCAGCCGCACCGGCAGCTGCGGCAGCAACAGATGCTCCTGCGGGTGCAGCAATAACAGCGGTTCTTCCTGCGGCTGCAATAACGGCGGTTCTTCCTGCGGCTGTAATCAATGCGGCTGCCGCGAACGCGGAAACCCCGTTTTAGGTTCTTTGGGGCTTGACAGCGCCGTTGCCGGTTCGCAGCACTGCTTCGGAAGCGACATCGACGATTCGCCTGCATGCGGCGCCTGCGGAGCGGATTTTGACTCAAACGACAACCGCGATTTTCGCATTCGGCTGTTTGAGGAAGTTTTTGGAATTTGCCACAGATAACCGTTTAGGCATATAAACAACAAAAGGAACACTGTTTTACAGTGTTCCTTTTTATAAAGTTTTTGGCAAATATTTTTCCGTTTTTATTTCTCCATAAAGGATTTCGTGCCCAAGCAGCGAATATTATATCTAAAATATATTATAATATGCCTTTTCACGGCAGAACGGAGTTTCCCCATGGATGCAAAAATTTTACATAAGCTCTCTTACGGCGTTTATGTCATCGGCTCGATGGACGGAGAACGCCCTGTTGGCTGCATAGCCAACAGCGTTATGCAAATTACCTCTTCTCCGGCTATTGTTGCCGTCAGTCTCAACCGCGATAACTATACCAACGTGTGCGTAAATCGAACGGGGCTGCTGTCCGTTTCCGTTTTAGCGCAAGGCTGCAATCCGTCTGTAATCGGAACCTTCGGCTTTCAAAGCAGCCGCGCCGCAGATAAATTCAGCACTGCGGACTTTTCAGTGAAAAGCGGCGCCCCCGTGCTTACAAACGCCGTTGGCTACATGGTTCTCAAGGTAAAGGGCAGCTTTGAAACCGCTACCCATACAGTCTTTTTTGCGGAAATGATCGACGGCGCCGTTACCGAACATGATGTCCCCATGACTTACGCTTATTATCACGAAGTCGTAAAAGGAAAAAGTCCCCAAAACGCCCCTACCTATCAAGCGCCTGCCGAAGAAAATGCTCCGAAGAAAAGCACCTATATCTGCTCTGTATGCAGCTATGAATACGACGGAGAAATCCCCTTTGAAGAGCTTCCCGACGACTATGTGTGCCCGATTTGCGGCCAACCCAAAAGCGTATTCGTTAAAAAATAATAAAAGGAGAAATTCTCTGCTTCGTTTGCAGCAGTTTAGCTCGCAGGCATTCGGCACCTATTCAAAGCCGGCAGTTTAGACTCAAAATTTTGCCCAACACTTACAAACAAATATTGTAAGAAAGTCCGCTGCCTTTTTATGCAGCGGACTTTTTCGTTGCAGCACAATATAAACGGCAGTTTTCGCGCGCAATCGGGGCGCACGCCCTGCGGAAACCGCAGGGAAGCCCCCTAACGGCGCCCGTGCGCCCCGCTGTCCCGTTTTCTTTTCGGCAAAGCCTATGCTCAAAAAATCCCCATCGCGCCGCTCATTTCTCGCTCTGTCTTAAAAACTCAGTGCAAAAAACCATAAAAGCACGCCAAAACCGCCGATAAGCTCTATGCCTCTCTCCCGATTTACCGGTTATTACGCGCTTTTCATTCTGCAAAAAGCTCAGGATGCGCCGAAAGCCGGTCTGCCTCCGTGATCGTGCGAATGACACGGCATGGGTTTCCGGCGGCAAGACTGTTGGCCGGAATGTCTCTCGTTACAACGGAACCCGCGCCGATTACGCAGCCCTCTCCGATCGTTACGCCGCCGCAGACGGTTACGTTCGCGGCAATCCAGCAATTATCCTCAATAACAATCGGCGCGGTATACTCAAGGTTCGTTACACTTCCCGTCTTTTTGTTAAAAAACGAATTTCGATCCTGATAGCAAAGCGGATGTATGGGGGTTAACAAGGAGACGTTGGGACCAATAAACACCGAACTGCCTATTGAAACCTTTCCTTCGTCCAATACTGTAAAATTAAAATTCGCATAGCTGTCCTTCCCGATAGCCGTATTCGTTCCGAAATCAAAATAAATCGGCCCCTGCAAATAAACATTCTCACCCCGATTCGGAAGCAGCTCATCTAAAATTTCTTTGCGCTGCTCTGCATCCGTTTCCGTCGTGTCATTATACAGCTTACAAAGCCGATGCGCATTTGTACGTTTTTCAGGCATTCCTTCCGTAAATGGATCGTATATTTTTCCTGCCAGCATTTTTTCATGTTCAGTCATTTTATTAAAAGCTCCTTTTGTATATTTTTATGATCCGATAAAAAATATTAAGATTTTTCCAAACGCCTCTTAAACGGATAGAAACTATTCTCTGCCTTCGTATATCGACTAAAAAAACCGGCGCAGCCTTCGCCGCGCCGGTTTCACCGCATTTTTTATTCTGTTATAACCGTTGGTTACCATGCGGTCATTTGCAAATGATTAACCGCGGCGAGCCTTGAAGCAAGCGTCGCAATACACCGGGCGGTCATCCTTCGGCTGGAAGGGCACCTGAGTGGGTGCGCCGCACTGTGCGCAAACAGCGTCAAACATCTCGCGGGGCGCGCGCTGTGCGTTCTTCTTGTTCTGGCGGCATGCACGGCAGCGGCTGGGCTCGTTCTTGAGACCCTTCTCCGCATAGAACTCCTGCTCACCGGCTGTAAAGGTGAACTCTGCTCCGCAATCTTTGCAAACTAAAGTCTTGTCCTGAAACATTTTATAATGTCCCCCATAAAAAAATTTTTTCGTTGTACGCGTTTAAGGCTTACTTGACCTCGTGTAGGGGAAATATCAGTCCAAAACTTCAGTTATCCACTCTTTAGCGGGTCTTGATTGCTCACTAATCAACGTCAACGTTTATATTATAATGCCTCGCAACCCGAAATGCAAGCCTTTTTTAAAAAATAATTTTAATATTTAATAAAACGCGGAATTTCGACTTCCTTTTCAGCTAATGCAGATCGGTAGCGGCAAATGCAAGCAGATATACCGCCCGCACTCCCGCCTCCTTAAGCCGATGCGCACAGAAGTCTGCCGTAGCACCCGTTGTGGTTACGTCATCCACCAAAAGAACCCTGGCTTCGTTGAGCTCCGAAAGCGGTCTCACCGAAAAAGCTTTTTCGGCATTCTCCCTTCTTGCCGCATAAGAAAGCGTTTTCTGTGAATTTCCCTTTGCAGAACGCAGCAAGGCGTTTTCAAGCAGCGGAATCCCTTCAAGCCGAGAAATCTGCTCTGCAAGCAGGCTTGCCGGATTATAGCCGCGGCGACGGTTATTGCGCCTGCCGCCCGGAACCGCAACGACAAAATCAAATTCACACGCCGGCATCACCGCGCACATCGGGCGTGCCATCCTTCTGCCAAGTATGCATGGGAACGAAATTTAAACGCGGCGATCACCTTGCAGATCGCGCCGCTGTAGAGAAAAGGCGCGGCGCCGCCGTCCAGTGCGGACAGCCCCTTGGAGCAGTACGGGCAAAGCCCCTTCTTCGGAAGCGGCCGCGCGCAGACGGGACACGGACGGTCGTTGACAAGCACCGTTTCCGTACATCTTCTGCACAAGCCAAGCGCATTTACAGGCTCCTCGCCCGCGCACGCCACACAGGGAAAATCCTTTGGAAAAAGCGCGTCACAAAGCCTCCGGAATATCGCCGTGCTCTTTTTCTCCTCCATGAAACACCTCGGAAATATTTTTCAGATACTGCGAAAGCGCGCAGTAGCGTTTGCTGATTAAATTATTCTGCACCATGAAGGCAACGGTTTCCCGCCGCCCCAACAGCATGACTGCACGGCGCGCGCGCGTAACGCCCGTATAAAGCAAATTGCGTGTATAGAGCATCTGCGGCCCGCTTACCAGCGGCATAACGACCACCGGAAATTCGCAGCCCTGACTTTTATGCACACTGATGGCATAGGCAAGCATCAGATCCTCCAGCATGGAGCCGTCGTATTCCGCCACGCGGCCATCCTCAAAAGCGACAGTGAGGCTTCGCGCCCCCGAATGCACCTCTGTGATAAAACCCATATCTCCGTTAAAAACGCCCTCGCCTTCAGCAGGCTGAGCATCCGCTCTGCTCCATTTGATCTGATAATTGTTCCGCACCTGCATGACCTTATCTCCCTGCCGAAAAAGCGTTTCGCCCGCCATGCACTCCGCCTTCGCACGGGACGGCGGATTCAGCACGCGCTGAAGCGCCTTGTTCAGCGCGATCACCCCACATTCTCCCTTCTTCTGGGGGCAAAGCACCTGAATGCCGCTCATCGGATCCAACCCGAAATGCCCCGGAAGCCGCCGGGCACACAGCTCTAACACGGCCTGCGCGCAGTCCTCCGCCTGAGGGTGCGATTCAAAGAAGAAATCCTTGCTTTTATTTGAAATATCCGGCATCTCTCCGCGATTGATGCGGTGCGCATTGCTCACGATCAGGCTTCCCGTCTCCTGCCTGAAGATCTCTGTAAGCCTTACGACCGGCAAAGCCTCGGAATCGATCATATCGCGCAGCACATTTCCCGCACCAACGGAAGGAAGCTGATCCGCGTCGCCGACCAGCACCAGTCGCGTATCAGGCGCCAGCGCGCTCAGAAGCGCTTTCATTAAAAAAATATCGATCATGCTGGTCTCGTCCACGATGCAGACATGGCAGTCTAACGGATCCTTTTCCCCCTTGGAAAAAGCAAACGCTTCGTTATCCTGCGGCTGATATTCCAAAAGGCGGTGTATCGTTTTAGCATCCTCTCCCGTAGCGTCCGCCATTCGCTTGGCCGCGCGCCCTGTGGGTGCGCACAGCGCTACCTTCAGCCCTCTGCGTTTGAGCAGCAGAATCATGCAGTTGATAATCGTAGTCTTGCCCGTTCCCGGCCCACCCGTAATGACCGCCACACCGCGGCGCATCACCGTGCGGATCGCTTCCTGCTGCATAGGCGCCAGCGTGATCCCGTGCTCTTTTTCATACTGCCCGATCTCCCCGGAAAGGTTTTCGTTTGACAGATCGTCTCCGGAGCGTCGGCTCAGGAGAGCAAGCCTCGCCGCCACCTGCGATTCCGCCGCATAATAGGACGGAAGATAGACCACATCCTCGCCGTCATACACACGAAGAACCAGCCGCTGTTCCATAAACGCTTTCTGCATAACATCCTCAACGCACTCGCCCTTTACTTTGATAAGAGCCTGCGTGCGCTCCGAAAGCATCCGTTTGGGCAAAAACATGTTCCCGTCGCTTCCGGCCTGAGAAAGCACATAACGCATCGCACCGCAGACGCGAAAGGCGTCGTCCGCCGCTATGCCCAGCTTCTCGGCAATCATGTCCGCCGTTTTAAACCCCACGCCGTCAATATCGTCCACCAGCTGATAGGGATTGACCGTAATCGCCTGTTCCGCGCCTGTTCCGTAAGCGCGCATAATCTTCGCGGCAAGCGCATTGGAAATTCCCATCCGCTGCAAAAACATAGCCGTTTTGCGCATTCCGCCGATCTCCGCATAGCTCTGCGCGATCTGATCGGCTTTAGCTCTTCCGATACCCGGCACCTCGCAGAGCCGCTGGGGCGCCATTTCCATAATATCCAGCGCATCCTCGCCAAAGGTATCCACAATCGCCCGCGCCGTACTCGGCCCGACTCCGCGGATCATGCCGCTTGCAAGATACTGCTCAATCTCGTCAATCGTCCGCGGCAAAACGATCTCATAGGATACCGCCTTGAATTGCAGCCCATACTCCCGGTGCTGTTCCCAATCGCCGCGAACTGTTACACGCTGCCCTTCGCTGAGCGCGGCAAAGCTGCCGCAAACGGTTTCAAGCAAATCGTCGCAGCCTATCGTGAACACCGTATAGCCGTTTTGCTCATTATGAAAAATAATGTCCTCAACAGTGCCGGTCAGCTCTTCCAATTTCGCTCTCCCCTCAGCATATTATCGGCCTGCCGCCGCCAGCAGCTCGTCCACCCTGTCGGTACGCTCCCACGGCAATTCGATATCCGTGCGCCCAAAATGGCCGTATGCAGCCGTTGCGCGGTAGATCGGCCTGCGCAGCTGCAGCTGCTCGATGATTGCCGCCGGGCGCATATCAAACACCTGATTGACAATTTGCGTAAGCTTGTCCTGCTCCACCGTGCCTGTGCCAAACGTGTCGCACAACACGCTCACAGGGCGCGCCACGCCGATCGCATAGGCAAGCTCGATCTCGCAGCGCTCCGCAAGCCCCGCCGCAACGATATTCTTAGCAATATAACGCGCCATATAAGCCGCGCTGCGGTCTACCTTTGTCGGATCCTTCCCGGAAAACGCGCCGCCGCCGTGGCGCGCATAGCCGCCGTAGGTATCCACAATAATTTTCCGCCCTGTAAGGCCGGAATCCCCATGCGGGCCGCCGATTACAAAACGCCCCGTGGGGTTGATATAATATTTCGTACCCTTTAACAGCTCTTTTGGAATCACAGGCTTGATGATTTCTTCAATGACCGCCTCACGCAGCGCCTGCTGAGAGATCTCCGGACTGTGCTGCGTGGAGATGACCACGGAAGGCACCGCTACCGGCCGATGCCCCTCATACTGTACGCTGACCATGCTCTTCCCGTCCGGCCTCAGCCAAGCAAGCTCTCCGCTCTTGCGCTTCTGCGCAAGCTGCTTAGTAAGCTGATGCGCCAAAGCAATCGGCATTGGCATCAGGCTTTCCGTTTCGCGGCACGCAAAGCCGAACATCATGCCTTGGTCGCCTGCTCCTGTGGCAAACATAGCGTCCGCTTCTCCGCTTCGCTGCTCCAGCGCGCTGTCCACGCCCATCGCAATATCGCTCGACTGCCCGTGCACCACCGAAAGCACCGCGCAGGCGTTTCCGTCAAACCCGCTTTCGGCATTGTCGTAGCCGATCTCACACAACGTCCTGCGCGCAATGCCGGCAATATCCAGCGCACCGCCGCAATAGCTCATCTCTCCCATCACAAGCACCATGCCCGTGGTCGCCGTTGTTTCACATGCGCACCGTCCCAGAGGATCCTGCGCCAGCATCGCATCCAAAACGCTGTCTGAAATCTGGTCGCACACTTTATCCGGGTGCCCCTCCGTAACCGATTCGCTTGAAAAAATTTTCGTTGTCATTTTCATCCTCCCCATTTGTTCGCTCCGAAATGTTCCGATAAAAATAAAAATTCATCCGAAGCTGCTGTTTCAGATGAAGCTTTCCCCCTCATCTGCCGGGCATTTGCCCGCGGGAATTGGCACGGTCAAACCGCTGCCGAGCTTCATAGGGCCCGTCCCTCCGCTACTCTTGATAAGGTCATTTATTCACTTTTCTCTATTATACATGATCGTTCCGAAAAAATCTACTCTATTTTCAAAATTTCTCTTTTTTCCTCATCACAGCACGGCAATAATCACATCTGCAAGCAGAACAGTACAAACAGCCACAACAGTATTTCCCGTAAAAATCGCCCAAAACATATCCTTGCTGCTGATATGAAACAGCGTGCCAAGCAGAGCCGCCGTCATGCTGCCCATACCCGGAAGCGGAAGCACCACCAGCACAAATAGAAACACAAGTCCAAAAATTCTTCTGCCGCGTTCGCTTTGCGCACGCTGCAAAAAACGATGCATCCGCTCGCGGCCCTTGCCGATCTTCTTCTTTGTCTTTTCAGCATATGGTTTAAACCGTTCACGGCCGCGCGCATATGCTATCGCCCGCGGGATCATATACGCAAACAGCAGCGCGTTGATTGCACAGCCCGTCAACGCAAAAAACCATGCCGGAAAAGCGTCCATTTTTATATATTGCGCAAATAACAGCGCACCGCGCATCTCGATCCCCGGAACGGCAGCAAGCACCATAACGGATAACGGATCAAGCAGCGGCATTAAAATATGCCCCAAATATCATCCCTCCATGCGACAAACCGATTGGTAAATGTATAGTCGCCCGAAGGGAAAATTATGATTTTCTTATTCTTGCCGATACTGCTCCCGGCCGATATCATATAAGCTGGCGCCCTGCGTATCGATCGCAACGGTCAACAGCATATTCTCCACCTTCAGCTTATGGATCGCCTCCGTGCCTAAATCAGAAAAGGCCACAACCTCGCACTCCTTAACGCATGAAGCCAAATATGCGCCCGCGCCGCCGGGCGCCGCCAAATACACCGCCTTATTGCGTACGCACGCCTGCCGCACCTCCTCGCTGCGCAGACCCTTTCCGATCATCACCGCCTGCCCCAGATCCAGCAGCGCAGGCGCATAAGCGTCCATTCGGTAGGATGTAGTCGGCCCGCACGCGCCGATTACATGCCCCTGCGGAGCCGGCGCAGGACCCGTATAGTAAATACCTTGGCCGTCTATCGGCATGGGACGCTCCTTCCCTTCCTCCAAAAGCGCGCAAAGCCGCTTATGCGCCGCATCGCGCCCCGTATAAAGCGTTCCGCTCAGGCGAACCGTATCGCCGGCACGCAGCTTTTCAAGCGTTTTCCGATCCTGCACGGGAAGCGTTAACTGATATTCCATCTTCCACCCCTCCTGACAGCACCGCGGACGCATGGCGCGCACAGTGGCACTGCATATTCACCGCAACCGGCAGCCCCGCGATATGCGTGGGATACTGCTCCAAATGCACGGCCAACGCCGTTATTCTTCCGCCTAAGCCCTGCGGGCCGATTCCCAGCCAATTGATCCGCGCAAGCAGCTCCTGCTCCAGCTGTGCCAGCTGCGGATCCGCCGAGGGCGCGCCCAGCTCTCGCAGCAGCGAATGCTTCGCCATCAACGCGGCTTTTTCCATCGTGCCGCCGATTCCAACTCCAACCACCACAGGCGGGCACGGATTCGCTCCCGCGTTTGAAACGGTCTGCACGATAAACTCCATCACGCCGGCCAGCCCGTCCGAAGGCTTCAGCATTTTCAGCGCGCTCATATTTTCGCTGCCGAAGCCCTTAGGTGCGGCATGAAGCGCAAGCCGATCTCCTTTTACAAGCGAAACGTGCAGCACTGCGGGCGTATTCGTTCCCGTATTAATCCGCTCAAGCGGCGAGAGCACGCTTTTGCGCATGGATATGTACGCCCTGCGCACGCCCTCGTTCACGGCATCCTCCAACAACCCGCCGATGATATGCACCTCTTGCCCTACCTCGGCAAAGACCACCGCCATGCCGGTATCCTGACAAAGCGGCAGCCCCTGCTCCCGCGCAATGCGCGCATTGTCGATGGCAACCTGCAGCGACGCCCTGCCATACGGCGATTCCTCGCGCGCTAGCGCATTTTCAAATGCCGGCACAACCTCCGGCGGATAAGCATGGCAGGCATTTAAAAATAAACCCTCCACTGCTTTTGCAATTATTTCAAAGGTGATCTCTCTCATTTTATTCCTCTCCTCCTGTGCACAGGATCAGCTTCCTTAATTCCTCCGGCGTGCGGCACAAATATGCCGCGCCTGCCCGTTCCAGCTCCTCCTGCGAACCGTAGCCCCAAAGCACGCCCGCGCACGGGATTCCATTGGCGCTCGCCGCTTCCACGTCATATTTGCGGTCTCCGATTATCAGCGCGCGGCGCACTCCGTTTCTTTTAAGCAGAATCGCAAGCGCCTCCGCTTTATCCTTCAGCCTTCCGTCCAGCGTGGAACCGATACAGTCGCAAAAAAAGCTCTCCAGCTCAAAATGCTCCAAAATCGTTTTGGCAAACGGCTCCGGCTTCCCGGTGCAGACCATCATAGACATACCCGCGGCGCGAAGGCTGCAAAGCAGCTCTGCAACACCGCCGTAGGGGCGGTTTTCAAACATTCCCTGCCGCACGAAATACTCCCGATAAAGCGGAAGCAACGCAAGCGCTTCCTGTGAAGAAATGTGAAGCAGCGCCATAAGCTGCTCCGAAAGCGGCGGCCCCACGCAGGTAAGCAGCTCCGCCTCCGAAAGCGGCGGCAGCCCCACCTTTTCCAGCGCGTAGCGAATACTGTTGACAATGCCGGGAGCGGACGCCGTCAGCGTTCCATCCAAATCAAAAATAATCGCCTCAAACGGTGCGTCCTTCATCACGCTTCTCCCCTTCCGTTTAACACATCATACCATAAAACGCCGCATTCGTTAAGCGGAAATCACCCGATTGGACGCATGGAACACAATATGTTATAATAAATTTAAAGCGTTGCCGCTTTACGGCAGCTTTAAACGAAAGGACGGACCTATTATGGAAACGAATTCTCGCAGTCCGCAGCAAAAAGGCTCTTTGCTGCTCTGCCTGCTTTGTATATCCCTTTGCCTGCTGTGTGCCTGCGCGCCCTCAGCACCATCTCCCGAAGAAGCCCCCACCGAATCGCCGATACCATCGGCTCCCGCGCCGACTGAGCCGCCTTTCACGCCGGACTGCGCTCCGGAGGATTATACTCAGCTTGGCAGCAAACCGGAATATCTTCTCAACGGAGCCTTCATCACTGAACAGGGAAAGTTTCTCTATTATATTGAAGGAAAAAGCATCAAAAAAACAAACGGAGTCTCCTCTTCTCTGCTTTGCAGTCTCGATTCCGCCCCCTCCTGCCTGAATATCTGCGGCGATGAGCTTTATTTTTTGCAGGAAGGCATGCTCTGCCGCATCCGCACAGACGGCAGGGAGCTGCAAACAGGTCTTTTGCAGAACCTTGAAAAATTTGTTATATTTCAAGACACAATCTACTGTGCGGACACTGCCGGAAACGCCTTTTCCATGCCCGCGGACGGCGGACAGCGCACCATTCTTCGCACCGGCGTAAGCAATCTGTTTGTTTTTAATAACGAGCTTTTCTTCTGCACAATAAACGACGTATACGGCTATGATCTCTATCAGGCCGGAAGTCCCGGAAAACCGCTTCTCCAAAGCGCCGCGCTGTTTGGCGTGGACGGCAAAAGCATCTATGCCGAAACACCGGACGGCATGATCCTGCTTTCGCTTGAAAGCGACCCTGTTAATCTCCCGTTCACGTTTTCCCGTCTCCCCGTTGCACTTTGCAGCGACGGCAAAACGCTGTTTTATGTCACGCGCGAAGGGCGGCTGTACGCACAGCCATTAACGGAAAATTCCGGCGCCTACACCGTTGTGGAAGAAAATGTGCAGCATGCCGTGATAATCGGAGAAACGATCGTTTACCAAACGCAGGACGGCTCTGTTCGCACCTGTACCAAGAACGGCTGGCAGCGCGCTGATATTTCAGCCGGTTTAACCAAAAAAACAGCCGCTAAAACAGAACATCCGCTTTCCTGCAAGCTGCTTCTTCTCAAAAACGAAAACGAAAGGCTGGAGGCTGGAAAATCCTATGACCTTTCGCTGTATCTGGACGGCGCGCCGCTCGCCGAGGCCGACTTAAAGCCCGAAGCCGTTCTTGCCGGCCTGTTCTTTGAAAGCCGCGATGAAGAGCTTGCCGTTTTGAACGGAACGCATATTTCCTGTCTCGCTGAAGGAAGCGTAGTAGTGCGCGTCAGTGTGATCGGGAATCCTACCGTGTTCAGCGAATGCCTTCTCAAAATCGAAAAGTGAATATTAGTCATGAAAAAGTGTATTTTGACCATTTATTTTTTCTAATTTATACCGTATAATTTAAAAGAGCTATTTATATTAGGAGGAAGACATAATGAAAAAATTCACAGTACTTGCAGCTATACTGGTTGTTCTCTTACTCATGGGCACGACCGCTATGGCAGCTCCGCTAGAAAACCCTAATTTGGATATTACCCAGCTTAATCCCTTTGATGGCTGGACAGACGGCGAGGTTATTCAAAACAGCAATTATTTTTGGGTATTTGAACCTAACGGAACCGGCGCTTTTAATAACGGTCTGCTCGTAATGGATTCTGCCGACCCTGAGCTTCCGTTCACTGCAAGAATCAATTTGAAGGAACATGCTGTTTCCATTGAGGATATGACCGACGTTACCGGCGTTGCATTCTATGTTGAAAACAACTCCGAAGAAGAAGCCGGCATCGGCTTTTTCGGAGAATCCTTCGGCGGGTTTGAAGTGCTGGATCAGGAAACCGGTGGAACGAAGCTTGCCGAACACCAGCTGACATACAGCAACGCCGATTTTACCGAAATCGTTTGTTATTTGGTCGATTTGGAAGGCAATATCGCTAGGTGCGAAGAATATTACGGCTACAACATGAACGGCCAAGCTTCCGTTCCGGCAGGCTTTAAAGGCTGGTTTTTGATCGACCTCGCCAACGGCGGCTTTAATCGCTGCTACTACGGCTCTTGGGGTACGGATATGGGATTCCATGACTCCGAGGACTGCGAGTACGGCCGGTTTGTCAACGGCACTCACGGTCTGCTTGCTTTAGGCTTCTCCGTGTGCGCCGATCTTGCCGACGGCGAAACCGTCGCGCTGGGAGACTACGCTCTGTGGTCCGCCAAAAGCGGCTTTACCATGCCGGAAGAGGGCGAAACCTCCGTTGCTACCCCCAGCAGCGACCCGACACAGCAGCCCACGGAAAATCCTTCTAAAGGTACAACCGCAACAGCTGCACCGGATGCTTCCGAATCCCCTGCTCCCGCTTCAAGCAACACAATATTGTATATCATCATTGCCGCTGTGGTCATCGCAGCGGTAGTCGCAGTGATCGTAATCATAGCTGTAAAAAATAAGAAGAAAAATTAAAAGTTTTCGATAGACTCAGTTTTTTTGATCTGTATTTCGGCGGCATCGGTCAAAACCGATGCCGCCGTTATTTCTTTACAAAGAAAAAGAAACAGCCATTCATTTTTTTAATACGAGCACAATTTTCACCTCATTTATACAATATTGTGCTATTATAAAATAAAATTGTGCATTACATTTCTCTGATTTTTCGTTTATAATGTTAAAACAACATAAATAGGAGGAATACATTAATGAAGAAATTTGCAGCATTTGCCGCCGTACTCACCGTTATGCTTCTGATAGGCATGACAGCAATGGCGGCTCCGCTAGAAAACCCCAATTTGGACGTTACCCCAATTGACGCCTTTACCAACTGGTCAAACGGCGATGTTCTTGGCAACAACGAAAACGGTTGGATCTTTAAAGGAAGCTCGTTGAGCACTTTTAATAACGGTTTGGTTGTTTTGGAATCTGCCGATCCTGACACAGCCTTTACCGGAAGAATCAATCTTGCCGAGAAAATCTCCGCCGAGGATATGTCCAAGGCAACCGGCGTAGCTTTTTACATTGAAAATAACTCTGATGAAGAAGCAGGCGTCGGTTTCTTCGGCGAGCATGCGGCGCCGCCGGAATATACCAAGGAAAACGGTGAAACCGTTCTTACCTCTCACCAGCTGACTTACAGCGGCGCGGACTTTTTTGATGTTACTTGCTACCTTGTAGACCTCGAAGGCAACATCACCCGTGGGCAGGAGTATTACGATTATAATACCGACGGTTTAGCTTCCGTTCCCGCAGGCTTTAAGGGTTGGTTTTTGATCGATCTCGCCAACGGCGGCTTTAATCAGTGCATTTACGGCTCTTGGGGGCCGGACTCCGGCTCAGGACACTCCTCGGAGGACTGCAACAACGGCGCATACGTTAAAGGCGAAAGCATTTTAACTGCCGTCGGCTACTCCATCTGCGGAGACTTAATGGAAGGCGACACCATCGTATTCGGCGATTACGCGCTTTGGTCCGCCAAGGAAGGCTTCACTATGCCGGAAGACGGCGGCAGCTCCGACTCTACGCCTACGCCCGGCAACGGCTCCACCGAGCAGCCCACGAATGCCGCGACCGAAAACGCGACTTCTGCTCCGAGTGCAAGCGCTACTGCAGGCACATCTGCTCCCGCGTCCAACAACACTATTTTATACATTGTGATTGCCGCCGTTGTTGTCGCCGTAGTAGTCATCATCGTAGTCGTTATGTAATTAAAGAAAAATAAAGCCGAATATGGAGCTCTTTGAAATAAAAATCACGCCCGCCTGGAAGCTGCTGCTTTTCAGCGGGCGTTGATTTATTATAAGCCAACTGATAAACCGAAATTTGCGCTTTGCCTTGCTCATAACGTTTTATAACAAATTTTTGCCTGCTTTGTTTAAATAACTCTTTAAAAGTGCACCATTTAATGCTATACTATCAGTACAGTATAACGATTTGGCTTTTTCTGTACAATCGGGAAAGGAGCAAAGCATGGAATACGTAAAGAAAAAATTTGCCGCACTTGCTTTGTGCGCTTTGCTGTGCATGGCCTTTACTGCGCGCAGTGCCTCCGAAAACGACATTATTACTCCTGACGCCGATAAACTTTTTTACGGCGAGCTCGTATACAACACGGTTTTAACGGATAACGGCGGAGCACAAACAACATACCCCACCGTCTACACCGTCGAACGCAAAAACGAT
>JAHAAN010000026.1 GCA_018376855.1 Clostridiales bacterium | reverse complement strand
GCCATGGCCTTTATGCACGGCGCACAGGACGGCCAAAAGTTTATCGGCGTGTTCCTGCTCGGTTCTGCGCTTGCAGGCAGCGCAGCGCCGAACGCAGAGATCCCCGTTTGGATCTGCGCAGTATGCGCGGCGGCAATGGGCTTAGGCACCTCCCTGGGCGGCAAGCGCATTATCAAATCCGTAGGCATGGACATGGCGCATTTAGAGCGGTATCAAGGATTTTCCGCCGATATTGGAGCATCTGCTTGTCTGCTCATTTGTTCATTGTTCGGTTTTCCGGTAAGCACTACGCACACGAAAACCACCGCGATCATGGGAGCCGGCGCAGCAAACCACCCGCGGCGCGTAAACTGGGCGCTTGGGCGGCAAATGGCGTTTGCGTGGCTGCTGACCTTCCCCGGCTGCGGTATTCTGGGGTTCATCTCGGCTCGTATTTTGCTCAATTTTTTATAAACGGCTTTTGCACCGCGAAAATGGAATCAACCAAAAGGAGAATCAACATGGCTAAAAAAGCAAACGAATACGCAGAGCTTATCACAGCGCTTGCAGGCAGCAGCGCTTCCTCCTCCAAAGAGCTCTTCGAGGTCTGCACGGATTTCAGCTCCTCCCGCCTTTTGCGGGCGGCGCAAGCCCTGCGGCAGGAAAAGAAAAAAGCCGCCGACCTGCGGCAGGCGCTGACCGACCGACTGTATAAAGAATTTCTTCCGCCGATTGCAGGAGAAGATCTGCTGCTGCTTTCTCACCTGCTGTTTCAGCCCGTGCTTGCCGCGGAGGAAGCGCTGCTTCTCATGCAGGCCTTTATGCCGCGCACAGTCCGCCCCGAGCTTGCCTCCGTCGCCGCCCCGTTTGCAGGCGCATGCGCAAAGGCAAAGGACGCCGCCGGCATACTCTTCTCCTTTAAAACGCTTCCGCTGCCCTGCGCCGCTGTCTCGCAAATCTCCGAGTGTGTCGACGGCTTTCCCGCGCTCTACGCAGCCGCACTTCGGCGGCTGTATGATTCCGGCGATTCCAGCGCCGCCTCTCTTTGGCGCCCCGTATGCGCCTGCATCGCCCAAGGCTGCGCAGCCTGCCGCAGCCTTGCCGACGCATTGAACGGCATTCTTCTGAAAAACCTGTGAGCCGTCAAAAAATCCTGCACTCGATTCCCTCTTCAAGCAGCGCTTCAAACTGCTGCGCGGCCTCCGCGCCCGCTACGGAATCAAGCGCCCCGTAATGCGTGGGAACTGCAACGTGCGGACGCATCTCGTTAACCGCTGCCGCCGCTTGGCGCGCATCCATCGTATAAACTCCGCCCACAGGCACAAACGCCACATCGCAGGAAACGGCGCGAAGCTCGCCCGTCGCATCCGTGTCTCCGGCAATATAAAGGCGCGTTCCCTCCACCGTGAGCACATAGCCGACGCCGCCTGCGCTTCGGGGATGATATGGCTTATTTTCATTATAGGCGGGAACGGCCTCCACGCCGATTCCGTCAGCCTCAAAGCAGTCCCCGGCTTCCACCGTTTTCATTCTGACCGGCAGCCGCTCGCGCTTCGCAGCTTCAATGACCTTTTGGGGTGCGATCAGCAGCGTCTCCTTGCCTATCAGCTTTTTCAAATCAGCCGGACTGTAGTGATCGTAATGCTCATGGGTAACCAAAATCACATCCGCTTTCGGCGCGGGCTTTTGAATAAGAAACGGATCTGCATAGATGTTTTTCCGCCCCGAAATATAGACCGTGTTATGTTTTAAACGCATATAATCCATGTGTCAATTCCTCTTCCGTTTGAATTTCGCTTTCCCGCAATACCTGATTATTCTTCTGCCCCGAAAGGGCGGCGCGCTCGCATTCTTTCATTTTCCGCTTATTATTGTATCACAAACTCCTATTAAAAAAACATTTGTTTTTATGCAAAATTACTCTTGCGCCGTTCCTTTCTTGCGGCTATAATATGCATAAACAAAAATAAAAATAATTTTATGCAAGCTTGAAAGAGAGGATTCATCATGGCACAAACTCTTCGCACAGTATGCGAATACTGTGAAAACCCGCTTGGTATCCGCACCGCCTTCCCCCGCTTTTCCTGGACAATGCCCTCCGGCGCAGACCAAACGGCCTATCAGCTCAGAATTTACGCTGAGGACGGCACGCTGCTGCACGACAGCGGCAAAACGGAAAGCTCCGTCAGCGCCGGCATAACGTATGCCGGCGCGCCGCTTACAAGCGCGACCCGCTATCTCTACGACGTTACCGTAACGCTTGCCGACGGCTCCGCCGTTACCTCCGCGCGCGGCAGCTTTGAAACCGCACTGCTTTCGCAGTCGGACTGGCAGGGGCAGTTTATTGCCGCTCCCATGTATGAAAAACGGAAAAGCCCGATGTTCTTACGGCAATTCGACGCTTCGGATATTCAAAGCGCCCGCGTTTACATCTGCGGCTTGGGCTACTACGAGCTGTTCATCAACGGCAGCCGTATCGGCGAAAGCGTGCTGGAGCCGGGCTGGACGGATTATAACAAGCGTGTTCTTTATAATGTGTACGACGTTTCAAGCATTTTAAAGGAAGGCCAAAACGCGCTGGGCGTTATGCTCGGCGAGGGCTGGATGGGGCACGAGCACCCGTTCTTTATGATGACCTTCGGCACCAATCCCAGCTGGCTGCACGATCCGTGCCTGCTGCTGAACCTGCATATCACGCATAAGGACGGCTCCCGCGAGGTGCTCTATACCGCGCCGGACGGAAAATGGCTCGCCTGCCAAGGGCCGATCACCATGAACAACATTTACGACGGCGAAACCTACGACGCCCGCTTAGAGCAGGACGGCTGGGACATGCCCGGCTTCGCGCCGGACAGCCGCTGGGCGGCCGCCGTTGCAGCCGACGCCCCGAAGGGGAAGCTCGACTGCACGCTGATGCCGCCGATTCGCCAGCACACCAAGCTGCGCCCCAAATGCATTTACCGCCCCGGCGAACGCACGCTGACCTACGACATGGGGCAAAACATCGCCGGCTGGGTGCAGATCCGCGTGCGCGGCCCCAAGGGCGGCAAGGTTACGCTGAAGTTTGCCGAGCATAAGTACGACGATCACACGGTCAACCAGCAGAACCTGCGCAACGCCAAAGCGACCGACACCTATATCTGCAAGGGCGATTACGTTACGGAAATCTACAAGCCGCGCTTTACCTATCACGGCTTCCGCTATGTGGAGGTAACGGTGGAGGACAACGTGCGCTTGGAAAATCTGGTAGGCTACCGCGTCAACAACGCGGTGGAACGCGCGGGGCATTTTTCCTGCTCCAGCGAGCTGCTGAACAAAATTTACGACACGGTTGTGGACACGGAGCTGAACAACCTGCATTCCGTTCCCACGGACTGCCCGCAGCGAGACGAACGCCTTGCATGGATCAACGACATGACCGTGCGCTTTGAAGAGGCCATGTTCAACTTCGATATGAAGCTGTTTTACGAAAAATGGCTGCGCGACATTGAAGACGCGCAGTCCCTGCGCGAGGACGGCAGCATCGGCGACACCGCGCCCTACTTCTACGGCGGCTTCCCCGCGTGCCACATCAGCAGCGTGTACACACTGCTGCCGTGGTATATGTTCCTGTTCTATCAGGACATCACGCCGCTGGCCGACCACTATGACGGCATGAAGCGCTACACGGAATTCAAGCTGACGCAGCTGGACGAAAAAGGGCTTGTCAACGGCAACTATGCCGGAGACTGGGCGCCGCCGATGAGCGAAAGCATCTTCGGCTACTGGGGCGACGCGCTGTGCGCGAATATCCACGCGCAGCTGATCACCACGGGATACCTGTATCTGGACTGCATCACCATGGCCAAGGCCGCCGCGCAGCTGAATCACGCCGAGGATGCCGCTTACTTCTCCGCCAAAGCGGAAAGCGTGAAAAACAGCATCAACAGCGCGTTCCTCGACCGCGAGCACGGCTGCTACACCCCTTCCTCGCAGGGCTCCAACCTGTTCCCGCTGTTCTTGGGGATCGTGCCTGAGGAGGAAAAGCCCCGCGTGGCCAAGGCGCTGCTGGACGATTTGATTCTGGAAAACGATTACCACCTCACCACCGGCAACCAAACGACAAAGCTGCTGTTTGAAACGCTGTCGCTGTTAGGGCAAAACGAGGTGGCTGTGAAGGTGCTGGAAAAAGATGATTATCCGAGCTTCGGCTACATGTTCAAATGCGGAGCCACCAGCATTTGGGAGCGCTGGGAAAACACCACCGGCATCGCCATGAACTCCCACAACCACCCAATGCACGGCGCGTTCAGCGTGTGGTACTTCAAGGCGCTTGCAGGGCTTCGCCCGTGCGACGAAGCCGTTACCGGCTATATTACCATCAAGCCCGATTTCGTGGAAAATCTTGAAAGCGCCGGCGCGGACTACCGCACGGCGAAGGGCGTTGCCGCTTGCAGCTGGAAGCGCGGCGAAGGGCACATTCAGCTCTCCGTTACCGTTCCGTGGAACAGCAAGGCCAAGCTGATCCTGCCGGAAAACGCGGGCTTCACCGTAAACGGCAAAGCAGCCTTCGGAACGGAGCAGATCCTCTCCAGCGGCAGCTATACGATCGTGCTGTGATGTAAAGCATTTCTGCATGCATGGACATATGTAGAGATTTGGGGGAATTTCTTGCGAAAGAAACAAAGACCGGTATTAAATTCGATCTTCTTGCTTCCAACGGTGAAGTGATTGCAACTTCTGAGGTGTACAAATCCGAAAGCGCATGCAGCAACGGCATTGAGAGCGTGAGAAAGAACGCTCCCATTGCAAATCTTGAAGACCAAACAACAGAAGAAGTCGCAAAGGCTACGAATCCTAAGTTTGAAGTCTACAAAGACAATGCAGGTGAATTCCGTTTCCGTCTCAAAGCGCGCAACGGTGAAATCATCGCCACTTCCGAAGGCTACAAAGCCAAAGCAAGCTGCCTGAACGGCATCGAAAGAGTAAGAAAGAACGCGCCTGAGGCGCCTGTTGTCGAAAAAGAATAAACAGGCTTTAAAAAATCCGGCAAGAAAATAAAAGGCAAGGCAAACCGTTTGAGGTTACCCTGCCTTTTTTACTGTGCAGTCCGCACAGAACCCAGCCTGCATGATCCCCACCGGCTGGCTAAACCGTGCCGGACTCCTCCACGTCTTCAAACCAAGGGGCACAGGCGGAACAATACCGCAGCGCGCTTTTGTTTGGCGCCCCTTTTCTGCGGCCACTATACCGCGTCAAACGATCACCTCATGGTGATCGTTTTCTTCCGCATCTTTCTACAAAACCGTTTTTTCATGTCAAGGAGGCAAGGGAATTTTCCAAAAAGTGCAAATTCCCCCATAACCCCTTGAACCGCCTGTTTGGGTGCGGTGGGAAAAGAAAGTTTTGAGCAGGAAAGTTTTCAACGACAAAAATCGGCAAACAGAAAGTTTGGTGCTGCACAGCAGCTGGAATAGGGCGGCAAACCCAAGTGCATTGCGCTTGGATTCTGAAGTCGCCCGGTTGAATCGCACCGAACAAGCCGATTCTTTCGCGCTTAAACGAAGTGGGGCGCACTTGTACGCGCCCCACTTTGCGGCCACTATACCGCGGCCGCTTTTGGTGCGGTGGGACTAAAAAGTTTCAAGCAGGAAAAACTTCTAACAAAAGAAATTGACAAACAAAAAGTTTGGTGCTGCACAACAGCTGGAATAGGGCGGCAAACCCAAGCGCAATGCATTGCGCTTGGATTCTGAAGTCGCCCTGACGCTATTGTGAGAAAACAAGCCGATTCTTTCGCGCACAAATCAAAGCAAGTCGCCGGAACGGCATTGAGAGCATAAAAAACTCCTCTATTATTGAAAAAGAATAAGCAGACTTAAAAAGTCTGCAACTGTACAGCTCATAAAGATACGCAATATGCCTTTCTTCCAAGTCTGCTCAGCTCTTGTCCATAGTCTCCGAATCGATATCAATCGCTTTTGACAGCGCAGCGTACCGATAAAAAAGCCGTCGCACAGAATCGCGCCGCCTCAGAGCGCCCCATTACATAAAATACGCCTAAATTCCCCGCACTGCCTGCATACGCCGCTCCTCGGTGATTTGCCCGTTTCTTTTCCGGCCGAGTATAAACGCCCGCTGAAAAGCAATTGTTTTCAACGGGCGTCAGCTTCCTTACGGAGGGCGCTTCCAAAGCGAACTGTTTTGTTTTTCTCTCCTTATTTTTCAAACAGCTCTGCCGCGCGGCGAAGCTCCTTGATTACGGAAATATGCTGAGGGCAGACCGATTCGCATTGGCCGCACCCGATACAGGCCGACGCCTTCCGCCCCGCCCACTCATACTGCGCGCTCGCGCCGCTGAGATTGTTATAGACCAAATAGGTGTTGAGCGCCCCGAACACGCCCGGAATGGCGATTCCCTGCGGGCACCCCTTCATGCAGTAGCCGCAGCCGGTGCAAGGAACGCTGTCAATCTGCGCAAGCTCGCGCTGAACCTCGGCAATCACGCCGCGCTCGCGTTCGTTAAGCGGCTGAAAATTCTCCATATAAGAAATGTTATCGCGCATCTGTTCAAGGGTAGACATCCCGCTGAGCACCGTAAGCACGCCGTCAAGCGAGGCGGCGAAGCGGATCGCCCACGACGCGGGCGAGGCCTGCGGATTCGCCCCGTAAAAATGCTGCGTAACGCTGTCCGACAGCGTAGCCAGCGACCCGCCTTTAACCGGCTCCATAATAATCACCGGCTTTCCGTGCCGCCGCGCGGTTTCATAACACAGCCGGGACTGCACGGAATCGCTTTCCCAATCGGCATAATTGATTTGCAGCTGCACAAAATCCATATCGGGATGCGCCGTCAAAACCCGATCAAGCGCGTCGGCCTTATCATGAAACGAAAAACCGAGATTCTTAATCAAGCCTTCCTTTTTCCGTTCGGCAAGGAACTCCCAAATGCCGAACTCGTCAAAGACCTGCGTTCTGTTATCGCCCAAATTATGTAAAAGATAAAAATCAAAATATCCGGCGCCGGTGCGCTCCAACGACGTGTAAAACATCGCCTTTGCTTCCTCCGCCGTTTTAGGGCCCGCCCATGCCGGCAGCTTCGTCGCCAAAAGAAAGCTTTCACGCGGATGGCGCTTCACCAGCACCTCCTTAACGGCCGCCTCGGATTTCCCGTTGATGTAGCCGTAAGCCGTGTCAAAATACGTAAACCCTTTTTCCAAGAACAAATCCGCCATCTGTTTCGTTTGCTCCAGATCCACTTCCTCGCCGATCATAGGCAAACGCATTAACCCAAACCCAAGCTTTTTCATATTAACCACCATTCCTTGTCTTTTTTAATATCTTCATGCGGCAATCGGCTCGTTCTCCCGCGCGGCGGCTTACGGCTGCGCGGAACCGCTCATCAAAACGCGAATCGTTTCCTTCAGGCGAACATACCCCTCCGCGGGATCCTCGATCTCCTGCACGGATTTTTCAAGCGGGCAGAGATCGTCCCCCGTGCGGTTTTTAATCACCGTTACGCAGGAGCCGCACTCCGCCGCAACGCCGTGCCGCTGTAAATACTCCTTTGCGCTCTGGCTCATGATAAAGCCGTAAACGCCCTTTACGCCGCCCAGCACCGCCAGCATCGCCGCCGCCTTGCCGATCACCCGATCCACAAGCACCGCTCCCTGAAGAAGCTGCTTATCCGACTCATAGGCCGCGATCAGCGGCTTTACGCCGTGCCCCTCGGCGCTGTACACGATCTGCCCCTGCCGGATCAGCACGCAGGCTGCCTTGCCTTTTTCAATCAGCGCGCCGGCCCTTCGGTACGCGCGCCCCTCAAACAGCGTTTTCCTTTCACCCAGCAGATACCTGCGCGCCGCCACAACCAGCACGGGCACCACCGCCAGCTGAAGCGCAATGCCGGGAAGCCCCGTCTGCACCGCGCCCCAGACCGAAAGCGCCTTCAGCGCGCCGCCCCCTGCGAGCAGCAGCGCATAGTACATTGCTCCGTACGCCGCTCTTCCGCCAAGCATAGCAAGCGGCAGCGCGGCGTACAGCGGCCAATGCAGCCTGCGATACAGCAGCCCGGACAGCGCGCCGTAGGCGCACAGCTCGCACGCCATGATCGGCAGCATCGGAAACGCGGCGGGCATCCCCGTGAGCAAGCTCGAAAGCGCGGGGATCAGCAGCCCGCCGAGCATGCCGTACATAGGCCCGCACAAAAAGCCGATCAGAAACACCGGAATGTGCATGGGCAGCAGCACGGTTCCCGGAACGCCGAACGCATGGGAAACCGCATACGGAAACAAAACGCCAAGCGCCGTAAGCAGCCCGGCCAACACCAATTTATGCGCTTGAGAATTTCTCATTATTATGATCATAGCTTTCGCTTTTTGCGAAAGCCTCCTTTCTCCCCGGAATTGGGGCTGTTTTTGCGTAGCAAAATCGCTGCCGCTCCGGCGGCGAAAGCCACAAAACGAAGTCTGAAAAATTTATTTTTCAGACTTTCAACCACAGCTTTCGCAAAGCGAAAGCTTCCTTTCTCTGGGAATGTAAAAGGCCTGTCAGCAGCAGGAGCTGCGGAAGCGAAACAGAGCGTTTCAAGCTTTTTTCGCTTCTTTCCCTGCCGCGCTCCGTGCCGAAAAAGCAGCCTCCCGCATAAAGCTTTTCACTTCAAATGCGGCGGCATACTATGGCCATGGCTCTCGCCCCTTATGGGGCAACCGCGCCATATGGCCTTAAAAATAGCCGCATATTTTTTGCGGTTTAATGCCTTTTCTTCCGGCGGCTATTTTTTTATCATTATACTAAAAACGCGCGCCGATGTCTACCCCCGAAATACGCTTTTAAGCGTCATTTTTTCTCCTTTTCTCTGTTTTCTTCCGCTCCTTCAAGCCCCGCGCTCATGGCGAAAGCGCCAAGTAAAAGGGAATTTATGTTGACAACGCTTTTAAAGCCATTTATAATATTTATAAGTTTGCAGTCTTATCTTGCTTTTGCAAAGCATATGCATACATATGCATACATAATGGAGATAACAAGAATGATTAATTTTATTGAATATTTCAATATGGCAATTTTTATCCTGCTGACACTGTGTTACTGCTATCAGTTTTTTTATGTATTTGTTACTTTCTTTAAAAAGCACAAACCGATAGAAGTAAAAAAACAGCACAAATATGCCTTTCTGATCGCCGCGCGCAACGAAAGCGCCGTGATCGGCTCGCTGCTGGACAGTATCCGC
Source organism: Clostridiales bacterium (assembly GCA_018376855.1). Classification (GTDB taxonomy): domain Bacteria; phylum Bacillota; class Clostridia; order Christensenellales; family QALW01; genus JAHAAN01. The sequence continues at coordinate 7,818 of JAHAAN010000026.1, read as the reverse complement.
AAGCAGGATTATCCCGCCGAGCTGATTCATGTTTTCGTGGTGGCGGACAACTGCACCGATAATACGGCGGAGGTCTGCGCACAGCACGGCGCAACGGTCTACACCCGCGAAAACCTTGAGCAGGTGGGAAAGGGCTATGCGCTGGACTTTGCCTTTAAAAAAATTGCGGCCGATTTCGGCGAAGACGCCTTTGAAGGCTTCTTCATTTTCGACGCCGACAACCTGCTGACAAAAAACTACGTTACGGAAATGAACAAGACGTTCGACGCAGGCTACCGCATCATCACAAGCTACCGCAACTCAAAGAATTATGACACCAACTGGATCAGCGCCGGCTACTCGCTGTGGTTTTTGCGCGAAGCAAAATACCTAAACCATTCCCGTATGCTGCTGGGCACAAGCTGCGCCGTGTCCGGAACAGGCTTTTTGGTTTCCAACGAAATTGTAAAGCGTAACGACGGATGGCATTTTCATTTGCTTACAGAGGACATTGAATTCTCCATCGCCAGCGTGATTCAGGGCGAAACGATCGGCTATTGCCCTTCCGCGCATTTTTACGACGAACAGCCGATCACCTTCCGGCAGTCGTGGAACCAGCGCCTGCGCTGGTCAAAAGGCTTTTTACAGGTGTTTCACGCTTACGGAAAGAAGCTTTCCGCAAAGGCTCTGCACGGCTCTTTTGCCTGCTATGACATGCTCATGACGATCGCGCCCGCCATGTTCATCTCCATTCTCGGCGTTTTTGTCAACCTGATTTTCTTTCTTGTGGGGCTTGCTCTGTTTCCGTTTATGCCCATTTTTCAGCTGATGCTGCAAACCACACTGATTTCGCTGCTGACGACCGCATTTAATTTATATTTGCTGTTGTTCTCTATCGGGCTGCTCACGACGATCACGGAATGGAAAGAGATCCACGCAAAGCCGTATAAAAAGATTCTTTACGCGTTTACCTTTCCGTTCTTTATGTTTACCTACCTTCCCATTGCAATCACCGCCTTGTTCAAAAAGGTAGAATGGACGCCGATCGAGCACACGATCACCAAATCGGTGGACGACATCAGGCAGGAAAAGTCCTGACGTCTTCCTGCACAACATATTACGGCGCCGGAAACGGCGTTTTTTCATTGCCGCCTGAAACGGCGGAAAACGGAGTTTACTTATGCATTTAAAAGCTTTAAAAGCAGCGTTTCCGCACACGATTCCTGTACTGTTAGGATATTTGTTCCTCGGCTTTGCCTTCGGCGTTCTGCTGAGCAGCCAGGGCTATTCATTTCTGTGGGCAGGCCTGATGAGCCTGACCGTTTACGCAGGCTCCGGCCAATTCGTTGCCATCAGCCTGCTGACCTCTCCGTTTGATCCGCTCGGCGCAGCTATGATGACGCTGACGGTCAACGCCCGCCATCTGTTCTACGGGCTTTCCCTACTGGACTCCTTTAAGGGCGCGGGCATCAAAAAGCCTTACATGATCTTTGCGCTGACGGACGAAACCTATTCGCTTCTGTGCTCAGCCGTTCCGCCGGCAGACGTAGATCCTCATGAATTCCGTTTCGCCGTTTCCCTGTTAGATCACTGCTACTGGATCGCCGCCTCCATGCTGGGCGCGGCGGTCGGCTCCGCAATCGAATTCCCAAGCAAGGGAATCGAATTCGTCATGACCGCGCTGTTTATCGTTATTTTAATCGAACAGTGGGAAAAAAGCGCCTCTCATCTGCCGGCCTTAGCCGGCGTCGGGCTTTCCCTGCTTTCGCTTATTCTCTTTGGCGCCGGCAATTTCATTCCCTTCGCCATGATCGCGATCCTTGCTTTTTTACTTCTATGCAAGAAACCGATAGAAAAAAAGCGCGGGAAGGAGGAGCCTCATGAGACTGAATGACGCCCAATCCCTGATCCTCATCGCAGTCATTGCCGTTTGCACCTTTCTGACGCGCGCCCTGCCGTTTCTGCTCTTCCCCGGCAGCAGGCCGACGCCCAAATTCATCCGCTATTTGGGCGAGGTTCTCCCCTTCGCCATTATCGCCATGCTGGTGGTGTACTGTTTAAAGGAAGTTCAGCTCACGCAGTATCCCTACGGCATACCGGAATGCATTGCGGTTCTTTTTGTTGCGCTCGTTCATAAATGGCGGCACAATCTGCTCTTAAGCATCGGCGGCGGCACAGTGTTATATATGGTGCTGGTGCAGTGCGTATTCACTGCGTAAAGCTTATTCTGATATGCTAAAGGAATTATTGACTTATGGATAAAAATGCCTCTGTAAGCAGCCAAGCCGGGCATGTTCTGCTGCTGTCCGACATACATCTTTGCCATATAAGCTGGAACGGCCTTACCTCAGAGCGCCGCATTGGCAAAATGATTCAGGATCTAAACGCCTACGCGCAGGCTCGGCCTTATTCCGATATTCTCTTCTTAGGCGATTACTCTCTTGATTTTTGGCAGCACGGCATAAAAGGCTCCTACCGAAATCAGCAAATCAGCAATACTGAAAATATCCTAAAAAATTATTTTTCACGGCTTTCCTGCCAAAGCTACTATATGCTCCCCGGAAACCATGAGCAATACGCTAACGAAAAATGGCTGGAGCTTACCGGAAGAAACCGCCAATTTTCCGTAATCATAAACGGCTGGCTGTTCATCATGCTGGATAACTTCAGCAAAAATTTAAATCCAAGCTTTGATTCCGACGGCGCTTATTCCAAAGCGGACGTTGATTTTATTACAGCGGAAATGAAAAAATTTCCCGATCTTCCCACCGTGCTCTGCGCGCACTTTTTCGACATAGCGGAAGAAACCGACGAATTCCGCGAATTGGTAAAGAACGAAAGCCGCATCGTCTGCCTGTTTGCCGGGCATGACCATGCCAATACCGATGAAAAGCTGCCCCAAAAAAGCTGGGGCGGAAAATATCTTTTCCACACCGGCAACTATTCCTACACGCGCAGCCCGCTGACCGTTCGCGACTGCACATGGGGCTGGCGAGATCTCACGTTTGACGCAGCGGGAATCACCGTAAGCTACTATTCGCCCGAAAGCTCCATCACGGCAGAAAACGGCTCGCCTTACACCGTGCCCGCCGGAAAGGTCAGCCAGCTTTTCATCCCCCTGCCCGAAACCTAAGTCATCCTATTATGCCGATGGTTCCGCCTGCCTCCCGCAAAAGCTCTGACGGAGAAAAGACTGAAGCTGCTGCTCCGAACAGGCCCGAAACCAAATAAACGGCCGCCAACACCACTAAAACCGCGCCTGCCGCACTTACCAACGGACGCAGCCTTTTTCTCAATGCGCCGCTCGGCATTGCGAGAAGCCCTGCCGCACAGAAAAACGCCAATCCCATCATCCATGTTGAAAAATCCATCTTCTTCTACCGCCTCGCCGTTTCTTTTGTTTACCTTATGCGAAAACAAAATGAAAAATGCTTTAAAAAGCATTGCATTGGGCAAACGTTCATGCTATGATGTCAATGAAAATCATCATGCCTTAACGGCGATTTACCTACAAAAAAACCGCAGTCAAAACCTTGCAGCTGTAAATCGCCTTCATGCTCAAACAAAAAAGCAGCCTCGCTTTTCCTTAAAACACAACCGTTTCGGCACGATTTTTGAAAAACGATTCAACCTTTCGGAGGCTTCCCATGACAAACGCAGAAATATTAGCCATTGCCATGCGCCAATCTGCGATCGACAGCAGCTGCGCGCCAAACGATTTTTTATCCCACCAAAATAAAACCGTTATTTCGGCAAAGCACCCCGAAGCACGAAAATATTTATCTCTGCCATTCACCTGTGATCTCACCTCTTACGGCAACAACATCGTGGCTTCCGTGTCCGCCGAGTTAGCGCAGCCCGTAACGCAATATATTGAAAAATATTCGGTTGAGCACTGTTTTGAAACGCCCAATCTGCATATCCTGATGAATCAGTTAAAGGATTTTGGCTGCAATGTTTGCTTTATGGCGGAATATTTTCTGCCCGATGCCGACATTTTAAAGCCTCTTCCCTGCGCCTACGAATTAAAGCTGCTGACCCCTTCCGATTTTGCCGGCTATTATTTGCCGCAATGGAGCAACGCGCTCTGCGAAAAACGCCGCCAACTGGACATGCTGGCCGTAGGCGCTTACAACGGCAGCGAATGCATCGGGCTGGCGGGCGCTTCCGCAGACTGCGACTCCATGTGGCAGATCGGTATAGACGTTCTTCCCCCATACCGGCGCCAAGGCGTCGCCTCCGCCCTTACCAGCACGCTTGCCGCAAAAATTTTAGAGCTCGGCAAGGTTCCGTTTTATTGCTGCGCATGGTCCAATATAAAATCGGCAAGAAACGCAATTCGCAGCGGCTTTCGGCCCGCATGGGTGCAAATTACGGCGCGCGAAAACGATTTTATCGCCGATTTGAACAAATAGCCGGAATCGGCATTAAATGAAAACAAGCGCCGCAAAAAAGGCAATGCAAGCGCGAAAGCCGCTCTTTAACAGCATAAAATGTTCTTTCTTTCGCACACAAATCAAGGCAGCCAAGCCGCCTTCCTGCCGAAAAGCTCTCTCCCACCGCACCGAAACAGCCCTTCAGAGGGTATGGCGCGTTAAGAGAGAGCGTGCGCCTGCGCCCCTCCCTTAGTTTGTGCACGAAAGAATCGGCTTGTTTCCTTGCAATAGTATCGGGGCGGCTGAGAAAAAAACAAACTTTTCTGCTCAAAACCTTCTACTCCCACCGCACCAAACAGGCGCTTCAAGGGGTTACGGGGGATCGTTAAGGGGGCGTAAGGGGGAAATCGCAATCCCCCTCGCCCCCTTAACATTGAAAGAAAATGTTTTGCAAAAAGATGCGAAAGAAAACGATCACCATGAAGTGATCGTTTGACGCGGTATAGTGGCCGCAGTTAAAAATTACAGAAGAAGCGTGTAAACGCTTCTTCAGAACAAAAGCGAAACGCTTTTGTTTGCCGCCCTTAGTTTGTGCGCGAAAGAATCGGCTTATTCGGTGCATGAGTTTTTCTGCATAGCAAAGCCTCGTGCGCGTTGGTGAATCTATGAGCGTTTAATTTATATGAGCGCTTACACCTCCTCTAAATTTGCAAGCTCTGAAAGATCGGTATACACATGGCTGTAATTCGTGTTATCGCGGGCGTCATAGCTGTGCGCCGAGGTTTTCTTCTGCTTTGACGGCGGCGCGCTGATGTCGCCGCCCAACAGCTCCTCGAAATGTTCTCCAAACAGAAAGGAGGGGCGCAGCAGTGATTCTTTTTCCGTGCCCCTCCACTTTTCGCACGCTATGCCGATCACTTGCAGCATTTCCGCCTCCGTATGCCCCGATGCAAGCAGCCCTTTCACAAGCGCGACGGTTTGCTTTGCATCTGCGCAATGGCGCGTGCCCGCGGCAGCGTTGAGCCGATTGACTACCGTTCGGGCGGCGGCGGATGCCTGCGCAGCTTTGTCCTCCTCTGGCCTATCCTGTTCTAACCTAACCTGACCTATCCTATCCTGTCCTAACCTATCCTGACGTAACGACTCATCAAAGTTAGATCCGCTCGCCTGTAACGGCTCATCAAAATTAGATCCGCTCGCCTGTAACGGCTCGGCTTCCGCATTCTTTAAAACATATGCGCCGATCTCATTTAGACCCAGCTGTCTTTTTTCCGCAAGGTATTTCGTTTCTGTGTACATATCTCTTCTGATAACGTTATGCAGCTTCCAGTGCGTTATTGCCGTTACGCCGGATCTAAACGGGATCACCAAGCCGTTTTTCACTAACAGCTTCATATCCGCCTCCGTGCTTCCGCACGAGCGCATCACGGCTTTGGGCTTACTGGCAAAGCCGTCGTCATCCGCGCTCATGGCAAGGTGGAAGTACAGCAGCTGGGCGGAGGCGGGCATATCCAAAAAGGTATCGTTATCCACAACGGTTTTGGCAAACATTCTGCGTTCTGCCATTTGCATTCACTCCTTACTTATTATGTTCATCGTTGTTCAATTTGTCGGCTCTCAAACCGAAAGCGTTTCAAATTCAGGCGTAAAAATTTTACGTATCATCATTTTACCGCCGACTCTTTCTTCTTTGCGGGATATGTGTCATCTTTCGGCTGCTGGACTGCCGCCGCGCCCGAAAGCAAAAAACCAAGGATCGTCCCTGCTTTTTGCCGGAAACCCTTGACATAAGAATGCTTGAAGCTTATAATACCAAAGGATAAAAAACTGCCTTTTTATGCGTATAAACGCATGCGCATTTTATGCGTGTTACCTGCCAAAAGCCGGGAAGGCGTTTTTCATATTTACATCTTACATATAATTTAAGGAGGTCATATCCATGGCTAAAAAAATGACCATTGATGGCAACACTGCTGCGGCGCACGTTGCGTATGCGTTCAGCGATGTGGCGGCTATCTACCCGATCACCCCTTCCTCTCCGATGGCAGAGGTCGGCGACGAGTGGTCGGCATACGGGCGAAAGAATCTGTTCGGGCAAACCCTGCGCATTGCGGAAATGCAGTCTGAGGCAGGCGCGGCAGGCGCTGTTCACGGCTCCCTTGCCGGCGGCGCGCTGACAAGCACCTTTACCGCGAGCCAGGGTCTTTTGCTGATGATCCCGAATATGTATAAGATTTCGGGCGAGCTGCTCCCCTGCGTGTTCCACGTAAGCGCCCGCGCGCTGGCGGCTCATGCGCTTTCGATCTTCGGCGACCATTCCGATGTGATGGCCTGCCGCCAAACGGGCTTTGCCATGCTTTCCAGCGCGTCCGTGCAGGAGGTTATGGATCTGGCGCTTGTTGCGCATCTTTCCACACTGAAGGCAAAGGTTCCTTTTCTTCACTTCTTTGACGGCTTCCGTACTTCCCACGAGGTTCAGAAGATCGAAATGATCGATTACGAAGATATGGCCAAGCTGCTTGACATGAAAGATGTTGAGGAGTTCCGCGCCCGCGCGCTGAATCCGGAGCATCCGCACCAGCAGGGCACGGCGCAGAATCCGGATATCTACTTCCAGAACCGCGAGGCTGCCAACAAGTATTACAATGCCGCGCCGGCTATCGTTGAAGAAATGATGCAGAAGGTCGGCGAGCTGACGGGCAGAAGCTATCACCTGTTCGATTACGTCGGCGCGCCGGATGCCACAAAGGTTATGGTTGCGCTCGGCAGCGCAAACGACACCATTGAGCAGACGATCAACTATCTCAACAGCAAGGGCGAAAAGCTCGGTTTGATTAAAGTCCGTCTGTACCGCCCGTTTGCGGTGGATCGCTTTGTTGAGGCAATTCCGGAGACGGCGAAGACAATCATCGTGCTTGACCGCACCAAGGAGCCCGGCTCCGTGGGCGAGCCGCTGTATGCGGACGTATGTTCCGCGCTGATGGACTGCGGCAAGGGCGATCTGAAGGTGCTCGGCGGCCGTTACGGCTTAGGCTCCAAGGAATTCACGCCCAGCATGATTAAAGCGATTTATGACAACTGCGATGCAGAGCAGCCCAAGAACCACTTCACCGTGGGCATTACGGACGATGTAACCGACACCTCTATTGAAGTCAAGGAGTTTGTGGATCCGGCGCCCGAAGGCGTTGTGCAATGCAAATTCTACGGCTTGGGTGCGGACGGCACCGTCGGCGCGAACAAGAACACCATTAAGATCATCGGCGATCATACCGATATGTATGCGCAGGGCTATTTTGAGTACGATTCCAAAAAGTCGGGCGGCTTCACCATTTCGCATCTGCGTTTCGGCAAAACGCCGATCCAGTCCCCGTATCTGATCGACTCGGCGGACTTCCTTGCCTGCCATAACGCAAGCTATGTAACGCGTTATGACGTTCTGGCCAGCATTAAGGAGGGCGGCGTG
>JAHAAN010000025.1 GCA_018376855.1 Clostridiales bacterium | reverse complement strand
TATTGATAATGGGTAGCTATCTGAAGAGATAATTGATCTTTTAGGAAAAGAATATATAAAAACTACCATAGGCTTAATCGAAACATGCAGGTTAGTATAGTTTTCAATATATTCTCTGGACTTCTGCGCTCCTCTGTGGTACTGTTATGTACTGCAAAGGAGGTGCGGATATGGCACAGATAAGCATTGCTGAAACTTACAGCGGAGAAAAGTATGATGTGATGAGTGCGGCGATGGCAGAGTATCTGAAGGACGGGCGTCTGTCAGAGTACGGTGAACGGACTTGGATCGATATGCTTCTTGTAAAGCATACACTTATCGCAGCAGACAAAATGAAAATGGAGGGTGACACAGTGTCGGGTATAGCCGATGATGTGTCGCCCTCTTCTTATGTGAGGTGGGACGATGACAACACTTGAAGACTTATATTATGGCAATATCATTCCTCACGAACGCAGCATTAAGCGTGGAAGCGCATACAGTGGAAGTGTTAGGATATGTTGTCCGGCACGAAGATGACTTAAAGGCAACGCTCACCGAACAGCAGAAAGAAATCTTTAAAAAACTCAAGGATTGTGAATCGGAGCTGCATGGGATGAATGAGCTTGAATCGTTCGTCAGCGGTTTCAAACTTGCGGCAAGAATCATTATTGAAGTGTTGCGGGAGTCGCCCAAAACATAAAACTGACAAAGCGATAAGGCTGAGCCGGTAATTCGGTTTAGTCTTATCGCTTTCAAGAGTAGTGTAAATAAAATAGTGTTCCCCAAAACCGTTTAGATTATTCAAAAAGCTTGACAAGAAACGTTTGTTCTGTTATTATATAAGTATAACTAAATAAAGTGCCTGTCCAACAAGCTGTCGCAGAGCAGTGAAACATATTTATTTAAACGCAAAGATCTTAACTTACATATCAGGCACGGAACATTCTGAAAAGCGAACGCCTGTCCGCTTTATTTGTGTTTCCGTGATGAAATGTAAGATGAGGTCTTTTTTGTTTTGCAAAACTGACCGACTCATACATACACGGATGAAAGCCGTGTGATTTTTGAAAGGAGGCACAAGCCAATGAAAGAATCCACTTATACCAATTACGATGAGCTGCCGTTATTCCTCAATGCAGAAACGGTGGCGAAGCTGCTTGGCGTTTCTATCTCAAGCAGCTATGAGCTGATGCATGAAAAAGGATTTCCGTCCCTGCGAATCAGTTCACGGCTCATCGTACCCAAAGAAAAGTTCAGACAATGGTTAGAAGAAAAGACAGGGGGAAGCATTTGAAATACAACCGTTATCCAAAGCACGATGCAATCCGGGATTACTTTCCTCTGCCGAATGAAATCTTTTGTCCGGGTCTCTCCAGCGGAGAAATCACCGTTTATGCGTATCTGCTCTACTGGGAAAACCGCAAGACCTTTCAGCGCCACCCCAGCTTCCGCACCATAGGCAATGCATTGAACATGTCCCGCAATACGGTGAGCAAGTATGTAAAACAGCTGGAGGACAAGCAGTTGATCCGGACTGAGCCGACGGACATTCGCACAGCAAGCGGTGTGAAGCGCAACGGCAATCTGCTTTATACGGTTCTTCCGATTGAGCAGGCAAAGAGCTTGTATTTTGAACGGCAGTTACAGCGGGCTGCCTGTCAGCAGGCGCATGAAAAAGCGATTAGGAAATTAGAACAGTACGACCGACAGAAAAAACGGGAGGCAGTATGAAGATGAAAATAAAGAGAATCAAAGCGAAAGCGGTCAAGAGGTGCAATCTATGCGGAAAGAAATTTGAACTGTGGGATGAGGAGGAAAACTTTTGTTTCCGTCACCGTTTCGGATATGGCTCTGCATACGACGGTATCTCTTGAATCTCAATCTGTGCTGTAAATGCTTTGACCGTCTGATGGACAAGCTGGTACCAAAGTGCGAAACCAATCCGCTTCCCGATCCGTATGCGGAACTGGCGGCAGCATACGCGGAAGATTTACAGGGTCGATAAAAGCAGGAGAAAGCAAAGGTGCCGTAAATGGCGCCTTTGCGTGTCACATCGGACGGCAATGCCGACCGAAAACGCCGTGTTTACGGCATTTATGAGCATTTGAAACACGAAAAAGTTACGGCGCCTAATGTGGGTCGTAAATATGAATTTGGTGTAAAAATCAGTGCCACACATAGTGGGAAAAGCCGATGTTTCAAGGCTTTTCTACGGCGCTGATGTGTGATTGCTAAATTCGGTGTGTTTTATGGATTCGGAAAACAAACAGCGAATCAGCCTTTATCTTGATCGGGATACCGTCAAAAAGGCTGACAGAATGATGAAGGAACACGGGTATAAATCCCTCAATGAATTTTATACTGCGGCTGTAGAGAGCTTCATTGCCGACGAACTGTTACAGGAAAATGCTCCCGCGCTGTCGGACAAGTTAGCAAGGGCGGAGACAGACATGAGCGAGGATAATGCAAGAGCAATTTCAAAAGGACTGTTCCACTATGCGGTTCAGCTTGAAATGGTGATGCGGATGATATCGACGCTCTCGGATATCACCGAAGAAGACGTTGAAGATATGCGGCGGGAAGCAATCAATTAGGATGTGACGCTGCGCGGATACTGGTCAATAAGGCGTATATCGGCACAACAGCGAATTACAAAACCACCTCCAAATCCAATAAGCTGAAGAAGCAAATTCATAACGACCGCGCCGATTGGCTGATTTTCAAGAATACCCACGAACCGATTGTGGAACACCGGATTTTCGACATGGTGCAGAAGTGGTTTCAGAGCCGAAGAAAACCGGACGCCACGGGAAAAGCCGATATCTTCGCCGGATTGATTTTCTGTGCCGACTGCAAAGAGAGGATATATTTGCGGCGCGTGAAGAAATATCCGAATCAGAACAATTATCTCTGTGCCACCTACCAGAAATGGGGAAACGGCTACTGTACCGGTCGCCGCCTCAACGAACAGGACATCCATGCGGTAGTCCTGCAAAAAATCCGGGAAGTAACGGCTTATGTGCGGGAGAATCCGGAAAAGTTCTATGAACAGGCTCGCACAAACGCCAAGCGGAGAAGGAATTGAAGGTACAGCGGAAGAAGAAGGAAAGCGCAGAGAAACGGATTGCGGAGCTGGACAATATCATCCGCTGCCTGTATGAAGACCGGAGCGCCGGACGGACCACCGTTGACCGATACGATACGCTGGCGTCCGGTTATGAGCAGGAGCAGGCTGCCTTGAAGGGAAAGCTGACCGAAATGACCGCTGTCCTTGACGAACAGCAAAAACGGGAACAACTGATCCGTCAGTTCATGGAGAACGCCAAAAGGTATATCGAGATTCGGGAGCTTACACCGGAAATACTCCGGGCGTTCATCCAACGAATCGAAGTACACGAAAAGACGCAGTGATACTCTCACGAGTGCGGAAACGATATCGTAATACACTTCACCGTCGGTCGGATTGAGCAATTCAATGTGCGACATAAGGATATCGCCGCATAAAGCAATCACCGGAGGGCATTGAACCCTCCGGTTACATACAACTATCTTCTAACAATAATGATATATGGCAGATTTAAGAAGTTTAGATATTTTAATGGCACTACTTTTAATCATGCTGTCTGCTTGGGGAATTTTTACCCGATTTCGTCTTGCGCACTACCGCAAAAACGGCCCGTTATGCCTCAATATCCTTTATGGCTGTCAAGTCGCCTGGAATTTAATTTTTATTTATAGTTTAAGCTCGATCACCAATATATCACCAACTGAATTAGCCAGAATCTACTATATAACTTTCATAATTGTAGAAATTATTATCATTGTTCTAAACACGTTATACTTCCAAAAGAGAAAGCATTTGTTTACTAAATAAAGCGAATCGCTGCCGGTCAGCTGCAAGTCTTACAAGCATATCTCTGATATGCTTTTTTATTTTCAGTTAGGAACACGCCTGATTTTAAAAATTTATTAAACTCCTTTTACTCGACAGAACAAACTGATGAAATTCCGTGCAAAACAAATGAAAATACGATATAATAAGAAAAAATATATTTCGGAGGAACCTTCCATGCAAATTCTCAACGGGCTGCTTTTTGACGGTTTTACCTTTACAAAAAAGGATTTGTTTTTTGAAAATGAACGGATTACTGCGCTGCATACAGGTTCCGACACTTTGGACGTTTCGGGCTGTTATGTAATTCCCGGAATGATCGATATTCACACGCACGGATGCAGCGGATTTGATTTCATCGACGCCGATGCGAATGGGCTGAAAAAAATGGATCAATGGTACCTGCAAAACGGCGTTACCTCTGTTGCCGCCACGCTTATCACCGCGCAGCGCGATACTATGCTCGGCGCGCTTGCGGAAATCAGCGCTTACACAACAAAAAACCCCGACAGCGCAATCTGTGCCTGCCGTGCAGAAGGGCCGTTTCTTTCCCCTTCCCGTGCCGGCGCGCACGATATTCATCTTCTTAGCCTCCCTGACATTGAGTTTGCCGAGCAAATGCTTTCCGCCTCAGGCGGCCTGCTCCGAATTCTCGACATTGACCCCTGCTTAGACGGCGCCGAAACATTGATCCGCCATTTTGTGAACCGCCTGCATCTTTCTCTTGCGCACACGCCCTGCACGCAGGAGGAAGCGCTTAAAGCGCACGCGGCCGGAGCAAACGGCATTACACATATGTTTAACGCAATGGCTCCGGTTCACCACCGCGCTCCCGCAATGCTGGGCGCTTTCGCAGAAAGCTCACTAACGGCTGAGCTGATCTGCGACGGGATTCATGTGTATCCCTCACTGCTGAAGCTCTTATTCCTTTGCGATCCGGAAAGAGTCTGCATTATTTCCGATTCAATGGCGGGATGCGGAATGGAGGACGGCGTTTATACGCTCGGCGGCGCACGCATCACTGTGAAAGAAGGCCGCGCCTTCAATACCGAGGGCACACTGGCCGGCAGCGTTTGTTCCGTGCCGCAAGGGCTCTCAATGCTCGTAAATGAAGGAATCAGGATTGAAAAAGCCGCCGCAAGCGCAACAAGGATTCCGGCAAAGCTGCTTGGCAGAGAGGATATCGGAAACCTGCACACAGGCAGTTATGCAGACATCGTGATTCTTTCCCCCAAGCTGACGCCTATTCACGTGATCAAACGTGGAAAACTTCTTTTCTGATTCATAAACCCTGCCGAAAATGCGCACACTGTTAACAACAGATTTTTTGAAATTACAAACAAGCGCATGAAAATACGCAATATAACTATTGCAGGTAAAACACTGCATTTTCAAGTATATAAAAAGCTAAAATAAACTCAGGACGACTTTCACTGTCAAACCGTGATCGTTTACGGCAAAACATAATTCGCCGATACCGGCTTACCTTTCCTTACAGCTGTTTTGATACGAAGGAACGGATGACCTCAGCGAAAAATCAGAAATTGCCGACAAAAATCTCCTTTGCCGTTGACGGAGATTTCCGCTTACGCCTCACCCCGATATCGCAGCGGCAGAATGGAGAACCTATGAAAAAGATCTATTCCCTTCTCGCGCTTATCGCTGTTCTTTTCAGCAGCTGCCTCATCGTTTTCGCCGCCCCGTCGGAAACCGATTTTACTGCAATGGAATATATCCACTATGATCCGTCGCATTATTACAGCCTGCTTGAAGGCGTGGAAAAACAATGCTCGGACTCCGCAAACGGCAGCGCCGTTGCCGATATGTTCCGGCAAGCGCTGATCTGCCACCGCGACATGACCACCTTCTACGCACTTTCCTATATACACCATTGCATAGACGGCGAAAACGAATATTACAACCAAGAATATGCCTACAGCTCCGAAACGCTGCTGAATATGAAGGCAAAACTGCTCAGCGCAGGCGCCGCACTGTTCGCCTCGCCCTGCGCGACGGAAGCCGAGGCCACCGTCGGCAATGAAATTGCCGCGCTGTTTCAAAATGCGGAAGCGCCAACAGAAAAGCAGCTGATGCTTATGGCCAAAGAACAGCAGCTGGTGCAGCAGTATGAGGTCGCCTCGCTTTCTCAGCAGGCGCAGCGCACCGAAACGCTTGGGCAAATCTATGTCTCTCTGCTGAAGGTGCGGCATGATATTGCGGCAGAACACGGATACAAAAGCTATGCGGAATACGCTTATGAACGCGTCTATGAGCGCGATTATACCCCTGACATGATCCAAACGCTTTCCGCAGAAGCAACAAACGCCATGAGCGCCTGCTTAAATGAATTTGCAGAGCTCGCCGCTGATACCGACTTTCACGCCGTGGAACGTTACGGAGCCTCTACGGCCACAGAACGCATGCTCTCCGACGTTCGCGCAGGGCTTGAAGCACTTTCTCCCGCGCTTACCGAGGCATACGATTATATGCTCAAACACGGGTTATACGATCTTGAATATGCCGATAAAAAGCTGGATATGGGCTATACCACCCGTTTGGAAGCCTACGGCGCACCCTTTATGTTCAACCAGCCTGCCCGATCCTTTTATGATGTGATGACTCTGGTACACGAATACGGCCACTATAACTCCTATTACCGCCAGCCTGAGCTTTACGGATTAACGGACATTGCGCTGGACGTAGCGGAGATCCAGTCGCAAGCGTTAGAGCTGCTGTTTATGCCGCAATACCGTTTTTTGTTCGATCAACTCTCCTCTGTGCGCGCAGCGAAGATCTATACGCTCACCGAGCGGCTTTACACCATCTTTTCAGGGCTTGCTTATAACGCCTTTGAATGCGCTGCCGCACAGTTAGAAAACCCGACTGTCGAAAAACTAAACCACCTGTTCGGAAAATGCTTAGAGAATTTTTCACTGGTCTCTGATTCCGAAACGATGGCCGCGCTTTGGGTGGAAATTCCCCACTTTTTCGGCTCTCCGATGTATTACATCAGCTATACGATGTCCGTTCTCCCTGCGTTTGAGCTTTGGACACTGTCTCTCAGCGACAGTTCCGCCGCAACGAACGCTTACCTCCAGCTTGCGCAAACTCAGCCTTCGGAAACATATTTGGAAACGCTGGAAAAAATCGGGCTGCACAATCCGTTTCAACACGGCTATTTTAAAACGATCGCAGCGGGCTGTTCCTCTTATTTTGAAACGCTCAGCCAAGCCGATTACTCAAAAACCGATGCACTTCTTGCGCAAATCCCCAACGACCTCTCTTGCTTCAGCGCTGAAAGCGCCGAGCGCCTGCAAATGGCAGCAGCCGCAATTGAACGCGGCCTGAGCTGGGATATGCAGAACACGGTGGATGAATGGACAAAAGAGCTGGAAAACGCGTTGAATGCTTTGGAGGAAATTCCTGCTTCCGCCACAGCCGTCGTTATTGCCGCTCCGAACGGCGATTCCTCCGCAACGATCTATGCCGTAATAGGCGGATCGGGCGCATTCATTTTGGTTTCCGCCCTCGGCATTCTGCTGTGCAGAAAAAAATTCCGCTGATAGTTTAACTAACATCGAAAGGGCGAAATCCTTATGATCGTAAACACCGCAGAACATTATGATTTATTAATAGATGAGAACAACGCCCCTATCCATGACTCTCCCGTATTAAAAGCTTACACGGATCAATGGGATGGCTCCGTTTTTCTTGATGCGTTAAAGCTCTCTGGTGATAAATCCGTCCTTGAAATCAGATTCTGAACCGGCAGATTGGCAGTTAAAACCGCTCCTTTGTGCAAAAGCTATACAGGACCAAAAACTATCAAAAAAGCAAAGGACAATCTTGCCGCATTGGGAGATCATATTTCATTCATCTGCGATGATTTCGTCTCCCATTCTTTTTCACAAAAATACAACGTTATCTATTCTTCTTTAACCTTTATGCATATCAAAGAAAAACAAAAAGCCATTGACACAGTTTCAAAATTACTGAATCATGGCGGAATCTTTGTGCTTTCCTTAGATAAAAACCGAAACCGATTTGTTAATTTCCGAAACAAAAAAGTCAAAGTGTGTCCCGATAGTCCTAAAAAACAATCCGTTATATTACCCTCACAGGACTTATCGTCCAAAATTTATCAGAAACCCTTTGCCTGCATCATAACGACAACAAAATAGAAGCAGCCCATTTTTTCTAATAAAAATGCATTAAGGGAAACGTCCATTGCAAAACAATTCTTTTCCTGTCAAAGGAAGATATACGATTTTCCCCTTACGTCCCCACAACTCCTTAAAGCACTTTTTTGATGCGGTGAAAGTAGCAAAAGGTTTTATTTGAAATGGCCTTCATTCAACAGAAAGACTTTGAAAGCAATAAAAATAGAAAAAGAGACTCTCAATCACAATCGGTCTCCTTCCGCCGCCCTGTCGGCAACAGAGAATATCACATACTTTAGGTCTTTGCCTATATTTTTGCAACAGTTCTCATAGAAAGGATACTGTCGCGTTCAATCTCGGACACGCATTAAGCAACTGCGAATAAGCTATCATATGTCTCAAAAAACAGCGGCCACAAAAATAATGTGCAATACCTCTGTTAGAAATGTTAGTAAAGACGGCGGTTGTTTTCAATGTTTCTCTTGATTATTTAATTGGAATCAATAAAGATGAAATAGTTTGGATGAAAAACAAAACATATTATTTCTGCTTTTCCGTCTTACTATTTAGGATTTACCGAAAACCAGCAAAACCTTCTTAATCAGATTCTTATTATGGCACAACATAATAGCTATTCATTGTATTCCGCTTTTCTTTAGCTGTTTTATTTCAAAGCGGAAAAAATACAGTTTCCCCCTTGACTTAAAGCTAACTTTAACTATTATAATATATTTATCAACTATAAAATTCTGAAAGGATGCTTTCGCTTTGCGAAAGCCACGGTTGGAATAATGGCAAAGGTAACCGCGTAACCGTTACGGCACTGATGGCAAGCGGGATTCTTGACAGTTCCCTGCAGTTCCACATTCAAAACGCTAAAAATCATGGTGTTGCCAAAGAAGAAATGGCGGAGCTTTTGACGCATGCGGCGTTTTATGCCGGTTGGCCAAAGGCATGGGCGGCGCTGCGCATGGCTAAAGCCGTTTACACAGAAGGCGAAAAAAGTGAGTAATTTGGCTTCCCAATCTGTATGAAAGGAATGACCTTAAAAATGAAAAAAGTATTGATTCTTTCCGCAAGCCCGCGCAAGGGCGGAAATTCCGACATTCTGTGCGACCGCTTTGCCGCCGGAGCCAAAGAAAACGGAAACACAGTTGAAAAAATCTTTCTTGCCGACCAAAGCATCGGTTTCTGCCGCGGCTGCGGCGCATGCAGCCGCACGCGCAAATGTGTTCAGCGCGACGATATGGCGGGAATCCTCGATAAAATGGTAGAGGCGGATGTAATCGTGCTGGCTACTCCCGTTTATTTTTATTCTGTGAACGGGCAAATGAAAACGCTGATTGACCGCACTGTGCCGCGCTATACCGAAATTTCCGATAAGGACTTTTACTTCATTCTCACCGCTGCCGATACGGATCAGGCAATGCTTGAGCGCACGATGGAAACCTTCCGTGGGTTCACGGAAGACTGCCTCGACGGCGCAAAGGAAGCCGGCGTCCTTTACGGAACGGGCGCATGGAACATAGGTGAAATTAAAAAAACACCTGCATATAACGAAGCCTATGAAATGGGGCGGAACGTTTAAGCCCCTTTTTTCCGCAGTTAAAACCACCGGCAAAGTGCAATAGTAAAATTAAAGGCAGACACAGGGGAAACCACCATGTATCTGCCTTTTTCTTATGTTAAAATATAGCAGGCGGTAATAAAAATGAAAAAAGGACAAAAAGACAAATATGAACTAAGAAATAAAAATGAAAAATCATTGGAAACATTTAAATGAACATGTTTCTGTACAAACACTCGAAAAAGAATATAATGCCGATAGAAGCATGATCTGTCATTGGTTAAGGGATTACGGCAAATTCGTTAGAACAGCATTCAATTACAAACGGCATACTATGAATCCTTTCGCAGCAATACATACAATCAAAACATTGACTGAAACAGAAAGATTACGATTGCAATTAGAAAAATAAAAAATGAACAATTAAAAAAAGGATAGCATGCGAAAAGAGTTGGTGCAAGCAAGGAATTCGTTATTTTAAAAGATGTGAATACAAAATAATATACTCATTAAAAAATAAGTACGGCGTTAAATTTCTATGCGAAATAATGCCCGTTAACCGTTCGGAATATTAAAAATAGGCAGCACGATCGGATAATTTAGTATATAAATGTTGCAAATTGGCAGATATACGCTCTAAAATCAAACGCAGCAGAAAATTGCAGGCAGAGAAAATATTAAAATTCCCAACATAATTAAAGGTAATTAATTGGAGTGCAACTAAACCTTTGTAAATTATTGTATTAGATATGACCTGTATCAAACACAAAAGTGTTCGATGGGAATGGACTTCGTTAATAACAAAATCATCGCAAGCTCCGTAACAAATAAAATCGGCAGCAGTTTGCCATATTACCATTGTTTAGAAAGCTCAATTGAAAAGAAAAAAGAGCAGACCTGCCCGGCCACACTTTACACCGACCAAGGTAGTGTCTACTCATCAGCAGGCTTTTATCAAGCCCATAAAGATTATACTAATATTAAGTTACGCGTTCTATGGCAAGATCCCGAATATCAATAGATAATCCAATTATTGAATCTTTAAACAGTTGGATAAAAGAAGAAATAAAAATAGATTTCAACCTAAAATCCGCCGAGGGTACCCTCGTTTATTGAAAACTATGTTCATGATTTCAACGGCAAAAGATTATCCTATAAACTTAATTCAATACAAAGTTAAACAAGGGGTTCATTAATTAGTGTTTTTTTACTGTCTACGTTTTACTTGATAAGTTACTTTGCCGTTGGTCTCCTGATACCAAAAAGCCGCGGCACATTCATGCCGCGGCTTTGTTTTATTTTACCTCACTGAACCTAAGCAAACAGGAAATCTGTTTCCCCACAGGAACCGCGACTCCCTTTTCCGAAAGCGCCTTGCCTGTCAGGATAGCCGTTTTGCCCGTGTCCATGCTTTCAACGCGATACTGAGCCTGCGCGTCAAGCCCTTGAAATACAGCCGTATATTCTGTCTTTTCGCAGCCTGCGGGGCAGAATACCATGACAAAACCAAGGTTTTCTCCACGGTTATAAAATTCAAAGGCCTTGATATCCGTATCGTTGTTCGTCGGCCTCTCCAGCTCATAGTAATCCCCCGCATAAGCGCGATTGATCTGCCTCCACTCATCCATCATTCCCTTGAGCTTAGAAAAGTCCGTTTTCTCCAATTGGTCAAACGCAACGCCGCACACGATACTCGGG
The DNA here is from genome assembly GCA_018376855.1 of Clostridiales bacterium. Taxonomy (GTDB): domain Bacteria; phylum Bacillota; class Clostridia; order Christensenellales; family QALW01; genus JAHAAN01. The sequence goes on along the minus strand of JAHAAN010000025.1, from coordinate 6,354 downwards.
TTCATAACGGCCCGCATAGCATAAGTGCTTTCCAGCGTAAACGGCGAAATAAAATTCTTCACATACGGAAACCAGCGGTACATGATCTGCTGCATATAGATATGCCCATTGTGGTCTGCCGGCGCAATATCCTGATGATCCGAATAATGCAGCGGCAGCATCAGCTGCATGGTCTCCAGCTCGTTTCTTCCGCCGCCGGAAGCGCAGGAATCCATCAAAATCCCCGGATAACGCGCCTGTATGTCCTTTAAAAACTGCAAATATCCCACGCAATATTTGTTTTCCGTTATCCCTTTTCGGCTCGACTCGTCATTCTCTGCCCAGATCCCTGCCGGAGGAATGTTGAAATCCTGCCGGTAAATATTTACGCCCGCGCGATCCATCACCGCAAAAACATGCTTTTCCACCCACGCAAGGCATTCGGGGTTGCTCAGATCCAGCAATCTCCCCGTAAGCACGATTCCGCACCAATCTTTTTGAAACGTACCCAAAAACCACTCCTTCTTAAATTCCGGGTGATACGCATAAAACTGCTCCATCTCTTCCGGAACGGTGCGCACCACCTCCGGTTCAAACCACAGCATAAAATCCTTGCCGCGCTGCGCAAGCTCCTGCCCAAAGGAAGCCAAGCCGTCCGGAAACGCCTCTTCATTCATTTCCAGATTCACGCCGTGATACCACCAGCCCGCCTTATTCCACGGGCCTGTGCCGTCCGTTCCCCAGCCGGCGTCAAACCACCAAAAATCATAATCGACCCCATTCGCTTCATAAATATCCCGCGCTCTGCGAACGACCTCTTCATTAAGCCCGTCGCATCGTCCATTAAAAATCCCAACAAGCGGCTCGATCCGCTTGCCCTTTACCGTCGGCATATGACAGTCCGCATAAAATCTGCGCCAATCGTTGACGGGATCGGCATCGTATTCCTGCACGACCACCATCGGCAGCCTAAAACGCTCTACCGTCTCAAAATAGGTGCAGACATTCCGCTGCCCCATACCAATCTCCACGCCGCCTGCGCACTGCGAAAACTCCGCGAACCATGTGCCCTGCCAGCTGAGCACAACCGTCAGCTTTTCCTCATCCGTCTCTAAACGGTAATAGGGAAAATAACCGTGCGTAGGGCGGCCGTCTGTAGTTTCCTGCCGCAGCGGTTTCTCCATTAGGCAAGCGTCAAACTCTGCATATGCGCCGCCCTCGTCTCCAAGATTGCCCAGCACATGCCCGTTTGCACCCTCTGCAAGGAAACGGTAGCCGATCTCCGAAAACACCTCTGTTTTTTTCGGCGCATAAATCTCCGCCTGCCACTGCACGGCTCTGTATGCCGGGTAGCGCTTCACTGTAACCGTCCACTCCGTTTTGCTTTGCATATGACGGTAAACCCGTTCCTCCGAAATACTCTTTTCATCCTGTATTTCTTTTGAAGAAAGCAACTCAAAGCCCTCAGAAAATCCATTTACAAAATTTCCTTCATAATAAAACGCCACCGGCGCGCCCTCGCGCGCAAGCCTTTGGCTCATCGCTTCCATCGACATATCCTGCCGCCTCCTGTTTATTTTTTATAATGCACATATTATAACCACCGCATATTGAAAACTCAATGCAGTTTTTTAACTTCATTCAGCACAAAATATCCCAATCACCGCTTTTCTCATGCAAAAATGATGCAAAAATACAATTCTGCTGAATGCAGTGCACAATCATTTTTTGCATGATGAGGCTATAATAAAAACAAACGCAAACCACGAAAGGAATGAATGGCATGAACAACGATATTCAGCTTATGAATAACACCGAAATGACCTTCAGCGGCCGTTGGGATCACCGCAGGCTGCTTCCCCGCCGCTACGGAATTTTCAACAACTCCTCCTCCGTTTCAACGGAAGCGGGCGCCTCGGCCGAATGCACCTTCAGCGGCTGCAACCGTTTAGAATGGTACACCTCTCTTAACGACCCGGGAATGATGGGCTCCGCCGAGGTATATATTGACGGCAAATACATCCGCACGGTAGATCTAAGCGCCTTCCCCGAAAAGCAGACAACGCTTGCCTTTGACTCCGGCGAGCTGGAGCAGGGCGAGCATACGCTGCGCCTCGTTACCTGCAGCGACGAAAAGCACAGTATCGAGGTCGACAAGATCATTGCTTACGGAACGCCCGGAAAATATCGCACGATCCACAACCGCAACATGGCGTTTGCACACTATACCTTCGGCTTTGAAGACCGCGGCAGTCTCGTCTGCTCCCGCGAAGTCGGCGATGAAGCAGAGCTGTACTTCTTGGGCAGCACGGTGCGCTTCTACGGTGAAACCGGCCCCGAATGCGGAAAGCTTGAGCTTTTTATCGACCACCAGAGCCGCGGAATTATTGACTGCTACCGCGAAACCGCGCAGCCGGATACGCTTCTGTTTTCCTGTGAGGATCTCACGGGCGAAAGCTTCCATGTGCTGACCCTGCGCGTTTTAGGGCAGGCAAACGCCCTCGCGCTTGACCGCCGCATCGGCGTGGATCATTTCGTTGTAGAAAACCGCCCGTGCGTGCTGACCGTTATGAACGCGCACACCGACGCAGAAGTGAACGCCATGAAGGACGGCAACGCTGCCTATACCGATCCCTCGCAGTGGCGCCCCGTAACGCTGCCCGGCAAAGTGCCCATGCATGGCGTAGAGCTGCATAAGGGCGTATTTCTCACCGCCTTCGAGCGCAACATCACCTACTTAAAGGACTGCTTGGAAAAACCGCTTTGGATCGACAGCAAGGACCCGCATCGCATTTGGGTGGATATCCTCGTTGCCTCCAACGAAGGGCGTATGCTGCTGGGCATGGGCAACACGCTTCGCTACCGAGAGGTGCCGGAATTCCGCACCGCCGTCCGCGAAATCATCGACACCGTTGAGCGCCGCCAATACGGCAGCGATAACGGCTATCTGATGCCCTATGACAGCTGCAACTATAAGCTTTGGGATCATATGCCATGGCCGTGGACGAGCAAGGGCGAACAGAAGAACTACGACCGCGCCATGTTCACCAAGGGAATGCTGGCCGCAGGTTCCGCGGGCTTTACAGACGTGTACCCGATCATGCGCAAATTCTACGATTGGTTCAACAGCGCGGAGCAGTATCTCCCCCATATGCTGTTAGACAGCATGGCCATTCAGGGCAGCATCGCCGGGCCTTTAATGTACCATTCTCCCGCAGGCGTGCCGCAGGATATTATCACCAATATGAAATATTACGACCTTGACTGGTGGATGGAATATCTTGACGCCGGCATTCCGGAAGCCGTCTATCGCTTCACGCTCAACCGCCCCCACAACTATCTGCTCACCAGCATCTGCGCATACTTTGAGCAGTACACCGCCACCGGCATGGAAAAATATCTCAAAGCCTGCCGCGGCGCATGGAAGATCTATCACGAATATTTCCAGAATATCGGCGGCGGCATCAGCGTCTGCGAGCACTTTGAATGCGCTCCGAAATCGCAGCTGATCTCCAACCTGCCCAACTGCATCTATGAAACCTGCGGCAACGTATTCTGGATCGATCTGAACTACCGTCTGCACCAGCTTGAGCCGGACAATGAGCTGTATGCCTCGCATATCGAACAGAGCCTGTACAGTATCGTCTTTGCCTGCCAGGGCGAGGACGGCAGAATCCGCTATTTCAACCAGATGGACGCGCGCAAATTCCCGCTCGGCCGCTTTAACACCTGCTGCGAAATTCAGGCGACTATGCTGTTCGGCCAGCTTCCGCAATACATCTATATGCTTACAGAGGACGGCGCTTATCTGAACCAGTTTGCCGCTTCCAGCATCGAATTCACGGTGGAGGATCGCCCCTACCGCCTGACCTGCTCCACCCGCTTCCCCTATGAGGAGACCGTTGCGCTCACCGTTTCGGCCCCCGAGGGCGGCAGAATGAACCTGCGCGTACGCGTTCCCTCATGGCTTACCGCGGAAACCGAGATCCTTCTCAACGGCTCCTGCGTCGCTGTCGGAAAGCCCGGAAGCTATGTGTCCTTAAACCGCGAATGGACGGACGGCGACACCGTTTCCTTCCGCCTGCCTATGCAGATGAAGGCCTCCCGCTATGTGGGGCAGAACCGCGTAAAGGGCTTCTCCCGCTATGCGTTTGAATACGGCCCGATCCTCATGGCGCTTCAGGGTCCCTTGAACGAATCCTGCACGCCGGATGAGAGCGCCGCGCAGTCTGCCGACATGACGCCCACTCCCCGCGAGCTGGTAGCCGACGGCGAAGAGCTAACGATCCGCCTTGCCATGAGCTGTGAAGATTTCCTCTCACGCCTCAAGCTGCAAAAGGATCTCGTTTTCAGCGTGGAGGGCGAACCCAGTTATTCCTTGGTTCCCTATTGGTCTATCATGGATCAAACCTACAGCTGCTTCCCCGTCTTTAACAAGAGCGAAGAGGAATAAAAAACATGCGACAAAAACCGCCCCCGGCGCCATGCCGAGGGCGGTTTTCTGTTTAAAAGCCTTTCATGCGCTTTTCCTTATTTCCGAACGGCCTTTCTTTTCCCCGCTGTCACGCAGGCTGCCGACACAGCCGCAAGCAGCGCTCCAAGGATTATAACAGCGCTTTGATCTCCGGTCGGCTGAATGTCGCCGCCCGCGCGAACGGTCGCCACGATCACCTCATGATCCCGATCCATCACGATCCGCCCGTCCCAATCCTTGGGCATAAGCTCTCTGTCAATCGTTATCGCTTTGATCAGATACCCTTCGGCAGGCACAAACCGGATCTTGATCTCTTCACCCTCTTGATACACGCCGCTCTCCTTGCTCCTGCCCGTGATTTCAATATTCGCTAACTTCCGGCAGTCGCTGAACGTGTACTGGCCGATCGTATCCGCCCCCGCTGCGCTGACATGCTTCAGCTGTGTAAGCTTCGCAAAAAGACCTCGGCCTTCAAGCGCCGCCACATCCTCCAGCACCAGGCTTTCCACCTTGTTTTGAATCTCCGCATATGTAACCGCCGCCCCGTCCGAAGTCTGAATTTCCATAGCCGCAAGCGCGCCCGCGTCTATCTTCGCCGCATTTGCAACGGTCAGCGTTTTTGTCTCCGCATCCCGCACCGCAAGCGTCTCTTGCGCGGCAAACAAACGAACGGGCAGCAGCGTCAGGCACATAGCCAACACTAAAAACAAAGCTCCCCCGCGCCTGCAGCCTTTCACCCTTGTTTCCAATAGCCTTCTAAACATTTATTTCACATCTTTCTTCACAGCAAGAAAACGATATCAATGCGCCGTTTTTCATGCAGTTGATTTATCCCGCTTTGTTCGCATCAGCGTGCAGCAGTCATCAAACCAAAGCAATTCAAAACATTATGGAATATTCCAATTTTTAAATTGAAATCATAAAAAACAACAAATTACATTGCAGCTGCTAATTTACTATTTTAAACATTCAGAATAGCCAATGTGTGAGTATTTTTTTCTTAAAAATAATAACAAGAAATTATCAGCTTTTACATATGTCTAACTCAAAAATACCCTCACAAAAAAACATATTCAACTATTTTTCTCCCCGCCTATTCCCTCTTTTCATATTTTTCATATTTTGTGTATAATAATGTTAGAGCGCATTTTTACCATGTCAACCAGCATTTTCGCATCTGACGCCAAAAATTCGGCTTTTATATTTCATTTGCACGCAAAATATCCATAATTTGTAAGTCCAATTCCTGTTCCTTACTTATAATTTAAGTTAAAATAATAACGAATGAGGGGATAATTATGTATAACTTTGAAGCAATGGGAAACAAAATCCGCACTGCGCGCACAAGCAGGCATCTTAGCCGCGAAGATCTTGCCGAGCTGTGCAGCATAAGCGACAGATCTATCAGCAACATTGAACGCGGCCTTTCCGAACCTAAGCTGGTTACGATCGTAAAAATCTGCTCTGTGCTGGAGATCAACATGAATGAGCTGAAACAGTTTTATCAGGAAGGCCAGCTGTAAATCACTCCGCTGTTCCACACTACAAAACAGCGCAGAGGCTCCCCTCTTACAGCTTATCAGCTGTTAAAAATATTATAAGCCGTCTGATCCAGACGGCTTTTTTCATATCTTAAACCTATAAAAACAATCTCCCATTTACTCATCGCACATTGACTTATCCCCGAAAATGCAATGGAAAAGCTTTATCAAGCCTTTGGGATCATAGATTGCATCAATCCCCATTTCTATTACTTCCGTTCGCGATTTGCTCAGTCTCTCGGCACACGTTTTCAGCTTATACGCCGTGTCTTCCGTAATATGCAGCTGCAAAACAACATTTTTAGTCTTTCCCAGCTTCGGAGGGCGGCCTCTCTGCAAGTTCATTTTTATTACCCCCCC